>CAIYZV010000245.1 GCA_903930765.1 uncultured Pirellula sp.
CTCGACGACTTCCCCGAGGACAGCAAGTCCGGCAAGGATCGCGACACCAGTCCAGCCGATCCCTTGACCTTGTGGCGACGGGACCAAGGCTGCGAAGAGAGCCGATAGTCCGACGATCAACCAGTTGCCGGGTAGCGACAAAGTGTTCAGGCACCATGCCGCGATATTGGCGAGTGTCAGCAACAAGGCCCAAAGGTAAAACAATACCGAATCCCCATGACGTGAAGCTTCCCGAGCGTGCGACGAACCTGCAGCGCAGGTTGAGACTCGCAACTATAGTTCGAGTTGGGAGTATAGCTCAGAGCCACGGAGTGGTCAGTATGGTGCGTTCAATGGGATCACGGGACCGTTATTGCGAGTCAGGAACGGGTTGTGTCTTTGGCTCGAACACCATGGTTGCTGGGAACCGAAATTCGGCACCGAGCACACGACTGGGTGCCCTTGACAAAGATATTGTCCCACCGCCCGAGTCGGTGCGGCGGTATTTCCATGCATTCCCCTCGAGCAGATCTGTCCAAACGGCCGCTGTGGCGCCGTACGGATCGAGGTCGTTCGCTTCTTCCGGTAATTTCCCGGTGGCTTCGATGAATCGGAGTGCAGCTAACCGCAGGATCACCGATTGAGCGTATCGTCCGGGAAGTGCGAACCAGCCTGGAAAACCATCCCATTCGTTTCTGAACGAGCCGGTTTGCTTGTAATGGAGTCGCTTCCAATTGATGCTAGGCAACGCATGGGTCCACAGACTCCCCAAATCGACGCAGGCATCGAAATCTTTTTTGATAGCCGCAACTCTTTGAGCTTGCTGGAAAAGTTCGTACTGTTCGAATCCATACAGGGACTTTCTCAGTTGCTCTTGGATCAGTTCCCATTCACTGAGAGGAAGGAGTTGCTTGTCGAGAGCGCGGTGCAAGGCCACGCAATAGATGCTTTGCGAGAATTGATCGATTGCAAAGGTTTCTCTGAATCTTTCGAATTTCCGCGATAACCGACCCAAGGAGTGAACGGATTGAAGGACTCGCTCCGGGTCCGATCTTTGGATTGCATCCTCGCATTCGAGGTACAGCAATCTTGCGATAACACCTAGTTCCTGATTCGGAGGAAATAACGCCGGTTCGTCGTCATCGCACCATCGATGAATGCTTGTGAGCAATTGCCGCTGCTCCTCAATGAATCGTGTTAGCATCTCCGGATTGGTTTCCCATCCTACGAACTCACCGCGCACGCCTCGTTCGATCTCTTGGCTCTTCCACCATAGATCTTCTGGTTCATCAGAGGCGACCAGCAATAGATTATGAATCTGAGCTTGCAGGTAGGGACTTCGAGCTTCGTCGGAGATACGTCCCTGCAATTCCGCAGATTCCCTGTTTCGGTTGCTCCCGAGTGCTTTGCTTAGGATTCCCACGGATATCTTGTCAGGTTGTTGGCTGAAGAATGCTCTTAACGATTGGACTGCGAGCCATTCATTCCTGGCAAACTGGATTGCAATGGCTACGATCGCGATGGCCGCCAAAACGGTCGTCAGTTGCAATCCCAGGTGCCACCAAGGCAACGCACGCTTCGCTATGGATGATCGAGTCATCGGCCACCTCCATTTTCGGATTTTGCAGGTTCTGAATCGAGGGTGAGCATTAATGCTTTTGTTTCGGATTCCCAATCGCCTCGCCAATGGCTACCTGGATAACTATGAAGGATGTCGAGTGCGTTCACATACGAGGTCCCTGCGACCCAATCCGAGAATTGTTTGATTTGATTGTCTGGGTCTATCTCTTTACGTAGCGCCGCCGATTCATCGCGCGACTGTGCATTGAGCAGGTTCCAAAGATTGGCGGCGAGTGCGTCTCGTTCGCGGCTCCTGCGAAGCATCCCTGGGAGCGATGGGTTCGTGGTCTTATAAGGCATCGTGTATGCCCCAAAGTCATAGCCCCAGTCGGAAAACCAATTGGATCGCTCGTATTGGTTCTGCATTTTCCAAGCTCGACTCAGTTTGAGCTTCCGGGACTTGTCTCGAGAATCGCTATCTGCCAGGAACACAGCAATCTTGCGGTACAGATCCTCTCCCAGCGATTCCCGAGCGTTGGTCGCTTTGCATTCACGCAGCAACGCCATTTCCAGAATCTCGCTATTGTCTTGCGCTAAAAGGGAACCGGTCGATCGGATCAGTCGTATCGATTCGAAAATACTGTTCGCGATGGAACGGTAGGTTGCCACATGCTCATCTGAGGCATCGGCGACGACAACAGATTGGCTGCTGCTGAGTTCTGCGAGGCAAAATCGAACAAAGTCGCTACTGCGCAGTCCTTGAAGCACAGTCCGTTCCTCGTCCGATTGCAAGTAGCGAAGGTACTCGGCGCGAACGTCCTCGTTGCTCTCGAATCTTTTTTGTACCTTGTCGACTGTTTGAGATTCAGAAAAATTGCGTTGGAGCAGGTGCATGCGGGATCCGAGCATAGTGTCATCGGATATGTTCCCTTCCTTCCACGTCCTTTCCAGTGCGGCTCGGATCTCGGGATCGATTGGTTTGGCGGTCAGCATCGCCCAAATACCAGGCAGCAACGGAATCACCATTGCCGTTAGCAACCACGCGGCATGGCCACCAAAAAATCGTCGGTCGAACGATCGGTCCATCCAATCTTTCATCTGCGACCACGTCGCGACACCGAGGAGGGTGAGTGATACCCCGAGCAACCACAGGGGTGTTTCAAACATGAGATGTGCAAAGAGACCGTAGGCGACAAAGACTCCTGCGATCAGTGGGGATGTGATTACGCTGATGAGTGGGCTCTTGATGCATTGCGACCACCACTGGGACACGGCGTAGGTTCCCATGACCGCGAGGAAGAAGCAAATCGAGTCCCCAAGGATTACTTGAGGGTCGGCTCCATCCCAACGCGCTGCGGATCGACGGGTGAACAATCGCCAGAATGTCGCGAGCAATAAGATCAAAATGGGAATCCAATGCCTGGTGATCCAAACACGTGTCGGCGAAACCCCGCGGTCTGCATAAAATCGGATCCTGTTGGCGATGTTGTCTCCTTGGAATGCGAAACAACCCAGCCAACAGACAGCGACTCCTCCGAGGACCATGAACACCTGTACGAAAGGGTCCGTGCGATCGAGGGCGAGAAAGGCCTGATCCTCTCGGCCCCCCAAGAGTTCAGGCATCGATGCGCTCACCCAGATTCCAAAAAATAGAACGAACATCAAAACCGACCATGGCAACCAATTCTGACGAAGCGATTGCCAAAGCATGGCGGAGTTTTGGGGCACGCACGCCCATCGCCACCATTGAGGCGCTGCGACGGATGTCCTTGTAGCATTCCCTAATAGACCAAACCACGGCGTCGACGTGGAGCGGACCGAGAGATCGCGTTGACTGGCCAGCCAACCATAAATCATGGCCAGCACAATGCCGACGGCCCAGCAGGCCAAACTGATTCCCCAATCGACGGAAGAAGTATCGGGGGTAGACCCAAATTGAGGTCTGAGAAAGAGCTTCAAGCACTCCGATGCGAGCCAGACGACACCACAGACAGGGATCAGCAGCAACAGCGCATGCATCGGTGAAGAGACTCGCCACGCCAGCGCGAGCCCCGCGAATCCTAGAAAAAAGGATACGGTCGGAAAGACAAACGGATAAAAATAGCTTGCTGTTAGGGAACCCACTTCCGACCTAGTGATCCCAACTTGCCCTTGGAAGACGATACGAAACAACCAGAGCATGAGGAGCGAGATCGCCCAAACGGCTGCGAGGCTAACCAACGCAACCATGAACTTGGTCTTGGCGATTTGCGCCGAGCTAACGGGCAACCCCTGCAGCCACTGAAGCGTGCGATTCTCTTTTTCCACACCGACCAAAAGGACACCGATCCCAGTGGCAAAGACGATCGGCATCACGATGAAGGAATAGGGAGAGATCGCCCCAGAACCGCCGGGGCTTGTCAACAAGAACAGCGTGATCATCAGGAGATTCAGTCCTCCCCCGAGCCCCAACACTGCCCAAAACAAGGGGGCGATCTGCCGGAGCTCCTTCCATACCAAAGCGTTTGCGATAGTTGGACGACTCATGATCGTTGTGCCTCCATCGATAGGCGGCCTGCGTTACCGCTTTCGCTCTTGCGGTGGGCGTACTTGGAATCGCCGCGCGTGCAAGCCACAAAGAGCTCTTCCAGTGTTGCGGGCTGGACCCGAACACTTGCAACCCCAGTGCAATTCCTCCAGAACTCAGCCGCTTCGTCGCCAGCACCATGAACCACAAACTGTTTTTGACGCCCCTCGTTGATCTCTGCCAGGATTTTCGACGTTGCCGATGGGTCTGGTAGACTGACCAGCGGATCGGTCAACGAGACCGTAACCATGGAGATCGATTCCTTGAGTTCGGAAAGATTGCCGACGAGCTGCAGTCGGCCTTTGTGCAAGATGGCGATCTGGTCGGCTACACGCTCCACCTCGGCAATCTGATGGCTTGAGAGGAATACCGTTCGTCCAGTCGCTGCAACAGTAATCATGCTTTCTAGAAACTCACGTCGAACCAGCGGATCAAGCCCCGACGTCGGTTCGTCGAGAATGAGCAATTCGGGGTCATGCGCCAAGGCGAGCGACAATGCCACCTTGGACCGCTGCCCCTTGCTCAAGTTCTTGATCTTGCGATCCGATGGAAGTTCGTACTGCTCGATGGATGCTCGATACCGATCGATAAACCCTTCGGCGAAGAAGGAGGATGCGAACCAACCAATTTCGCCGACGGTCATCCAGTCGTAGAGCGCCGGTGCATCGGAGACATAACCGATCCTCTGCCGGATCTTCAGCGAATCCTCTTTCTTGCTCGGATCCAAATCGAGCACGCGGCACGTTCCTGCCGTCGGCTTCTGAAAGCCGGTCAGGATGCGGATGATGGTGGTCTTGCCAGCACCGTTTTCACCGAGCAATGCGTATACCGTTCCGGGTTGCACGGACAGGTCGACGCCGCGCAGAGCTTCGCAACCGCGAAAGCGCATTTCGAGACCTTCGATTTTGATGAC
>CAIYZV010000246.1 GCA_903930765.1 uncultured Pirellula sp.
CGGTCCGCAATATGGAGGATGTGAATAACAAGATCTCAAAACTCTCGAAAGGCCTCTCTACGGAGATACCACATTGGGAAGTTCGAGAATACATCGCATTCGCACTCGGTGTTCCGCAATGGAAAGACGCGAAGAGCATTGATGAGATTGTCCAACGCAGCCATGCCTCGCCACGGTACCCTTGCCTCATTGTGGCGTCCAACAAAGAGGTTCTCGACAGCAAGCACCCCCGTGGAAACTTGTCTTCCGCCCATTTGAAGGAACTCGACCCGAGCAACATGGATGTGTTATGGCGGACGGAGGCTTACGAGTTTTACAAACTCCACCCCGAGCAGTTTTCCCGAGATCATCCCAACCTTGTTTTGGGCCCAACGCGCAGAATCGGAAAGGCGGCGACATTCTTTGTCGATGCGTCGATGTATTCACTTCTCAGTCGCATTCCAGAGGAGGAACGGACTGCCGATTTGCGACTCATGAAAGACGCCAACGATATTGCAACAGCGATCCTGGCATCGGTCGCTGAACCATCGTATTTCCCATCCGTTGTGGAGCGCGAGCCCAATAAAATCCTTCCAAGCGATACCCATCCTTTCCCGTCGACCATTCGCCAAAGGTCGTATACAGGTGGCTATGTCATTTCGATCCCCGGCCAAGATGTGCGGCGGATGCTCCCTGGAATACGCGTGCTCGGCACAGGTTGGCGGCACAATCCATTAGTAGCCCGTATCCTGCTCAAAAACTGGCTATTAGCGGATTGCGAACAACTCGCATTCTTGAGCGAGTATTGGTCCGACCTAGAGATCAATCCCGACTATGAGTTCGAGAGCCATATCGAGGTCCGAGATCTCACAGGGCAACAGGAATACGACTTTGGTTGCAAACGCGCTGCGGAGTTATTCGCCGACAACATCGGTGTTCCAGCGTTCGTAAACAGACCCAAGTACAACTATCCGGCAAAACGAGCGATTTATCCCAACCGGGAGGTGCTAGATATGTTCATTGATCCCAATGAAAACGGTACGCACCCTGTTCTTAGGACCATGAGAGGAATGTAACATGACTCGCGCAATCCAATTCGCGTTTTTCGCTTTAGCTTTGTGCTTCACCACCCCGAACCTGCATGCTCAACGACTACACACCGTCGCGGTGGGAGATCTCTCGCCGTCTGCTGGATGGGGCAAGTACACAGCTGCAGTAGCTATGGACCTCACCAACGTCTGGATTCTGGTTTCGGAAAACATGCCTGAGCGCGGTATGGATTTTTCCAGACTGGAGATCGATGAAGATCAATACAGCTCTCCAGCACACCTCCTCGACGCCGTACAAAGGATCAATGTTCAGCCGAACGATTCGATCCTCTTTTATTTCTCCGGACATGGAGCAGTCGACGACAACGGCCATTACTTGGCTTTATCCCAAGGCAAACTCTATCGAAAAGACTTGCTCGATGCCCTGATGAAAAAAAACGCGAAAATGGTTGCCCTGATCACGGATTGCTGCAACACACGGAGCGATGGCTACCTTTATGCAGCACCCGGAATCCGAGTCTCTCAACCGGCGAAGCCGACACCGCTATTCCGAAAACTATTTTTTGAAACCGCGGGTGTGGTCGATATCAACAGTTCAAGTCCAGGCGAAAGCGCGTTTTTCGCACCTATGGAAAAAGAACCGTTCTCCCCGGGTTCCATCTTCAGTTTGGCTTGGCTCAATTGGACTCAGAAAGAAAAGGGCAATTCCCGTTCTTGGGATGAATTGGTGCGAGGGGTGGGACTCATCGTCCACAAATCGTTTCATGACTACTATCCCAAGGGCGCTTCCATCGCCAAAGGAGCCCCCATTCAGACAGACCAATCGATCTTCGCGTTTACCTATCCCGATATGCCCGCCGCAGAAGGTCCTCGGACAGGCATGCTCGTGCGAGACTTCCCTGGGCGGGGAGCAGTGATTACTGAAGTTTCTGCGAAATCTCCCGCCAGTCAGGTCTTTCTCATCCATGATGATCGATTTGTCTCACTGAAACCGCAACAAGTCGTTGTTTCTGTCAACGGGACTCCCACTCCCGATACGGAGACCGTCGTGCAAGAAATCAAATCGTCTCCTCAAATCGTAAGACTGACTATCCGGGACGCCAGCACTGGTACCTTCGAAGCTCTAATGAGGATGAAATACTAATCGATCATGATCCTATTCCATTCCATCCATCGCCGAATACTTCCTGGATGCAAGGCATTCCGATCCGCTGCAATTTGGCGGTTCGCCATCGCGTCCTTTCTGCTTACTTTTTCTTGTGGCATGACGCACGGTCAAGCCGCACCGGACGCCGACTCGGGGACTGCAGCACAAACAGATCAGCCATCAAAAACACCCAAAGACGAACCCGATTGGGCGCACGAGTTTTTGGCAGATGATCCGTTGGCAAATCTCAAGGAGGTAACGTTACAGGATATCCGCGATGGACTTAACGATCCTAAACGCAGAGGCCGTATCCTCTCGGATCACTTCAGCCGAGTACAAAATGCGTCCGAAATCGAACGCAAGGAATTACTAATCGATGCGATGAAATCGGAGTTTGCGGAGGTGCAACAACAAGCGGGAATCGCGCTGCGCCGCACTGGACAACTTGAACCGATCCTTAGTGACATCCTTCAGGAATACCTGGACACACAGGATCCCATCGCTCGCAACGCTGCGATCGCGGGTCTTGAGCAACTTGCCCTTTCGATAGAAGCTACTCCCGATGATGATTTGCGAGCGTTGCTAGACCTCATCGCCGATCCCAATTGGACTTCGGCGCATCGCACTGCTCACGAAATTAAGAACAAAGGAATAAACGCTATACCTGGCTTACTGGAGGCCTTCAAAGGTGATCATCCCCGATTGCCGCTCCTCGCGGAAATCCTTTCGGACATCCTCGACTCGTTGAGCACCACCAAAAAGCGGACGATGTACAAAGCAGCACCGCCGAGGGCAATACCGGATCAAGAAGCCGCAGTTGTTGCCAAGGGCGCAGTCGCCTCCAAAAATCTGCGCACTCCTCGGCAAGTCGATGCTGCGAAACCGACAGTGGTTACCGTTTATTACGGTACCAATCGGGAACTGATTGATGTGCCTCGGCCAACACTTCGGCAGATCGCCGTCTATCCCTTGATGGCTCTGTTGTTCATTATCGCAATGGTCAACTTTCTTAGAAGCAAACCGCGTGAGGGAAGGATTAAGGCGGGTTGCCTGAGTTGGTTAATACCAATACTGATGCTTTGTGGAGTGATTTGGGAATTGAGCTCGTTTCGCAATGAACTCCAGCATTATTGGCGTTTAGGGACAGGACCAAGTTTCGGACCGCACCGAGACCAAGCGGAAAAAGTTCATTACGGTACTTGTGAAGTCTCAATCCCACCGCGTCATCAAGTCGGAGCCGTGGAACGCCCCCTTATTGGACCGGAAAACGAACAGGAGCACGTCGTCTTGAAGAGCACCGAGGCACTGAAGGAACAAGCCTTTTTCGAGGCTCTGCGAACCCGGCTCGCATCGTTGCCAACCAACGAAAAGTCATGCTTCGTCTTTATCCATGGATTCAATGTTGATTTCGAAAATGCAGCAAGACGAACTGCACAAATCCACTACGACCTCAACTTTCAAGGTGTCCCGATATTCTTTAGTTGGCCATCTCGTGCGAGCATGCGTCACTACTTTTCAGACCGAAACGAAATCGAGTTTAGCCGGTACGTCATTAAACAATTTCTTCTCGATATTTCCGAAAAGGTAAACGCGGAACGCATCCATGTCGTCGCGCATAGTATGGGTGCTGATGCAACCTGCCGCGCGATCGCCGAATTGGGTGAGAAGGGCAAAATTTTTGATCAAATCATCCTCGCTGCACCCGATATCGACAGAGAGGTATTTCGCCTTCAAATCGCGCCTAAACTAACGAAAACCGCAAATCGAACCACTCTCTACTGCTCGAAGAACGATTTGGCCCTGATGCTCTCACGTAACTTCAATGACAGCTTCCGAGCTGGAGACTCATCGCACGGAGCTCTCGTATTGCATGATGTTGACACGGTGGACGCATCCGAGATCGACACGGATTTGCTTGGGCATTCCTACTATGGAGATTGCGTGCCTCTCTTAAATGATGTCCAGACGTTACTCCAATCATCCCTTGCTCCTCAAGAACGACACCTTCTTCCATGGCCTGTGGATAACGATCTCCTCTACTGGACCCTTCCGGAGCCGACAGCCGAGACACCTATTGAGCAGTGATAAACAACTAACCGCCCAGCGGATGATCGAGTTCTCGGTCGTAAAGAGATGGTAAGCGAGTAACTCTTGATCGACCTCACGCGAAGCCGCGAAGAAGATAGTGGATCTTGCGTAAGATCCCGGCTGTTCCGCGTTCCCTACCAACGAGGCACTTGTGGCCTCATCGCAATACGCCGGCCAAGTTCTCGAGTGCAAACGTGCAACATGCTTTGACTCGGAGCAGGCTAAAAAGCAAGCAACGAGCCATTTCCCCGAATGTTATCGAACTATTACATCGCGGAAAGGGTTTCATGATCCAATCCAAACTTCTATCCGCTTGGAATACGGTCGCTCAACCACTCGGGTTTGTGACGCATTGGAATGGATCGTTCCGATGGGTCGGTCATGACTAGCGTCGGGGGATAGCGGGTCCAACGCCCTGTCGCCACTTGCTTACACGCGTGGCTCGGATCTGCAATGCGAAGCGGGCATGCTGATTCGCTTCGCGAATCGTGTCGGAGCCCTCAGCGTCAGCGCCGGGTGGTGGGTCATTGGTATGGACAGCACTGCGGATTTGTTAAAACAATTCGCGGATCTCGCGGAATCCAAAGTCCACCAACGGAAATGGTCGGCCCGCTGGTCCGGGGAGATGGGACTCGATGTTCAGTCCCATCGCATGAAAGATGGTGGCGATGATCTCCGGTGGTTCCGTCGGTCGATCCGCAGGTACCGCGCCGATCGGATCGCTCGCGCCGACCACACGCCCTCCTTGGACCCCACCACCTGCAAAGTAAACGGTAAAGCAACCAGGCCAATGGTCTCGACCACCCGCAGGATTCACTTTCGGCGTCCGACCAAACTCGGCCACATTGCAAACCAAGGTGTCATCGAGCATCCCGCGCTGGACCAAGTCCTCGATCAGCGCTGAGTAGCCTTGGTCGTACATCGGCGCGACGATGTTCTTCATCCCATCGATCGACGTGAATGGCTTGCTGCCATGGATGTCCCATGTGATCTCATCGAAGACGGTCAAAAAGGTATTGATGGTCACG
>CAIYZV010000247.1 GCA_903930765.1 uncultured Pirellula sp.
ACCCGTGGGCAGGGTGCCGCAGTGTCGATGGATGCGATCATCGATGTGCCTCCCTATGGATTTGCGAAGTGGAGAACCAAGGGTGGAGGCACGCAAACCTCCGCATCGGCAGTCCCAACACCAACTTCTTCCAAGACCGGTTGGTTTTCGAAGGTCTTCGGTGGGCGTTCGGCAATCGCACAGAACGATGGGACCTTGGCCAACGAGTTCATGGAATTGCAGATCGACCCGGTTCGAGGTCATTTGCGATCGATGTATGTTGCCAACAAGCGAGGGAATCGGTTGAGTGGGATGGTAGCCATCGTCCCGCATCCGCTGGATCCGAGCCACAAGCTCGAGGATGCCAGTTTCCTGCAACTCGAGAACGTCACGTGGCGTATCGTCGAGAACTCGAAGGTTCGGGGAACCATCGAGGTTCAAGGGACCATTCGCTATCCGTCGGGCGCCGGTTCTGCGGGTACCGGTTCTGCGGGCACCAGCTCTGCCGATGCAGCTACTGCACAAACCTCGCGGATTACAATCCGCTACACGCTTTGGATGGGAGCGCGTTGGGTCGACGTGGAAATCCTCTGCGATGCGATCGACCTGCATCGGTGTTACCCTGTTTGGCGGATGGTATGGGCGAGCGAGGCAGCGACTGTGGCCAGTTGGCAAAATGGGATGCCGAGCAAGTGGGGGACGCCGCTCCAAGGGACCATCGATCTGATCGAGATCGATGATGCGGAGCATAAAATCTACTTTGCCACGCGAGGGCTCAGCTTCCATCGCCGGTTGGGAGCGAACATGTTGGTGAGCGCCTTACCGATCCGTCCGACCGGGCGATCGCAGTCCCATTTCTCCATCGGCATGGATTGGCCGAGAGCTTGGGAGACGGCGATCGATCGGACGTGCGAGCCATGGATTTTGCCGCCGGTCGATTTGGCTATGGGGAGTGGGCCGTCGGGGAGTGGGCAGTCGGGCAGTCCGGCAGTAGGCAGTCCGGCAGTAGGCAGTCCGGCAGTAGGCAGTCGGGCGGCTGCCGTCGACTCTGGGGCGTGGCTGGCTCAATGCAATATTCCCAACGTCCGTTTCACCGTCATCGATCCCGGTCCACCGTTGGTGGTATCCGCAGACCGAAATGGTTTGCTCGGTGGATCGCGCACGAATGAGGGTGAGGGTGCAGCCAATTCCGAGGAAAACCAAGCCGACAATACAGGTGATACCGAAAACACGGTGCCTGCGGACGCTTGTTTTTGGTTGGTGGAAACTGCGGGTCGATCGGGAACGGCCAAGCTGTCCTGCTTAAAGAATATCGTTGGTGGCTGGCGGGTGGATTACCGCGGGTACGAATGTGATAAACTGAGGGCGGAGGATGGCGAGTTGTTGGTTCCTTACAAAGCGTGGGAGCGGTCGCGAATCGCCGTCATTTTTGGGGACTGAGCGTTCACCCAATTCGTCTTAGCATGAACCGATACAACGACATCAAAGATTTGACAGGGCAAACGATCGCGGGATTTTCCGTCCTGCATCGCTTGGGTGTAGGAGGTATGTCCGAGGTCTACTTGGCATTCCAGCACTCCTTGCACCGGCACGTGGCCTTGAAGGTGCTGCGGGCGGACTTTGTCGGATCCGACGAGCACGAGCAGCGGTTTCTCCAGGAAGCCAGGGCGGTGGCTTCATTGATGCATCCGAACATCGTCCAAGTCTACGATGTGGGGAAATTCGAGTCGATCCACTACATTGCCCAGGAGTACGTGCCTGGAAGCAATTTGAGTGCGTTCATACAGCGACGGGGAGCACTGCCGCTCGAGGAGTCGATATCGATCCTTTGGCAAGCGACCGCGGCCCTTCAAAAGGCGGCCTCGATCGGTTTGGTGCACCGCGATATCAAGCCCGACAATTTATTGCTGACGCCGGATGGCGAAGTGAAAGTAGCGGACTTTGGTTTGGCGCGGGCGCGTGGCCAGAATCAGAATTTGACTGCGGTCGGAGTGACCCTGGGTACTCCGTTGTACATGAGCCCGGAGCAAATCCAGGGACTATCCGTCGACTCGCGCAGCGACCTTTACTCCTTGGGCGCAACGGCTTACCACATGCTGGCGGGACGCCCCCCCTTTTCCGGCGACACGGCGATTGCGTTGGCGATGCAACATGTCCAAGCGGAACCGACTCCGCTCCATCAGATTCGGCCCGATTTGCCGAAGGAGCTTGTGGACATCATCCACAAATTGCTTCGCAAGACTCCCGAAGAGCGGTTTGCGTCGGCGATGGAGTTGGCTCGTTCGCTGCGCATGTTTATCGATCAGCATTTGGAGGGGCGTGGCGACAAGATGGTGCCCTTCTCCGGATTAGTCATCGATCACCAAGCGATTTCGTCGAACGCATCAACTCAGGAACTGCAAATTTTGATGGGGCGGAGCGGTGCTAATTCATCAGCAGATCGTGCGGCCGCAACTGCCACTTCGATCGCATCGTCAAAATGGTTGATCCCAGCAATAAGCATGGCGATCCCACTGGTCGTTTCGGGGCTGCTGGCATTCTTTCTCCTGCGGCTCGATTTGTTTTCCAATCAAAAAGCAACGACGGCAGGAGTACCTCGCGAGCCATCGATCCAACGGCAGTATTCCGTAGCGATCCTCGAAAACAACTTGAAAAACTGGAATGCCGTCTCCGAGTATTTTCCACCGAGCGATGCCATCAGCCGCAACTATCAACTGAAGGCCGATTTGCAGATAGCGCGGCTTCGCATCGAAGGGGAGGACTATGCGAACGCCGAAATGAATTTGCGCCGAGTTATGAACTCTCCGTATGCCGATGATGTCCTTCGAACGATTGCAGGGATTGAGATGGGTTGGGTGATGCAACGTGGGCGTCGCGATGGGGGAAGCAACGAATACTACGATCGAGCGGTTCGCGATTCATCGACCATGGTTGCTGAGAAGCAGAAGATGATCCGCGATGCGTTGCCGGCAAAAATTCGATCCGAGTGGGAGAATTTAGACTACTTATTGCAAAACAACGCATCGCAAGGCAACACATCGCAAGGCAACACATCGCAAGGCAACGCAGAGAAAGAACCTAACGGCTTGAAGGGTGAAGCGACTCCGCCTGCGGCTACCCCAGACAATCCGCCGGTGGCTACCCCAGGCAATCCGCCGGCAGCGTCGACCGGAACGCCGTCATTTGATCCGAGCCCAGCACCTCCAACATCGGGTGGCAACTAAACGTGCTAGCCAGTCGTCTCTTTTCAGCCTGCATCATTCTCGGTTGCGTCTTCTCCTGCATAGCACTCGATGGTTACTTTCCGATCGGTGGCCAATCTGGCGTTTGGATGCTCCCAATATTCGCCCTCCTGAGTCTTGGCACGGCGTGGGAGATGAGCCAGATGATGGCCGCAAAATGGCCCATGGTGATCGCCAACCGAGTCCTATTTGGAGCTGTTGTCGCATCGTTGGCTGGGATTTTTCCAATCCTCTACGGACTGATGATGAGACGGCCGTATCCAACGGATTGCCCGGTGGGCAAACTCGGTTGGATCGTCATCGGTCAATTTGTAGCGTTCATGCTGTTGGCGATCGACGCGATGTTTCGTTACACCAAGGCAGACCGCGAGCACGGTCATGATGCGGCGGCGGAGGTGGCCCATGGTTGGCTGCTGAGCTTGGCACCGATCGCTTATGTGATCGCTCCGATGAGTGTGTGGTGGTCCGTGTTATTGCACCGGTCGACACCCATGGAATCCTCGCCGTTGGGATCCTTGCCGTTGGGGGCCACCCTTTTGGAAACAGCACCTGCGGCGGCGATGGCTGGGATGAGCACAGCCGCAACCGCGTCCGGATTCGGGATGGCTCATGTGATCGGGATTGTGTTGATCGTCAAGATGGCCGACTCGGGCGCCTATTTTGTTGGGAAACGGATGGGCCGAACCAAATTAGCGCCGGTCATCAGCCCCGGCAAGACCGTCGAAGGCCTCATGGGTGGGTTCGTCGTAGCGGGCTTGAGCGCGTATATTTACTACAAGGCAATTTTACCCGGACTCGGCATCTCTCTAGGTGGTACACTTTGGGGACCTGCGGTGATGGCGGGGTTGCTGACGACCGGGGGGGTTGTAGGAGATTTGACGGAATCGATGGTCAAACGGGCAGCTGGGTTTAAGGATAGCGGAGTGAGCATTCCTGGACTCGGGGGTATCTGGGACGTTACCGATTCCCTCATCCCTGCGGCGATCCTCGGTTACCTCGGAGTGTTAGCGAACCTTTATTAATCCAAAAACACCGAACCTTGGGAGAGCATCCCTACGTCTACCCGCAGAATAACAACTTCGCGAATAGCAAGGATGCGATTATCTCTCTCGTCCGGAATACCGCATGATCAGGAAGTATCGCATGACCAGTAGCAGCAATACAGGCGCAACACCATGTCTGAGTCAACGTTGACTCTCGGCGATCCACAATTGGCGCTCCAGCTTTTCGGCCCGCAAGACACGAACTTGCGGAAGGTCCGGAACCAACTCGGCGTTGCTATCACCCATCGCAATGGACAGATCCGAATCGCTGGCCCAGCGGATTCCGTACGCATGGCAACGGAGATCCTGGAGCAACTCAAGGAACGGGTCGTGCGTCACGCCCCGATGGGCCCTGACGAAGTTGCCGATGTGATGCATCAAATGATGGGTACAAAATCGCCGGCGGTGCCGGTCGAACGGGGGGAATCCCGCGAAGTAGCGGTAGGCAATGCGGCCCGCCGAATCAAGCCTCGAACGGCGGGTCAAGCAGCCTACATCGAAGCCATCCGTCAGCACGACATGACCTTCTGCATCGGACCAGCCGGTTGCGGCAAAACGTACTTAGCCGTGGCCACCGCGGTGGAAGCGTACCGTTCCAAGCAAGTACGAAAAATCGTATTGGTCCGTCCTGCTGTCGAAGCCGGCGAGAGCCTTGGGTATCTTCCTGGGGATCTCAAGGAAAAGCTCAATCCTTATTTGAGGCCACTCCTCGATGCGATCAATGACATGGTCGACTACGAACAAGTCAAGTTCTTGATGGAGCAGGACGTCATCGAGGTGATCCCGCTCGCCTACATGCGAGGGCGAACCCTGAATCAAGCCTTTGTGATCCTCGACGAAGCACAGAATGCCACCGTGGCTCAAATGAAGATGTTTTTGACACGGATGGGCGAAGGCTCCAAAGTCGTCGTCTCTGGGGACATCTCCCAAGTCGACTTGCCCTCGGGTGTCACGAGCGGACTTCGCGATGCCGCCCAACGGCTGCAAGGAATCGAGGGGATCGCCATGGTCCGACTCAATGAGACCGACATCGTTCGTCATCCACTGGTCCAACGCATCGTCGCGGCCTATGACGGCACAGGTCAAAATTCCGCCCACCGCAAACCACCCACCCCACTCCGATAGGATGCCTGCTCGACTTCGCTGAGGGACTCTTTCGCTAAGAGACTCTGACGAAACCTGCGTTTATGTCCACTCCAACCACCTCGAAAACTCGCAGCGAACGAGCCGCCAGCTTTAAGATCGACCAACAAAGCTGGCACGATTGGGTCGAACGGATCACACAATACGATTCGATCCTTCGCTTTGCTGCCGCGATCATCGCAGCGGCTATCGTTACGATTTTCGTCCAAGGCTGGGAGCCACCGTTTGCATACCGCGAGGGTTTCGTCCCACAACGAGCCATTCTGGCGAGGGTCCCTTTCAAGGTCGAGGATGGAGTCAAGACCGACGCGCTACGTATCCAAGCCGCCCGCGAAGTCCTTTGCATTTACGAAAATCGCAAAGAGCCACTCGTGCAGCTGCGCGGAGCGATCAAAGATTCGCTGTTTGCGATCCGAGACGCGGCCGACTCTATCGCTCTCACCAAATTGCAAACGCAGATCCTGGACAGTTTTGGTGTTACCGTTTTGGACATGGAGGAGTCGCCGCTCTCCTACGACCAAGCACTCGACGCGGTCAAAAAGACGCTGAGCACCGACGCTGACATCTCCAAATACGATTCCGCAATGCGCGAGATCCTGGATCCTCTCGAAGAGTTCGGATTGTTAATATCGTTGAGCCATGACAGCGAAAAAGGAAACCAGCGTTTCATTCGGGTCATACAACTGGGCAACGAAACGAGCGGAGTCGAAGTCGATTTGCCACGCATCCGCATTGCGGAGGTTGGTGTCACGCTGAAAGGTTCCCTCGAGCGTGAGTTCAAAAACCAATTCGGTACGCCGTCCTCGGTCGTTTTATCCCGCATGGTCCATAACTACCTCGCGTCCCATCTACCGGTAACATTAACGTTGCGGGAGGACTTGAGCAACAAAGCTCGACTCGATGCGATCAACAACGTCAAACCAGCGTTGATCTCCTACGATCCCGCGTTTAGTGCACTCGTTCCGATTGGAAAACCGCTCGGTGCCAAAGAGATGACGTTGCTCCTAGCGGAGCATCAAGCGTACACGAGCCAGATGGGTTGGGTATCGAAATTACAACGCTTGGCAGCGTTTGTAGGAATGATCACCGCACTTTATTTCTTGTGCGGTTTTTTCATTTATCAATCCTTAGATCACCGGATCATCTCACAGACCACGGACTTCATTCGGTTGCTGTGCTTATGCGTGGTGGCCATTATTGTTTCGGTGTTATGTGCCCAAGACCCATTCCGGGCGGAAATCATCCCGGTGACCCTTTGTGCGATCACCGCCACCATTGCGTATGGTCGACCCACGGCGCTGATGCTCATGGCCGCGGTTTCGCTGGTGATCGCATTTTCGACGCGTGTCGATCTCAGTGAGTTCATCTTGCTCGCGAGCGCTGCGGCAGGCTCCATCCTACTGTGCGGAAGAATCCGCAACCGAACGCGATTGATCTATGTCGGCCTAGGGGTTGGCGTTGTGGTCTTTGCGACCTACCTAGGATTGGGGGTGATGACCGGCCAATCTGGTGGTGGTGTGATTGACGGTCCCGCGACGGGTGCCCTATCCATGACAACCATCTTTCCGCTCCGACTGATGCAGGAAGCAGCCAGACAAGCGGCGTTTGTGATTCTGTGCGGGCCATTGATGGCAGGCTTATTGCCGCTGGTCGAGAAGGCCTTTGACGTCCAAACCGATTTAAGCTTGTTGGAACTGAGCGACATGAGCCACCCGCTTCTCCGACAACTGGCGCAGCGTGCACCAGGCACCTACAACCACAGTATTTCCGTCGCAGCACTCGCGGAATCGGCAGCTGAAGCCATTGGTGCACATGGATTGTTGGTACGCGTGGGAGCCTGTTTCCACGACATTGGGAAAATGTTCAAACCGAACTACTTCGTTGAGAATCAGCTGCCGGGTGCGAATCGGCACGATACGTTGCAACCTGCCATGAGCACGCTGGTCATTATCGCCCACGTCAAGGACGGCGCGGACTTGGCAAGGCAGCACAGCATCCCGCAACGCGTGATCGACTTTATCGAACAGCATCACGGCACCACGTTGGTCGAGTATTTTTATCGACAAGCGACCAAGAAGAGCGAAGAGAGCGAGGATGGCGAGGAGATCTCCGAAACCTCGTTCCGCTATCCGGGACCTAAGCCTCAAACGCGTGAAGCAGCGGTGCTGATGATGGCGGATGCCGTAGAGAGTGCATCGCGAGCGCTCGTAGAACCAACCTCGTCTCGAATCCAAAACTTAGTTGACCAGATTGCAATGAAGAAATTGCTCGACGGGCAATTCGATGAGTGCGGATTGACCCTTCGCGAGCTCGACACGATCAAAATGTCGCTCGTAAAGAGCCTGAACGCCATCTACCACGGACGGATCAAGTATCCGGACCA
>CAIYZV010000248.1 GCA_903930765.1 uncultured Pirellula sp.
ACATCGTTCGGATCAAATAATTCAGCACGCAACGGTCTAGGCATTTGGTTTCTCCTGTGGCATCAAATCATACCCAAACCCCCCATCTTGTCAAGTAAGTGGGTGGCACGTATTTTTGAGAAGGGGCGGTTGCATGCGAAGTACCCGCAGGAGGGGTCCGAATCATTCGATTGAAATAATGGTGGATGCTCTCACCTCACATCGGGAGCGTCGAAACCGAAGTCATGGAATGAATGATTCCCCCGAATAGGACTGTTCCAGAGTGTCCATCGCAGCTGTAACGTTTTTTTAAATCGCACTTGGTCCTTGGTGTGCCGACAGTTGCGCACGCTCTCGTCCTACCGTCCTCTGGACTCTCTAGTGCCAGCTCCCAATCCTTGCGGGACTTGCGACCAAGGCAAAGCCTCCGCCCCCTCGAATGGGGATTATCGACAATCGCGTCTTGCAACCAGCGCTGATTGTTGTGGCTGGTCATCGGACGAGAATATTTTGCAGCTGCGAAGGATCGAAGGAAGATGGTAGAGGAACTCGTCGACACACCGACCACAGAGAATGTGGTGGAACCGCGACCCTACCAGGCCCGTATCCTGGAGTTGGCTCGGAAGTACTTCATCGATGACCAACTCCGATCCCTTCTGATCGATAGCCCCACAGGGAGTGGCAAGACGATCATGGGGCTCTTGATCGCGAAGCAGATGCAAGACCAGCTCGGCCTTTCAGTCGGCTGGGTTGCGATGCGACGTCACTTGCTCGCGCAAGCCTCCGACGAAAACGATCGAAAAAAGATAGGCCTTCGAGCCTCGTGGATCTCGATGTTCGATAAAGCCCCTCCGGCGTCCCTCGATCTGCTGGTGGTGGACGAAGCCCAGCACGATGCGGCTCAGAGCATGGCGCATCTCCACAACGTAATCCAACCCCGTTACATCTTGGGACTCTCTGCGACTCCGTTCCGAACCGATCGGATCAAACTTTGTTTCGACAAAGTCATCAAAGAAGCGGGTATTCATCGTTTGATCCAAGACGGATACCTCTCCCCATTTCATCACTACACCATCCCCCGGTACACCCCCGAATACGTCGCTCATGCGTATGCGGACGAACCCGAGCGCTGGGGCAAATCGATCCTGTATTTCCATACGCTCGGACAATGCCAAACCGCGAGTGAAACACTGGCTCTGCGAGGGATCCCCCACGAAGTGGTTACCGGCTCGAGCGATCGGGAATCCCAAATCGATGCGTTCCGTTCCGGCAAGACGAACGTCCTAATCAACTGCATGGTACTGGCCGAAGGCTTTGATTGCCCCGAACTGAAGACGGTTTTCTGCCGGCCCTCAGGGTGCGGCATCACCGTTCAGATGTGTGGCCGTGTATTCCGCAAGCATCCGGACCATCCCGTCAAACAGATCGTTCAGTGCCAGCAAACCCGATGGCCATTCCATCGCACCGCCGAGCCGATCGAGCAGTATTCGTGGATGGAAGGTCGCTGGAAAACGCTCAAGATGAACCGGCAAATCCAAGAAATCAGCCTCCGCACGGTGCATGCGTTGGCCCAATGCAAAACGGAACTCCCTCCGTTCCTCACCAAACAAGCCAATCGGCGATCGCGACCGTTTCGCGGGCAAAACGCCGATTCTACGGAAATGGATTTCGAATGAAAACTCATCGCAATGAACGATGCGCGATCCCTCGATGACAAGCCCCCCATCGCTTCCAAGCCATCCAATCTAGACCACAACCTAACAACCCATCAGCAGCAGCCCCCTCATTTTTTGGAGTAGATATTCCCATGGTAGCGCTCTTTGAATATGGCACCTCCCGCATCCAAGACATGGTCGTGAGGGCATCATCGGATCCCAACGGGAACAAGCGAGTCCAGAGTATCGAACTGTCAGGTCGCCCTGTGCAACCGACCAAACGATTCTGGAAAAGCTTGCACTTGAGATTCGGTTTCACCGAAAACATCTTTCGGTATTTCAGCCATGACGAGGTCTTTGAACGGATCAGTCGCGTTGCACCCAACGATCGAATTCGGTGGTGCATTCAAAAGGATGAGAACGGCGATGAAAGCTTGCTCGGGGTCAGCAATCCGACCTCGCCACTGATCCCCTATGACGAGGTGACGGATTTGCTTCGCCGATACGATGCGGAGGAAGTGAAGTACGCCAATGGCATGATCACCAGTCGGCATGCGACCCGCGCAGGGGATGCGTTCATGATCGCCGGTGATGATTACAGGAACAAATACATGTTTGAAATCCCGATCGATGGCTTCGGTAAGCCGGCCATTTTTCTATCGCTTCTTCGTTTGATCTGCAGCAATGGGGCGGTCGGGTACAACCCAGCATTTCGGAGCGAGCTCAATGTTGGGCGAGGCAATGATCGGATCGATTTTGCGATCATTCGCGCCCTGGAAGGGTTCAACAACGAAGAAGGATTCAGCGC
>CAIYZV010000249.1 GCA_903930765.1 uncultured Pirellula sp.
AACTCGAATGGGCCTATGCGTCGGCTGCTGGTGGCGTGATCAACACGAACGATGTGGTCATCGCAGCAGCCGCCGGCGCTGGTCTGCGTCGCTACATCTGCTCGATGCAACTCTCGAACAACTCGGCGGTCGCGACGGAAATCGTGCTCAAGGATGGTGCCACCATCATCTGGCGCGGGCATTTGCCTGCCAATGCACCGATGGCGGAGATCATCTTTGAGAACCCACTCAAGACCACTGCCGCGACTGCGATGAACTTCGCATGCATCACCACCGGTGCTGCGGTTTACGTCAACGCACAAGGATTCACGGCACCGTAATCGCAACCATGATCGCAGTCAAAGTCACCACGAAAAAATCGATCGACAAGGTCAAACGCAAAGCGCAGCAAGGCAATTTCAAAAGCCTTGGGCATTCAGCTGCTGCAATTCGTTTGATCGCTCGTCGTTCGATTCGTAGACGCAAATCCGCTGCGATGCCTGGCAGTCCACCAAACACTCGTCGTGGCCAACTGAAACGTTCGCTCATGTACGCCATTGATAAACAGCGAGGCGTGGCCCTCATTGGACCTAGCTTCGAGGTAGTCGGCACCGCCGGCAAAGCCCATGAGTTCGGCGGGCGATACCGGCGAGAGAGATACCCTAAGCGACCGTTCATGGGACCCGCACTCGAGAAAGTCAAAGACCGCTTGCCACCTATGTGGTCAGGCATCATTCGATAAGGAGCAACTGATATGCCTGCAAAATTGGGCTTGGATGCCAAGCTGTACAGAAACACGGGGACTTACGCGGCCCCTACGTGGGACCTGATCGGCAACGTGCGCGATCTCACTTTGAACCTAGAAACCGGCGAAGCGGATGTGTCCACCCGTGCCAATAACGGCTGGCGTGCCACGGTGGGCACACTCAAGGATGCCTCGCTCGAATTCGAGATGGTTTGGGACACGGTCGACACCGATTTCACCGCCATTCGCGATGCGTTCCTCAACAACACCACACTTGAGTTCGCCGTGATGGATGGACTTATCACGGGGGCAGGAAGCAGTGGTTCTCAGGGATTGAGGGCAACGTTTCGCATCGCCAGCTTCTCACGTAATGAAGCCTTGGAAGAAGCCATCACGGTCTCGGTCACCGCCAAACCCACGTATGCGTTGAACCCGCCATCGTGGATGACCATTCCTTAGTCTGCACTTTCATCTTAGGGATATTCGATATGCACAGTTTTGTAGACAACTCGCGACGGACATGGGAAGTCGTGATCAACGTCACGGCGGTCAAACGGATCCGTGGTTTACTTGGGATCGACCTGTATGCCTTGGTTGACGATGGGTTTAAGTCACTTTCCAAACTGGTCTCCGATCCCGTTACCTTGGCCGATGTGCTGTATTGCCTCTGCAAGGATCAGGCCGACAAGCAGTCGATCACCGATGAAGACTTCGGACGGGCTCTGGCGGGTGATGTGATCACACTAGCTGCCGATGCATTCGTCGAGGAACTAATCGATTTTTTCCCCGATGCCCGCGCGAGGGCGAGTCTCCGCAAAGCGATCGAAGCGGGCAAAGCGGTGCGGGACAAAGTGATCAGCCACGCGGAGAAGATCCTCGATTCGATCAACCCCGAGACCGAAGCGCAGAAGTGGATCAGCTCGTCTGGCACTTGGCAGGAGTCCTCGGCGTCGATCCCGGACCATTCAGTCTCCGAGAGCTAATCGCGATGGGAGAAGCACGCAGCCAAGTTCTCTGGAACCACACCTCCAGCATCTTGGCAATGCTGGCCAACATCCATCGCGATGCTAAGCGATCGCGAATCTACCATCCGTCGGACTTTAATCCGCACGGCAAGAAACGACCTCAACCTCGGACGATGGTTGGGATCGGAGCCCTGAAGCATGTTTTCATTGATCGGCAAAGCGAGATCCAATAGCGATGGCATCTAGTTCCAACATCAAAGCCGGCGCAGCCTACATCGAGCTCTACACCAAGGACTCTCGTCTGGTGAAGGGGCTCAATGATGCTGCCAAGCGACTGGACGCATTCGGTAAAAGCCTCCAAGGAATCGGGACCAAGATGGCGATGCTTGGTGCAGGGATCGTCACCCCACTGGCCGGCGCTGCCAAGGTCTTTGCCGACATGGGCAGCGATATGGTCGACATGAGCCAGCGCACTGGCGTGTCGGTCGAAGCTCTCTCGGAACTAGGATTCGCTGCCGAGCAATCCGGTGCTGACCTTGGAACGCTCGAAGGATCGCTCAAGAAGATGCAGAAAATGCTCTTCGAAGCGGCGTCCGGATCTCAGTCGGCCCAGGAAACCCTCGCGTCACTCGGGCTGAGTGTTGCGCAACTTTCGAAACTATCGCCCGACGAGCAATTCAAATTGATCGCAGATCGGATGTCACAGATCACCGATCCAACGCTGAAGACTGCGACAGCGATGGCGATCTTTGGTAAATCGGGCACGCAGTTACTGCCGATGCTTTCGAGTGGTGCCAAAGGAATCGAAGAGCTGCAGCAACAAGCTAGCAATCTGGGCCTGACCATGGCCACCGAAGATGCCCAAGCAGCTGAGGCCTTCGGCGATCGCATCGATGTCTTGTGGAAGGTCCTTAAGAAGACTGTATTCACCATCGGCTCTGCATTAGAGCCGGTGCTATCGGCCATGATCGATTCAACAGTTCGAATCGTTGTGGCCACTAGCGACTGGATCGAGAACAACAAAAGCTTGATCGTCACGGTCTTCAAGGTGGGAATGGC
>CAIYZV010000250.1 GCA_903930765.1 uncultured Pirellula sp.
GATTGGCCACTGGTCATCGTAGTCAACCGTTGCCCATTTCGTACCGACTCCGGCAAATCCTTGTCGTAGTAATCGTTCATCTGCGGCTTGTAATCGAACAAGTCCATCTGCGAGGGACCACCGACCATGTGCAAGTAGATGACCCGCTTGGCCTTGGGGGCGAAATGGGGCAAGGTACCGAGTCCCGTTCCCGTATCGGCATCGGCTCCGACCGAATGGGCCAGAGGCATCCCTAGCGATGCGAGCGCGGCCATACCGAGCGCATTTCCTCCCCGACGAAAGAATTGACGTCGCGTTTCGCTGCGAACATATTCCGCGAACAATGGATGGACGGATGGATCTCGAAACATTTCACTGCTCATTTCGTTAATACCTCATCCAAATTCATCAGAACATTGACACCCATAGTCCACGCTGCCAACTCGGTTGGGTCAACGGCCGCATCGGATCGGGTCGCTCCCATCATCAGCAACTCTTTGGCCTCTTCGGCGTGCCCTTTGTAATGCGCCAAAAGATCATTGAGAGCGCCTTGGATGACCCCCAACTCCTCGCCTCGCAAAGGCCGAGCCAACAATCGGTTGGAGATCGACTGCAACCGCGACCCAGGATCATTCGCATCCGGAAACTGCTTGATCGTTTTCTCCGCTAAGATCCTGGCTGCTTCAATAAACTGAACATCGTTGAGTGTCACCAACGCTTGCAGAGGCGTGTTGGTCCGTTCGCGACGGACCGTGCAGACCTCGCGGGCAGTTGCATTGAACACCTCCATGTTCGGAGGGGGAGCCGACCGTTTGAGGAAGGTATAGATACTGCGACGGTACAACCCAGCACCCGTATCGGCAACGTAATCGCGGGTGTTGCTTCCAGGCATCGCGACCGCCTCCCAAACACCGAGGGGCATGTAAGGCCGAACGCTTGGGCCGCCGATCTTTTGAACGAGCAATCCACTGGTCGCCAATGCGGAATCCCGAATCATTTCTGCATCCATTCGGAATCGCGGCCCGCGTGCGAGGAACTTGTTGGTCGGGTCCAGAGCCAACTTTTCCGGAGATACGCTCGCCGATTGGCGATACAAAGAACTGGTCACGATCGTCCGGAACATATTCTTCATGTTCCATCCATCCTCGCGGAACGAGATCGCAAGATAATCGAGCAACTCCGGATGGGTTGGCATTTGCCCGGTTGCGCCAAAGTCACCCGAGGACGACACCAACCCCAAGCCAAATACCTCCTGCCAAAATCGATTGACCGCCACACGGGCAGTGAGAGGATTGTCCTCTTGAAGCAGCCACATCGCGAACCCGAGCCGATTGCGAGGCAGCTCCGGCTTCATCGGGTGCAAAACCTTGGGTGTCTCCGGAAGCACTTCATCGGCCCGCTTGTCATACTCGCCTCGCATGAGGATGTACGCCTTGGGAGGCTCATTCTTTTCGTTCATCACGTGGGCGATGGTACCTCGACGCAGGATCTCGCCTTTCTCGTCGACGAGCCGCTGTTGATTGGCCACCAACGCGGTAAAGCTCGCATCCCTCGCTCCCAAAAACCAGCTGTACAGCTCTTCGGTTTCTTCAGGCGTGCGCGCCGATTTTCCGATCAAGTATTGCCGTCTGGGCAATTGCCCAATCCCTCGCAATTCGTCCGCTGCGAGAACTTTGCGGTAGATTCGGATGTCTTGCAATTTCGCATCGGTAGTCGGAGCGGTTTCATGCCGACGCCCAATGCGTAGAGGAACTGCCGTGCGGATGGTCTCTGTCAACGTATTCTTTGCGACGTTCTTTCCAACCTCGCGGCCATCGATGTAGATCTTTACCCCTTCAGCCTTCGAGGATCCATCGTACGATATCACCACGTGCTGCCATCGCGATGCCGTCAATCGTTCCGTCGATGTAACCTTGAGCGCGTTATCTGGCCATTTATTGACAATATGCGTCCCGATATTGCCATTCTCCGTCCAAACATCCCAACCTCGGTGGGCGTCTCCTTCATGCATCCTCGCCAAAAGCGAACCGTTCTGGTTGTCCGCACCAGGACGAACCCAGAGCGCCACGGTAAAAGCTTGGTCGCGTTCAAAATCACCGATCGGCAGGGTCGGAAATAACTCCTTGTTCACTTGCCAAGCGAAATCGCCGACGTGACCAGGAGCGAGCGTCGCATCCGACGCCAAACCGATTTGCCTCAGTTCTCCTTGATGCAACACTTCGAGCGACTTTGCATCGTTGGAGCGAAGGGGCACGTGCGCCTCGAGGCTAGCGTTGGCAGGGAGCGACTCCCAAGCGATCCCGTCGCGCTCACCCACGTTCCCGAGGAACGCGTCGAATCCAGGTCGAGCTTCCGTGCGACGTTGATCGATGGCTTGCTTTGCCTCCGCGATCAAACCATCGAGCGCTCCGAAACGCTCACGGTCACCGTCGAGCGGAACCTGGATGATCGGCGGAGTGTCCTTGATATTACCGTCCATGGCGTTTTGTGTCGTGTTATTGAAGAACGCCGCGAGTTGATAGAACTCCTTTTGCGTGATCGGATCGAATTTATGGTCGTGGCATACAGCGCACCCAACCGTCAGCCCCAACCAGACTTGACCGGTGGTCTCCACTCGATCTCGCGTGTAGAGTACCCGATACTCCTCATCGATCGCACCACCTTCGTTGGTGGTGATATTGCAACGATTGAAACCACTCGCAATTCTCTGATCGAGCGTTGGATTGGGTAGAAGATCCCCTGCGAGTTGCTCGATCGTGAATTGGTCGAAAGGAAGATTGCGATTGAACGCCTTGATCACCCATTCTCGGTATGACCACATTTCGCGGAAATTGTCAAAGTGAATACCGTGCGTATCGGCATACCGGGCATAATCGAGCCAATACCGGCCTCGGTGCTCGCCCCACTCCTGCCTCGATAGCAGCTCATCCACATAGTTCTCGTAACGTTCAGGCGATGGGTCCGATAAAACCCGTTCGATCTCCTCGGGAGACGGAGGCAAACCGACCAAGTCCAAAGAGACCCTTCGGATCAAGGATCGGATGTCTGCTTCTGGAGCAGGCTCCATACCCTTGCGCTCGAACTCTGCCAAGATGAATCGATCGATCGGGTTTCGAACCCACGCAGGATTGCGAACCTGAGGCAGTTCGGGCTTGCTCGGAACAAGGTAGGCCCAGTGCCCCTGGTACTCCGCACCCTCCGCGATCCAAGTTTTGAGAAGCTCTTTTTGCGCCCCCGTGAGGGACTTGTGGGACGAAGGTGGAGGCATTACCTCGTTCTCGTCCGTGGACATGATCCTCTGGAGAATAGAACTCTCGTTGGGTTGACCAGGCACGATCGCTTTCTTCTCAACCGCTGCATCGCGCAGGTCGAGCCGGAGTTCCGCCGCCCGCTTGTTGACGTCTGGACCGTGGCACGCAAAGCAATTGTCGTTGAGTATCGGTCGTATATCGCGGTTGTACTGAACCGTGCCACCTTCGCATATGGCGAACGAGGAACAAGCTATCGCGAACGAACAGAATGCGGCGTAAAAGAAGTTACGACACATGGGTTAATCCAAGTGTTGAGGGAAAGAATCGAAACGGGGCGGGGGGCGATCAGGTGAGCATGCGGGGTTACCGATGGGAATCTTACACTTCCAACCCCCATTTTTCTCCGAAATCAGCCGTTTGCAATCCTCAACGAGCCCCTTTACCCAAATCACTAGGTAATCGAACTAGGGCTAGCATTCCCTGCTCACCCCAAAAGAGAGGCTCCAATTCCAGCCATAGAAAACCTTCGCTGGCACGCTTTCCGTTCGGTTGGGGTGCCGAACTCCCGCGCATTTGACCAGTGACATGCCCTGATCCGCGGCGAGCGACGCACTGTTACGTGGGGTCGCTCTGAAGAAAATTCGTAACAGGTTGCTAGGCGTCCGTTGAAGCGGGACGCGGCTTGACGCGTTTGGTTCCTGGAAGCGGCTCGCTCGGCCAATCCGTTTTCATGATATCAGGGTCGAATCCACGCGACGAAAGAAAGTACTTCAGTTCCTGGATCTTTATTTGGATCGCCGACTCCTCACTTCGGTTTTCGGGAGTTTGGCGACTCAGTCGCATCAAATGCTCAAACGCCAAGTCGACATCGGACGCTGCAGGCATCTGCGGACGCGGAGTACGATTCCCTTGGACCGCTGATTCTGTCCGGTCGCTCTGACGGCGGCCGGTAAGTCGATCCGAGATCCGACGTCCATACGTAGTGCCAGAGTCCAGGGGGGTGATCAAGAAAACCACGCCGATACCGAAAGCGAGTCCAGCGATTGCCGAAACGGCTGTCAAGGTCGAGTTACCTGGCCCGAGGGGGCGATCATTGACGATCGGCGCATCGAGACGCGTCAACAAGCTCACCGACTCCGAAGAGTCTCTCGTCGCGGTGGCTTCTGCCAATTCCTTTTCCGCCGCATCCAAAATCACGGTGCGCGATTTCACATCCGCAGAAAGATTGGCATAGGTGGCCCGTTGATCCGCCAATTTCGCCAACCGCAACTCCAATCCTTTCTTCTGAGCTTCCAGCCGTTCCATCTTTTGCCTAGCCACCTTGATATCGGCTTCGACACTTAGCAACGACGCTTTCAACTCATGCGAGAATCGATCGGCAATGGTTCCTTGAGCGGTCCGCGATGCAATAACCAGCGGATGATCTTCCGTGAATCGCCCTACCAACTGCGAGCCATTGAGCTGGGCGTCCACCAAGCCCTCGCGGAATCTTTTCAATCCGGGCTGGCTGTTGAGCAATCCACTCGGAGCTACCACCAAAGACTCCGGATCCTCGATCGCCTTGAGGAGCAATTCATGATCGGACTCGAACTGGTTTAAAATTTGCTCGGTTTGCCGAATCTCATTCTTGATTTGATCAAACTCGATACGCGACGAAGAGCCACCAGCGACCATATCGGTCAATCCGCGCAGGTCGGATAGATCGGCTCCCGACTCACTCTCCATCCGATGCAATTGCTCGGTAGCGATGGCCAACTCGCGCTTCGCGGAATCCCGCGCGTGAAGCAACTCGCCGATCACGCTGTCTGCACGGACACCCCGAACCTGTTGCAGCCGGCTTTCAAGAGAATCACAGATGGCTTGGTTCAATGCCAAAGCCCTGGATTGCGAGTCGGAGTTCACATCGATGTAGATCACCTCAGTAGTCCCAAACTCAGTACCTTTGGGAGCATGTACCGAGATCGCTCGCGTAGCGATTTCATCGACCAGAGCGCTGGATGGATACGAAGCAACATCCGATGTTTTGGTGAACCATCCTGAGATCGAAAGGCCTGATGCATGGGCCGCAGGGCCAACCTTTTGGAGCGCTCCTCGAACCACTTGGTGGCTTTTTGCCATCTCCAGGATCGTTTCTTGAGCGGCCTTCAGCTCCGGCTGGCTTTGAAACCGCCCCAAACGCATCACCGCCCCGTTCGCCTCGTCACGAACTAAGATCGCTTGAGAAGCCAAGAAAGTATTCGTCTTGAAGAGCAGCACATAACCAACCCCCATCGCACCGAAGAGGAGCGTTGTCCCTACCCACAACGGAGCCCAAATCAGCAACCCCCGCAGCAGGTTCTTGAAGATCGGATTCGCGATCAAGGAACTCATCGTGCTTTTGTTTCCATCGGACCATGCTCCCCCGCGCCCAACCACACTCCGCTCACCCCACCACACGGTTGGGTTACCCTCAGAGAGGCAAACTGGGCAAACCACCTGCCGGTACAGCCCTCGCAGGTTTCAACTCGAGTATGCCTCGCTGTTCCACGAAACGATCAAGGTTTATCCCGGTTCCCGAAAAGAAAAAAACAACAGGTGAACGCGTTTCGGAATAGTCGATCCGGAACAGGAAGGAAAGAATTCTTAAAGTCCGTCGGGGAGACCAGTCGCGACCACTACGCCCTGTGTTTAGCCCTGTGTTTAGCCCTGTGTTTAGCCCTCCTGCTTACACCACTCTCCAAGTATCATGTGCCGTGATCCCATGCGGAGTAAAAATGGTCGGGTTATTCCGGTGGTACCAGGCCTGCATGCCAGCATCCTCATCCCACGGCAGTCCAACAGCAATCGAGTCCGCGACGTGCAATCACCCAGCAACGATGCCATCGAAGCCATCAATCGACGCGCCTACGATGCCATGGCCAAAAGCGAACACTTCCTGACTACCCCGGTGCTCACGTCAGAACTGAGCAAGCCTCTCGAAATACTGGACGCTCGAGGCTGGCTCGGCGGGGATATTCGAGGCTGGAAAGTGTTATGCCTGGCCGCAGGTGGTGGACGACAAGGCCCACTCTACGCAGCCGCAGGGGCCGAGGTAACCGTCGTCGACATCAGCCCTGAAATGCTCGAAACCGACCGACGTGTCGCTGCGGAACTCGGGATGAATCTGCGAATCCTAAACTGTTCCATGGTCGATCTCGCCCCTCTCCGCGATGAAGAGTTCGATCTGGTCGCACACCCAGTAAGCACGTGCTACGTAGTTGATGTGGCTTCTGTATTTCGAGAAGTATCGCGGGTGCTAAAACCCGGCGGTCTCTACGTGTCGCAACATAAGCAACCGGTTAACTTGCAAACTTCCTTGCGAACCGTCAATGGCCACTACACCATCGAAACAGCGATCGGGGAACGAGCAAAGAGTGTGGCGCCAGGTGAATCCAGCTGGCTTCGAGAACCGAATACCGCAGAGTTCGCCCATTCGCTCGAAACGATCCTAGGTGGTATCTGCCGATCGGGAATGGTGATCGAAGATATCTCCGAGCCAGACCATGCCAAGTCAAACTCTGCTCCGGATAGCATGTCGCATCGCAGCCGATTCATACCGCCCTACCTCCGGATCAAAGCGAGGAAACGCGGTGACTCGAAACCCCGCTCACTCATCCTATTTTAACAAGGGTTTTTACACGGGCACTTTTAGGCCCCCTGGCACTTGATAGACCCCGTGGCACTTGGTAGGCCCCGTGGCACTTGATAGACCCGTGGCACGAAATAGGACCATGGCATTAGGGACGTGTGGTAGATATGCTATGCATCGGATGCTTTTGGACCGACCACCGCATTTTTCCCGCCCCAATCCCATTTCCTACCTCAATCTCCCCAAGAGAAGCAATCCATGAGCGACTCTGCGTCTACTTTAGAAACCAACGCAACACGACCCAGTACGACCGTCGTGTGGCTGATCTGCGCGATGGCTGCCATCGGTTTCGCATTCGACATCTATGAGCTGTTGATGCTGCCGTTGATCATCAAACCTGCGATCGCCGCGTTGAGCGAACCCTATGTCCAGCAGTTGGTGGAAGGTGGCATGGCATTGCCCGATGCAAAAGCCGCATGGGCGCCAGGTAGCAAGAACTACACTGCATGGGCTCGAACGCTGTTCTTCGCACCAGCCTTGGTCGGTGGCATTTTCGGCTTGCTCGGTGGATATCTGACCGACCTTTGGGGTCGGCGACGAGTGCTTACGGGCAGCATCCTGCTCTATGCCTTCTCTGCATTCGCAGCAGGATGGTTGGCCACGGATCTGTACCAACTCCTGTTCTTCCGCTGCCTCGTCTTCATCGGTGTCTGCGTGGAGTTCGTCGCCGCGGTTGCTTGGCTGGCGGAATTGTTCGACGACCCTGTTCAGCGAGAGAAGGCGCTGGGATGGACCCAAGCATTCTCGTCGTTCGGCGGTTTGCTCGTCGGGTTCGCGAATGTGTTGGCTGCCCAGTGGGCAGAGAGTCTTCCGGAAATCCAAGGCCAACACGAGGCTTGGCGTTACACCCTCATCTCTGGTGTGCTTCCGGCACTCCCATTGATCATCATTCGCTGGTTCCTTCCGGAATCTCCGAAGTGGCTACAAAAGAAGCTCGCTGGGCAACTCAAACGCCCCAGCATTGCGGAGCTCTTTTCGCCACAATTGATCCAAACAACCATCGTGACAACGTTGATGTTCGCTGCCAGTTACGGAATCGCCTTCGGTGCGATCCAGCAACTGCCCCAGATCTTAAGCGGTCACGCAAAGATTGTTGCGGATGCGGACGCCGAGGCTGCGGTCAAAGCAGCGGCCATTTCGGAGAAGACGGGCAAACCTGTGCCACCTCCACAACTAAAGGGGATTACAGCCAACATCAAAGACGAAGCAGTGGCGAAGGTCACCCTATGGCAGGAAATCGGCGGTCTTCTCGGCCGCGCCGTCTTGGCCATTTTGGCAGTGATCATCGTGAGCCGCCGAAATCTGCTGCGAATCTTTCAGATCCCAGCCCTCATCTTTGTCCCCCTTTTGTTTTATTGGATCAGCACAGCGATCTCGTCTGAGGATTCGCTGCTGATGATCAAACTCGGGGTCTTCGCCGCAGGATTCCTAGTCGTCTCTCAATTCAGTTTCTGGGGCAACTACATCCCTCGCGTCTTCCCGTTGCACCTGCGAGGTACCGGCGAAAGCTTTGCCGCAAACATCGGTGGCCGAATTATCGGAACCGCGGCCGCTTGGTTGACCCTTACCTTTGCCGCTTCGGAAAAACCCAATCCTGGCAAAATTGCGTTGGTCGGTGCCATCGTCGCTGGGATCTATGCATTGGTTGGGGTTCTACTGAGCATCTATCTCCCAGAACCCAAAGAGTCTTTAGATGATGAGTGATGTTATGAACTGCATCGAAAACGACATGGATTAACGCCCCATGTCGACACTCGTATTCGCTAGCCAACTCTTCGGCGCCATCGAACGATCGCGCACCCTGGACCAATTATTGCAAGAACCCGTGGACTCATTGCGGGATCGTTGGGGGTGCGGTTATGTCGTCGTATTGTCGGGTGCAAAAGGATCCTGGAAAAAGGTACTCTCCTCAGGCCGCGCCGCAGCGGTCGGTCCCGACTCCATGCATGCCAGCGAATGTTTAGACTCGAGAAAACTCAAACAGATTACCCCTTGGACCTACATTTACATCCCATCCCAAAGCCATTCCGATTTGGTTTTGTGCTGCCATGGGCTCCCCGCCAGCACGGGTCTCGAAAGCCTCAATGAACCGATTGCACTGATCGCTCAATCGGTTGATATCTGGCACCAGCAGACCAAAAAAACTCGCGATGTCATTCGCCTGAATCAAATCCTCGAGGTCGCAGCGAATTGGCATTCGCACCAGGACCTCGATCGTTTGCTTCAAGACATCGCCCAAGCCGCAACCAGCTTGCTGAGATGCGACCGCGCTAGCATCTTTCTTTGGGACAAGCCCGCGAGGGAACTGGTGGGGCATCCCGCTCTCGGAATCGAAGGAAAACCACTTCGCATCGCCGATGATAAAGGGATCGCTGGCGCCGTGCTGAAGAGCCAACAACCAAGACGATGGGACCGATCGGATCCCCACGACGAAGTCGATCGAAGGGTTGATACCAGCAGCGGTTATCGAACCGACTCACTCCTCGCTGTCCCACTGACCGACCATCGCGGAAAACCGATGGGTGTCTTTGAAGTCATCAATCATGTCGACGGTCGTTTTGACTCACAAGACGAAAGCGATTTGATCGAGTTAGCCCGACACGCATCGGCAGCGCTCGCGAATACGCAAACACTACAGCGTCTGACCCAAGCCCGTGACCGGCTCACCGCGGATGCACAACAACAAGTCCAACTCATCGGCGGATCGCCTGAGATGCTGACTCTGAAATCAACCGTTGCTCGGGTGGGCGATACGGATCTGGCAGTGCTATTGCTCGGGGAAAACGGAACCGGAAAAGAAGTCGTATCGCGACAAATTCACTATCAAAGCAAACGGCGGTACGAACCCTTTATCGCTGTCAACTGCGCTGCCATCACCGAAACACTCTTGGAAAGCGAACTTTTCGGCCACGAAAAAGGTGCCTTCACCGACGCACACGAGACGAGGACCGGGAAATTTGAGTTGGCCTCGGGCGGAACCCTTTTCCTCGATGAAATCGGCGACATGAGCTTGGCTGGCCAAGCCAAACTGCTTCGGGTTCTCGAAGAAAAAGTTGTCGTGCGCGTGGGTGGGTCTTCCCTCATCCCAGTCAACGTGCGAGTTATTGCAGCCACCAATCAAAACCTTGTCGACTTGGTACGCCAAAAGAAGTTCCGCGAAGACCTCTACTTCCGCCTGACGGTCGTGACGATGAATCTGCCCCCGTTGAGGCAACGCGGAAACGACGTTTTGGAGCTAGCTGACTTTTTCTTGACCATGTTCTGCAACAAGATCGGGCGGAACAAACCAGCCCTTTCGGCATCCGCCAAGCGGCGTTTGCTGACCCATGATTGGCCCGGCAATGTTCGAGAGCTAAGGAACATCGTCGAGAGGGTTGCGTACCTCACCGCCGATGAAACGCTCGACGAATCGTCGATCGACTTTGTTCGCTCCCCTCGGTTCGATGATGGCGGGTCCGGGGAATCGATCGATCTATCCAAGCCTCTCGCGGACGCCACAGCGGACTTTCAAGTCCGGTACATCGAGCAGCAGATCAAGGCCTGCAACCGCAATGTGACCCAAGCGGCCGAGCGAATGGGTTTGCAGCGATCCAACCTTTACCGAAAAATGAAGCAACTCGGGATGAAACCTCCCGAGTAACTCACTGAAGAAGTCGGCCTAGACTTCTCTTGAACCTCGAATTGAAGGCATCGAACCGTTTAGTTCAAATCTTCGAAAGGTTGCAACTGCTCGACCGTAGGAGATGCGCCTTCATCCAAGCCAGGTTCCGGCTTCGGTTGCGCGTCGTAGATATCTCGAATCTTCTGAGAGAGACCTTCGCTCTGGAACGGGATCTTGGAGCCGCATGCGTAATGGCGAATTTGGTTTCGACCATTGTGCTTGCAAGCATACAACGTCTCATCTGCTCGCTCGAAGAATTCTTTGCAATCGGATGGTTCCAAGTGCGATGTCGCGAGACCGATAGAAACCGTCGCCTTGAGCTCGGCCTCCATGTGGTTTACCTGCAACGCCTCGACTTGTGCACGAAGTCCCTCGAGCAATTCCATCGCTTGCGCGGGCTCTGTGTTCGGCAATAGGATGCAGAACTCCTCGCCTCCGTACCGGAAAGCCATGAAATCACTGTTGACCCGGGTGATTTCTTGAATGAGCGACCCCACATGCTTGAGCATCGCATCGCCAGCGGAATGCCCATACGTGTCATTCAGCTTCTTGAAGTGGTCGATATCGAGAATCGCAATGGTCAGCGGCTTCTTGCTGACAATCGAGTCGGTGTACAAATCGAACAGCATTTGTTCAAAGTATCGGCTATTGTACAGCCCGGTCATCCGGTCGGTAATCGATTGGCTATACAGCCGCGCCTTGTTCAAGTTCACTGCAGCTTGATCGGCCAATCCGAGCAACAGCGAAATATCTTCGTCAGTGAATCGCCCCAACGGATCCAAAACCTTGTTGCCGTTTTCATCGATGGTCACTTTGTTGGTCATGTTAATGACACCTTCGAGCTCGTTCCCGTAAAGGATTGGAACGCTCGCAATGCAATAGACCGTATGCTGGCCAACTTGTGGAATCTGAGTTCGGTCGTTGAGCCGAATCGGCTTTCGGGTCTTCGCGCACGTCCCCGCGACGCCTTCGCCGATATCGAACGACTTTGTTTCGGTGACACCGTTGTTGATATCGTCCCGAACATCGGTTGGGATATTCCCCCAGACGACCCGAATCTCCAGTTTCTTGGTGATCTTGTTGTAGATCATCAAGTTCCCCTTTTGCGTCATCAAAACGTCGACGGCGCGGTTCAATGTTTCGATGCACAAACGCTTGAAGTCGTTCACGTTTGCGATCTGTTGATTGATGTCGTACAGCGTTTGAATGTTCTTTAGGATTCGCTCGTTCTTTTCGTACTTCAACGTCGAATCGATATTCGTGCTAGCTATCGAGGCGAGCTCCTGGATGAACGCATACTCGCTCTCTGGGATCTGGCTACCGTCTTCGCGAGGCCCAATCGAAAGCACGCCGAGAATCTCACCGCTTTTAATCAGCGGGCACCAAACGTCCGATTTGAGCACTTCGAGATTCCACTGCTGCCACGCATGGCGGAATCGCGGACCGAACTGCATGTCGCGGACACTAAAAACGTTTCCTTGATGGATCAGCTGCCACAGAAGTCCATTGTTCTTAGGAAACTTGAACATGTAGATCGACTCTTCCAGCCCGCTCGGGTGAAGGAATCGTTCGTCGAGCCCGTGGTATGCCTTGACTCGGTAGAAGTCTTGAGTGTTTTCCAGATCGTCCTTCAACAGAACCGCGGTGTTCACGGCGCTATACTTTTCGCGAACAACCGCCATGAAGGTTTCCAGCAATTGACGCAGGTTGAGGATGTTGCTCAACCCTTTTCCAGACTGCAGCAGAGCTCGCATCTCGAAAATTTCGATGTCTTGCTCGATCGCTTTTTTCCTAAAGTAATCCAACTCCTGCTGAACACGTGGAGAGACAGACCCTTCGATGCCTTCCGACGTCGAAACATTCAACTGGCGACCCATCCCTGACGCAGGTGCGACAGCCCCCATCGGTGATGGCAGTACCGGCATCTCCCGATTCCCGCCCAAGGGAATGTTTCCGAAACTCGAATTTGGGAAAGTTGGATTCACGTGGTTCACTGATCTCGCGTTAGCAACCCGGAGGCTGTTGCAACTCTCATGACGGTTGGCTTCGGTGATTCCGAATCCTCCCGCATCATCGGAGCGACATAACCCCACTCTTAGGAACAATCGTTACCAGCGGAACCAGCCCAACACGGTAGGCTTTCCCCTGGCTGCATGACTGTAGCTCACAACTAGAGGGTACGAAAAAAGAGCGGGAAAATTCCCGTGGATATCTTTTCAGAGAAAGGTCTGCTTTCCGACCCTCGAAATCAGATCCGCTTGAACATCTTGTCGAGCTGCTCACGCGAAAAAAAGAGTGCCGTTGGTCGCCCATGGGGACAATGATGGGTATCGTAGTAGTAATCGCGTTGCTCGAGCAACGCAGTTATTTCTTCCGACGTGAGCCGATCCCCAGCCTTGATCGCTGCTTTGCACGCCATCATGTTCATGATGTCATCGAGCACGTCGCGAGCGTTCACCTTCTTCGCTCCCGACATGAGCGATTCCAAGATTTGCCGAAGCATCTCCGAGGGAGCCATCGATGCTAAAATCGATGGATAAGCGGTCAAAAGAACGGTATCACCTCCGAACGCCTCCACCTCAAAACCGATCTCGGCCAGCATTTCCTTCGACTCCATTGCCGCCGCCGCTTCCGCCGCTGTCAATGTCACTGGCTCAGGTACCAACAGTCGCTGCCTCTCGAACGATTTGGAGAGCACCTTATTCTTGATCTGCTCGTACATGATGCGTTCGTGCAGCGCATGCTGGTCGATCACTACCATCCCAGCGTCGTCTTGCGTCACCAGGTAGCGATCGTGGATTTGAAACCCCGCAACGCGAGCATGCCCTTGGAACGCATCGCGGTGTATCGGAAGATCGATTCTGAGTCGATCGACTTCAGCAGCCTCACTCGGACGATTCTCAACGCCACTTTCAAGGGCATGATCACCAATGCCCTCGGCCTCATGGCCCGCGCTCGGCCGCGCCATCGCCGGTGATGCAAAGGGTGGGGGCGCGAAGTGAGCGAATGGATCGTTTCTCGAACCACCACCCAATCGGGCCCCCGCATCCGGGAACGGCGTGAACTGGGGAACCCCACCCAAACCATGGGACTCCAGACGGTGATGGCCGGAAATCGAATGCGTGGTCGATGCAGGGGAGTTTCCCGCCTGACTCCTGGCCCAATCCATCAATTCGCTCCCCGCCGAGGCGCTGGCACCCACAACCTGCGACGGCACTGCGATTGGAACAGCCAATGGATCTGCTCCGATACCAATGGAGGCTGGCGATTGGTCGCGCACTTTAGCGACCAAATTCGTGGTCAAGAACTTATGCCGAAGCGCGTGGAGCAATCGACTATAGATAGCTCCGCTGTCCTCAAACCGCACCTCAACCTTGGTCGGATGCACGTTCACATCGACCACCTTCGGATCGATTTCCATCTGCAGGAAACAGACAGGCATGCGTCCCACCATCAATAGCCCTCGGTACGCTTCACCGAGCGCATGCTGCAGCGCTCTATCTCGGATGTATCGACCGTTGAGGAACAAATACTGCATCCGATTGTTGCTGCGTGAAACACTCGGGTCGGCGACATACCCGCGAAATCGAACCTTGTCATCATCATGCTCGACCGCAATCAATGCATCCGCGATCTCATCGCCGAAAAACGAACGAATGCGATCGGCCCATCGCACCGTCGGCGGCAAATCATGCAGAATGCGGTCGTTGCTCTTGAGCACCATCTGAACGTTGGGAAACGCGAGCGCGATCCGGGTGAATGCCTCGATGACATGCCCCATCTCGGTGGATGGCGACTTCAAAAACTTCCGCCGGACCGGTGTATTGAAGAATAAATGCCGAACCTCGATCGTCGTCCCGATATCCATCGCGCACGGGCGAATCGGCTCCCGCTCGCCACCTTGGGCTCGAAGCTCATACCCGCTATCGTTCGCCGCAACCCGGCTGCGCAGAGTCAAATGGCTGATCTCAGCGATCGATGCCAACGCCTCTCCCCGGAAACCGAGTGTCCTCACATCAAAAAGGTCGTCGCTCGATTGCAGCTTGCTCGTCGCATGAGGCGCCAAGGCCAGTTCAAGCTGCTCCGGCTCAATCCCATAACCGCTGTCGCTAATACGGATCAGATCGATCCCGCCACCCTCGACGCAAACCTCGACGAAATTCGCGCCAGCGTCAATGCTGTTCTCCAGTGTCTCCTTAACCACGCTGGCTGGGCGCTCGATCACCTCACCCGCCGCGATCTTGTTGACCAATCCCACTGGAAGCTGACGTATTAACGGCATCCGTTCTCACTTTTTATCGAAGAGAATTATCAAAGAGGACTCGCAGAATCGGCCTCCCGCTGCGATCCATACAAACTCGTCACGCGAAAATACCGAATCCACAAACCGTAAAGAGTACCGCAAAGCACGACCTCGGAGAAGCGTTCAAGGGCTCCTTTTCAACCCTCAACACCGTAGGACAGAATACCCCACCGTCGCCCGACAAATGCCCCATCCAAAGCCCACAGGGATCAATTACAATAGAGAAGCCACGATAAACCATGCCGTCGGTTCCCTGCCCCCCACACCTGCCCCCGCCACCCGCCACCGATCGAACCCGAAACCAAAATGCAAGCGTTCATGCGACCCTGCCCATGATTGCATGCGTTCCAATGCTCCCTCCCCACGCCGATCTGTCCAAAATCCCCACGAAAGACAAATCATGTTTTTTGCTTCCCCCCAAGTTCAAAACCGAACCATCATCCGACGATTCTTCCTGCGCGGCACTATCGCAGCAATAGCCAGTCTCTCGTCCGCAAACCTAAACCCGACCGTGGCACAAGACCCCGAACCAGCGGCGACAGCACCCAACCCAGATCCTTACAAAGCGTTCGAGCCGAGGGAGTTTGGGGGGACAAACGGCAAGCCGCTCAAGTACCGTTTGATCAAACCTGTCGGTTACAAACCTGGCAAGAAGTATCCGCTAGTCCTGTTCCTGCACGGTGCCGGCGAACGCGGGGACGACAACGCGGCACAGCTAAAGCACGCGGCCAAAGATCTCTGCAACCCGGAACTCCGGACAAAGTACCCAGCTTACGTGGTGGCTCCACAATGCCCGAACAATAAAAAGTGGTCCGAAGTCGATTGGTCGAAAGACGCCAGCGAGCTGCCTGAAAGCCCCAGCGACTCGATGCAAACCATCAAAGAACTGATCGATGACATGGTTGAGAACGCTGGAATCGATCGCAATCGAATCTACATCACCGGTCTGTCGATGGGCGGTTACGGCACATGGGACGCAATCGCACGCTATCCAAACTTTTTCGCAGCAGCAGCACCCATATGTGGCGGCGGCGATCCGAAGACAGCGAGTAAGTTCAAATCTCTCCCAATTTGGTGCTTCCACGGAGCCAAAGACTCTGTTGTCAAGGTTGGCCGCTCGCGGGAAATGGTAGAGGCCCTCAAAGCTGTCGGCTCGAACATCCAATACACGGAATACCCGGATTTGCAGCACGACAGCTGGACCGCAACCTACGCCAACCCTGAGTTCTACGATTGGCTTTTCAAACAGCGCCGGGAAAGCCAACAGTAAACACATCCCATTTCGGCATCTCGTCGTCTGGCTTCCTTACTCGTACCTACCGAAACAAAATGTTTCTTCCACGTGCGATCGCATCCCTTCGATTCTCCACCCAACGGCTTCGCATGGTAACGCAATGTGCGATCCTTGTGACGGTTGCGATCCTTTGCTCAGCTTCGATAGGATGGGCCCAAGAGGAACCGCTAGCGGATCCAGCGAGCGGCAAGAAGCCGGAGACGACCGAAAAATCTGATGCATTACCGTCTGATGCATTACCGTCTGAAAAGCTAGTAGACTTCGTACGTGATATTGCACCCCTGCTCGAGTCCAGGTGCGAATCGTGCCACCAAGGGGATTCGCCCAAAGGAGGATTCACTGTCGGCGATAGGGATTCGTTCCTCGGGTACATCACTCCGGGTTCCGTGTCGGACAGCACCCTCTGGACCGATTATCTGATGGCAAAGCCCGCCACGATCGAGAAGCAGAGCTTGATCATGCCCCCCGATGGCCCGCTCCCCAAAGCAGAACTTGCGTTGCTCAAACTCTGGATAGAAGAGGGAGCGATATGGCCTGAGGAAGCCAAACTCAAGGCTGTTCCGATCGCCGTGGACGATGCCGTGTCGAAAACGTCGGTCCACCGCGGATACCGAGCCATCGGATACTTCCATCCGGCGGTAGTCCATTTTCCGATAGCACTGATTACAGTCGCGGCAGCCAGCGTCATCCTGTCTTATTTTCTAGGCCAGCGTTTCGCGTCCTTCGGCTATGCATGCTTAGTGATCGGATCCCTCTTTGCGATCGTCTCAGCAGTGATGGGTTGGTCGTTCGCAGACATCCGCGGCTTTGCGAGTTGGGATACGATGCTCGCCGCGAATGCGACCGAACAGCAAAGCAACGAATTCTTTCACCGCTGGCTGGGCTCTGCCACTGCGATCTTCGGTCTGATCGTATGCTATTTGGGATCGAGAGCCAAACAAAGCGATGGATCTCGACCTGGCCATGCGTGGCGCATCGGCGCCATCCTGCTCGCGTTGCTCGTGGGCGCGGTCGGCCACCAAGGTGGCGAAATGATCTACGGAGATATTTTTGCCAAAGCGATCGAGCAATTCTCGAAGTGACTTCGCCAACGATGGATTTGCTGCGCAATCTGCTCGGGATGGCTTGAGCCATACGAACGATACGATTCGATAGCACCATTTACCCCGAGGCTCTTCCGAAGCTCTGAGCCAAAACTCGGGTCGACGCTACGCAGCTCTCCATCGGTGAGCTCAGCCAAAGTCGCTCCGCGACTTTTCGCAATTGCGACCAACGCGCCAACCTTGTGATGCGCTGTCCGCTGCGGCATCCCTCGCTGCATGATCGCTTCCATAAGGGCGGTGGCATCGAGGTAGCCTTGATCCAATCGCGATGCGATCACCGCAGGCTGAAGCTCGGAGCCTTCCACGATCGGTATCGCCAGCTCCAAACACGCCGTCACGGTGTCGAACGCATCGAACAACGGCGGCTTGTCTTCTTGAAGATCTCGGTTGTACGCCAGCGGCAAACCCTTGAGGAGCACAAGCAGACTCTGCAAATCGCCAACCACCCTGGCCGACTTGCCGCGGGTCAACTCCAGCGTATCCGGATTGACCTTTTGCGGCATGATCGAGCTGCCGGTGCAGAAGGCTTGTGGGAGTTTAATAAAGCCGAACTCGGTTGTTGACCACAGGATCCATTCCTCCGCCCAACCGCTCAAATGCAACCCGATCATGGTCAAGACAAACACCGACTCGACCGCAAAATCCCGATCGCTACTGATGTCGATACTGTTCGCTGCGACCCCTTCGAAGTCGAGCAATTTCGCCGTGTAATGGCGATCGATCGGCATGCTAGTACCGGCCACGGCGGCGCCGCCGAGCGGGCACACGTTGACACGGCTGCGGCAGTCGGCAACTCGCCCCCGATCGCGCTCGAGCTTTTCGATGTATGCGAGCCAATAGTGAGACGCCAACACCGGCTGGGCGCGTTGCATGTGGGTGTACGCAGGAACGATGGTCCCGGAATCCCGATCGCAGCGACCTAAAAAAGCCTGTTGCAATCGGAGGAGCAACCCATCGACGCGATCGAGCCCCTCACGCACCCAAAGCCGCAGGTCCGTCGCGATTTGATCGTTCCGCGACCTAGCCGTGTGGAGCTTGCGTCCGGTATCCCCGAGGGCATCGATCAAGGCTTGCTCGATATGCATGTGGATATCCTCGAGCTCGATCCGAAACGGGAGTTCTCCACGATCCAAACGTCCTTCGATCACGCGCAACTCGCGCTCGATGGACTCGAGTTCCTCTGGGGTCAAAAGACCTTGTTTGCAAAGCATCGTCGCATGAGCAATCGAGCCGCGAATATCGTGCTTATACAAGCGGTGATCGAAAGAAATACTCTCGCTGAAACGAGCCAACGACTCATCCATGGAGCCAGAAAAAACACCGCTTCGGGATAACGAACTCAAACTCACACGCTCTTTGGTTCTGAAGGAATAAATTGGATGCCGTTAAGCAAACCGCCCGTCGGCGCTCGCTCGACCACGCCCCATCGAGTCTGTTTCTATTCTAAGCGAAACCGACCTTTTGCAAGCGCAGAACCACCTCGCCCTGGCAGCGAAAACCCGAGAGGACTTGCCAGATGCCAAAAAACGGCTTCGAATACGCATCCCGACAACGATCCTCGAGCCCGACAACAACGGCCCCATTTCCAAGCAACTTGATGTGAACCAACCCTTGCAGCGCGAATTGACTTGGGTGGAAAAACTTGAGCTGATGACGCTCCTTTTCCTCCATGGAATGGCCTTGGGATCCTGGTTCGTACCGATCGGATCCGTTCTCGAATCCGCGAATCTTCGAAACGTCATCCCATTCGCATTCGCAACATCTGCAGTAGCCGCTCTTCTTTCACCACTCTTCTTTGGGGCCATGGCCGATCGCTCGGTGCCACCGATCCAAGTCCTTCGTTGGCTCGGCATAGGCACCGCATGCTTTGTTGGGACAGTGGCCTGGGGCATCCATTCCCGATGGAATCCGTGGCTCATTTTGCTCCTGATCCAATTGCAATCGCTCCTCAGCGTACCGACAAACAGCCTGACTGGCTCCATCGTCTTCGCTCGGATCGGCAACTCCCATAGGCAGTTCGGCGCGATCCGCGCGATGGGAACCGCAGGCTGGATTGCAGGATGCTGGCTGATCAGCGCGATGCATGTCGATGCCAGCCCACGCGCATTTCAAATCAGCGCTCTGCTTTGGATCGCACTCGCCGCCTACACCTTGTTCATCCCCAAAGAAGCCACCATCCCCAGCAAACCTGGCAAATTATCTCTCCGGGAACGGTTCGGATTGGACGCTTTGTCGTTGCTCAAGATTCACGACCACCGCGTTATCTTCACCACGGCCGCCTTGGTCGCCATCCCATTCGCGGCTTTCTATCCTTACACGCCTGCATTGATGTCCGACCTAGGACTTCAACGAACGAGCGCATGGATGTCGCTCGGCCAAGTCATCGAGGTGGGCGTGCTCTTTGCCATCGGCGGAATTTTGGCCCGTTGGCAACTGAAATGGGTTGTGCTGACAGGCTTGTTCTGTGGCGTCCTTCGGTACGCCTTGTACGCAACCAATTCACCGATACCTGTTCTCATCGGTGTATCGCTCCACGGAATGGCATATGCGTTAACCTACATCAGCGCACAGATTTACCTTGCCAAAAAAATCGATCCCGCGTGGCGCACTCGCGCCCAAGCGCTCTTGAGCATGATGACAGGCGGGGTTGGAAACCTAGCAGGATACCTCTGCACTGGCTCATGGCTTGCGTACTGTGAACATGACGGCCAAGAAAACTGGAGGCTGTTCTGGAGCGGTTTGTGTTTTCTGGTGATCTGCGTTCTGATCTATTTCGCACAAAGCTACAAAGGACGAGAAACATTGCGATGAATCGCGACACCCCAACCTCTTCCGCCTATATTCCAATAGGCAAGCCATCGATCGTTTTCCTACAGATAGTAGTCAACTAGTAGTCAACCTCCAGTTCAGGTAGAAAGCATCCGATCATGTTGCGCGGCGCACCTCTTCTCGCCTTGATCGGCAACACCCCGATCATCCCGCTCCGCATGGAACCCGAAAACCGGACGATTTGGGCCAAATGCGAGTTTCTCAACCCCAGCGGCAGTATCAAAGACCGTCTCGCCCGCACCATCATCACCGACGCCCACTCGCGGGGGCTCCTCAATGAGGACTCCGACATTCTCGAATGCACGAGCGGTAATACGGGAATCGCGTTTGCCATGATCGGGGCCGCTTGTGGATATCCTGTCACAATCGTGATGTCGGAACGCGCCAGCGGCGAACGCCGCCGGATCATCGAACACTTTGGAGCAAAGCTGATCCTCTTTAACGAGAGCGGTTACCAGCACGGAATCGAACTGACGCAGCAAATGGCGGCCAAAGATTCTCGCTATTTTCTCCCACGGCAATTCGAAAATCCGCTCAACGCCTGGGACCATGAGCACGAAACGGGTCAGGAAATTTTAAAACAAGCCCCAGGTCCTATCGCAGCGTTTGTGTCGGGGTACGGAACCGGTGGCACATTGGCCGGATGCTCTCGAGCCTTAAAAACCGCAAATTCCTCGACAAAGATTTTCGCCATGGAACCCGCCGAGTCCGCTCTGCTCGCCGGCGAAGAAGCTTGCTGCCATTGGATCGAAGGCATCGCGGGAGGGTTTATTCCGAAATTGCTCCAAGGAGTAGCGATCGATGGAACGTGCAAGGTGAGCAGCCCAGACGCGATCGCCATGACCAGGCGGCTCAATCGCCAATTCGGGCTCCTGGTCGGCTCCTCATCGGGTGCGAATGTTGCCGCTGCACTTAGCATTGCAAGCAGCATGCCCGAAGATGCCGTTGTCGTAACCTTGCTATGCGATCGTGCCGAAAGGTACTTCAGCACACGGCTTTTTGAAACCTAAACCAACACCTTGCAACTTGGCCAAAAGAAAATCCAAGACATCACTGCAAACCGAATTATCAGTCGCTGTAACTACCACGCCCAACAGCCAGAAATATATACCCTCGATTCGACCAATCTTCGATTGCTTGGGCCGGAATGGATTGAACATGCCCATCAAAATAGAGGTAGTTCGCGAGACTATCGCTGTGCCGCTTGTACTCGATCAAGCATCGAACGCGACGCAAAGTCTCACCACTACGAACATTCTCCGGGTCAAACCAGAACTCACCGAACGTGAAACCTGGGGCAATTCCGTTTCCATCCTCCACAAATTGAATCGTATTGCTGCTGCTCATTTTCGCCTCATCCAGACTCGGAAAAGGGTTCCGTCGATACCCGAGCTTCTTGGTGGACGTAGGGCAGACGTTGACCAACTCGACGGATCGAATCTGATCTCTCTTAAATTCGCGATCCGATCGATAGTCGTAATGAAATTGCCGGAGGTTGCTGGCACACGCGGTACGACGAGCCGCCTCTCGGGCAGCTTGCACCGCTGGCAAGAGCAAAGCGACCAGAACGCCGACGATGGCGAAGACGACGAGGAGTTCGATGAGCGTAACACCACGCGATGGCAGATGGGCCGATTTTATTGGAAGCAAGAGAGCATTCCCTATTCATGAAGCCGGCGCGTTGCCACGAAGGTCAATAAAAAAACCCGGCTTGGTATTTCTACCAAGCCGGGCTCTATTTTGAAATCCGGTGTTCTGGATTGGTCACGAGGACCAACCCGTTTGGACGAGCTTCACTGATGTAACTTTTGTGCTCACTTAATCATAGAATCCACAAGTGGATCCTACGTTCTAAAAATCCTTAGAAAGGAGGTGATCCAGCCGCAGGTTCCCCTACGGCTACCTTGTTACGACTTAGTCCCAATCATCAAGTTGACCTTCGGCGCCTGCGTCCTTGCGGTTCGCTCAGCGACTTCGGGCCCCCCCAATTCTCGTGGCTTGACGGGCGGTGTGTACAAGGCTCAGGAACACATTCACCGCGGTATGCTGACCCGCGATTACTAGCGATTCCAGCTTCATGCAGGCGAGTTGCAGCCTGCAATCCGAA
>CAIYZV010000251.1 GCA_903930765.1 uncultured Pirellula sp.
GACATAGTCAGCCGCCGTTAGGTTCAACCCGGTGCCACCCGCTTTGAGCGAAATCAAAAACACGTTGGCATTTCCGTTTTGGAACCGATCCACCTCGATCTGCCTTGCTTTGGCCGGCGTCGAGCCATCGAGATACTGGTAAGTGATACTCTCCTTGTCGAGCATGGCACGGATCAACTGCAAGTGCTGGACGAATTGGCTGAAGACCAACACACGATGCCCTTCGTCTCGGAGTTGCAGCAGCGTCTCTTTGAGTTGCTCCAGTTTCGCGGAGGATTCATTCCAGGTTTCATCCACCAGCCGAGGATGGCATGCCAACTGACGCAATCGGGTCAATATCGCCAAGATCCGGAAGCGATTTTCTTGATCCTCGGAGGATTTAGCAATGGTCTCCGCTTCGCGGATGGCACTCGCGCGAACCGCATCGTAACGCTTGCGTTCCGCGGGGCTCAACTCGACTATCAGATTCATTTCCGTCCGTGACGGAAGATCGCTGAGCACTTCTTTTTTTGTCCTTCGTAGAACAAAAGGCAACAATCGTTTCCGCAGGGCATCTCGCCGCTCAGGATCGTTGTCTTTTTCGATGGGGCTAGCAAATCGAATACGGAATTGATCCCATGACCCGAAGACACCCGGCGCGACGGTATGGAACAAACTCCACAATTCACCGAGATGATTTTCAACCGGAGTCCCCGTCAGCGCGACCGTCCACTTGGATCCGAGATCCGCGATCGCTTGCGAGGTTTTACTCCTCCCGTTCTTGATCGCTTGCGCTTCATCGAGAACGAGAATATTCCACTCGACTTGTTTGAGTTTCTCGATGTCTCGCAACGCCAATCCGTAACTAGCGACCACCAATTGATGGGGTCCCACGCCACGAAGAAAATCGTCGCGATCGGTTTCGCGATAGAGATGGGCTTGGATTCCAGGAGCGAATCGTTCTGTCTCCCGCATCCAATTGAAACCGACCGATGTCGGTGCGATGACGAGCGATGGTCCCTCCCCTGCCCGGTCGAGCAGCACGGCCAAGGTTTGTACGGTTTTACCGAGACCCATGTCATCGGCTAAAACACCGCCTACGCCCCATTCGCACAATCGTCGCATCCACCGATAACCATCGAGCTGGTAGTCGCGCAGCGACGCTTCAAACCCACCGGGTAACGCAGGCTCCATCGACTGCGCGCTCGCGACCCGGTCCAAGCATTCCTCCCACGCCTTGTGGGTTTGAATCGGAAGCCGTTGCTGCAGCGCTCGCATCTCGATCGCCGCGGAATGATCGAATTTCAAAATCTTGCGTTCGCTATGCACCGACTCTCGCAGTTGCTTCAAATTCCGTCGCAACTCAGTGGAGATTTTCGCCCATCCCAAATCCCCAATGCGAACGAACTCGTTCCCATCGTTACCCCCCCTGCCCTGCCCCGCTGCTATGCCATCCCGGACAGATTCGCTGTCATCGATCGCCTCAAGCAATTGCTGGAGGCCGATCGATGATTCTCCCAACTGGCATTCGCCAGCCAATTGGAACCAGTCCCGTTTTCGTTCGATGGCGACTCGCAGGTTTGCAATTCCGATGGTGCCGGCTATTTGCGGCTTGGCTTCGCTCTGGGGATCCCAAAGCACTTCGATACGATTTGCCGTTGGAACTTCGTCAACCGCCCTAACATCGTCAACCACTCCAGCTTGATCGAAGGACTGGGCGTCACGGGAGTTTTCCTTTAAGGCACCGACGAGTTGCATCGCTTCGCTGAAGTCCTCGATGGCTCCGTCCCAGTTCGTGACTTGGATCCCGAGTCGAGCTTGCCACTGTTGGCACAGTTCGATCTCTTTGGCCGCAGATCGAACCCACTGCGTCGGCGTCGCTCCGCTGCGATCGATCTGGAATAAAGATCCTTGTCCCGGACGATGAAGACCACCCTTACCATCGCGAACCCGCAACCCATACTCCAAGACACCATCACGAAAACTTTTAAGTAGCATCACTGGTTGGGCATCGAGCTCCGCGACCGCGAGCTCTTCCTGCGGCGGCAACTCGACATTGAGAACCGACTGCAGCATCTCCATCTTTTGCAAAACCGCATCGCGATGCTTGGCTGGAATATCAGCGATACGGCGCAGCTCATGAAGCATCTCTGTTTGCTTGGCATCGAATCGCGCGACCGCAACTTTTCGGGCGATCTCAGAGACGATCACAATCCCATCTTCTAAGAAACAAACGTTCGTCGAAGGCCATTGAGCTTCCTCGCGAAAACAGAGTCGCAGCTTGCGTGCTTTAGGAATCTCATGCACAACAATGCAGCCATCGCTCAGAGTAACTTCCACTTCCCCATGGCCAAGAAACACATTGGGTTGTCCGACGAGAGCGTCCAGGATGTCGATGACTGGCAAATCATTTCCGGCCAGTTCATGCTCGATCCATTTTCGAACGCGTTTATCCGCTTCGCTCAATTCAATCCCGCTGCTCCACAATTCGGCGAACTCGATCTGTTTTGGGCGATTCCAACCGTTTCCCTTTTTGTTCGCGACTTGAAGGTGTGGGGTGATTCCGACGCCCCAATGCAACTCGATGTGCCAGACGACCCGCGAGCGTCTACGAGGAATGCGATCGACTCGAATCGATTCAGCGTGTTCCGTCCACTTGGGTAACGCGATCAGGCGATCGAGTCCGTTCAACTGCGTAAGGCCTGGGTCGGGCAAATAATCCACCAATCGGAAGCCTTCGTCGGAAAAGACTCCCTCAGAAACCGTCTGGGCGAGATCGGATTCCGGATGAGCGAGGTCTTTGCTGACTCGCTGTAGCAAACGCGCGGTATGGGCGCAGTTCCCTCGCCCTGCACTCGCTGGGCACGTGCAACCGCAACCCAAGTTCCAATCGGTCGATACGAAGACAAGGAATTCATCGGTGGGCGTCCGATAGGCAGCTTCCACGATGGTAGATGCATGCGTTCCGAGGAACTGGATCTCATCCTCGACAGGCATCTTTAACTTGGCAAGCGTCGCAGGCAACCGATCCAATATCTTTTGGAAACGTGGTTGCCATAGTTCCGAACGCGTCAATTCCGTTCGTCGCGAAGCGGTTGACTTGGAGTTTTTTCCATGGCCGGCATCTCCAACTTCCGACTTATCAGCGACCTCGGAGCGGTCACTTGCGGGTCGATTGGCGGTACGACTGAGACCAAAAGCACCGAGCAATTCCGACGCTGCCCCAAGCTTTGGTAATGAAAACTCTTGATCGAGAATCGCACGCAGCGCCTCGAGGGAGTAGGATCTAGGAGATTTCTTTCGTCTCGCCAACGTCGGGCCCCATCACCAATATTCGACCGAAAAATAAAACCGCAAAACAACCTGATCCCAAGAATTGTAGCGGCAATTCGAATGGAGTACGGCAAAGGTCGAGTTACCAGCCAGAGCGAATTACGGGTCTCGTTAGCCCAGAGCCCGATTCCAGGAGTATGATTTTTCGAAACTCGAAGATTTTGTGGTCGTCCAGAGCAAACTAACGAAGCACTCCAATCCACCCTATGAACGCTGTCATTTCCACCGATTCACTCTGTCGAGCCTTCCACGGCAGGCTCGCGGTAGACACGCTGAACTTGACGGTAGAGCCAGGCACGTTCTACGGCTTTCTCGGCCCTAATGGCGCAGGCAAATCGACCACGATCAAAATGCTGACGGGGCTATTGGCTCCCACCAGCGGCTCGATTCGCGTCCTCGGATGCGACATGCTCGACCCGAAACAATCCTTAGAGGCTAAACGCCAAATCGGCGTGATCCCGGAAAACCTGGCTCTCTTCGATAATCTGACGGCCACCGATTATTTGACCTTCATAGGTCGCATTCATGGTCTCGGACGCGATGAGATTCGCAAGCGTGCGTCGGAGCTTTTGTCCCTGCTGAGCCTCGATCGGGAAACGAAAAAGTTGACCATCGATTACTCGCATGGGATGCGAAAAAAACTCTCGTTAGCCGCCGCGCTTCTTTCCAATCCAAAGCTGCTTTTTCTCGATGAACCCTTCGAGGGTGTGGATGCCGTCGCGTCCTTGGTCATTCGAGATCTTTTGTTGCAGTTCACTCATCGTGGTGCAACCGTCTTCCTAACCTCCCACGTCTTAGAAATCGTGCAGCGGCTTTGCACGCATGTCGGTGTGATTGTCGGAGGCAAATTGGTTCTCCAAAACTCCATGCAAGAAATCTTAGAATCAGGTTCCCTCGAAAAAAAGTTCATCGAAGTTGCTGGCACGGAAAACGGATCTACTGCAACGCTGGACTGGCTGGATTCTACGGAGACCTCAGCACGCACCAGTCAGACTGGTAGCCAGGCTGCGCATGTTGGGCCAGCCAGCCTCGAAACAGAGAAAACCAACGATGGGGATGCCGCACTGTGACCCCTCAGACTGCCGGCACTCCCCTGCCCTCCCCTGCCCTCCCCTCGAGAGACCAGGCATCGCGGCATGGTAGCGATACTGACCAAGCCTCATTGTCCGGTTGGATCCGGACGTGCATTCAGCATTTCAGCGCGATTCTGTTCCTTCAATCGCGTATCGTAGCGAACCGCTGGTCGCGAGAATCGATCCTCGGAAAGGTGATCGTTTTTGTTTTCTATTCCGCGATCAGCATGGGGACTATCTTGGCTGTCCTCATCGGTGCCATCGCTGGATTCGCTCTCTATCGAAACGCTACTTCGATGGACTACCCGCTGTATGCTTGGAACGGTTTGGTATTCGCCTTCCTTTTATTTTGGATCATCGAGATCTCCACGGAGCTAACTCGGAGCGATGGGGTCAGCATGGACCGGATCATGCATTTGCCGATCTCGCCAAGCCATGTCTTTTCCCTTAACTACATCCTTTCCTTGGGCAACTTGCCCTTTATCTATTTCACGTGCATCTGCATGGGATTGATCCTTGGTGGATCGATCTCGCGCGGACCCTCGGTACTCTTGATCGCCATCCCGTTGCTGGCGTATTTGCTGATGATCACCGCGCTGACATCGCACTTGCGAAGTATCCTATCGGCGTGGGTGGCCAATCCGAAACGCAGGCGATTGGTGATGTTGCTGTTGCCCTTTGTCGTTGGCATCACCATGGCCGGGGTTGGTCTGTCGGTCAGTCAATTCACCTCCTACATTGCTCGAATCACAAAGCCCAACACCCATGGCGTTCTGCCCCCGCCTCCAACGGTGCTGCCCGATAGCACGTTGCCTCCCACCGCACCACTTCCTTCTCTCGACGAGAGCCTGGGTGATGGAAACACGGATGGAAACACGGATGGAAACATCGCGAAAAGAATCGACGAGTCACTCCCTCCAGAATCCCCGTCCGAAGTCCCGCTTGGATCAGCACCAACCACGGCACCTGCTGCTGACACGGTACCTGCTGCTGACACGGTACCTGCTGCTGACACGGTACCTGCTGACACGGGGCCTGCTTACACGGGGCCTGCTGACACGGGGCCTGCCTCTAGTGCGGCATCCTTCCATGAGCTCAAGGGGTTGTTGGACGCGGCCTTGGGTTGGCTCGATTTGACTGCCCCCCCTTTTTGGTTTGCGGCATGTGCCGAGTCGATTCCGAAGTCACCTTGGAAATCGCTTTGTTTGGTTCCTGGGATGCTGGCGATCTCAGCATGGTCGTTGCGACGAAACTATGCGACGACATTGCGGTACTATCAGCACGGGTTCGGTTCCGATCCCGGCATGTCCAAACCCAACACGGTTGCAACATCCTCCCCGGTCGTGAGCCAGACGAGGGTTAGCCAGACCGGTTCCACTGCTGGGCCGCTGGAAAGCTCCGGGGAAAGAACCGCTTGGATGGAGCGTACCTTTCCGATGTTGGATGACACCTTGTCCGCCATCGTCGCCCAAACATGGATTTCGATATGGCGAGCCCCTGAGATGAAGCTGCAATTGATGGGTCCCTTCATCCAGCCGATCATTCTGCTGTTCGTCATGGGTTACTGGAAATCGTCGGCCAATCCGTTTTTGGATACGTTCCTCGCCTTGGGGATTTCAGGATTCTGTCTTTTCACTTCCTCGGGCTTCTTAGGCAACTTGTTTGGCTTCGATCGCTCGGGCTTCCGCGCGTGGGTCCTGTCCCCAATACCCAGGCATCGGATCTTGAACGGTCGCAACATCGCATATGGCATCCCTGCATTCGCGGTAGCCGCACTGACCTGCGTCGCGATTGGGATCTACTGGCGGATTCCCTTGGATAAACTTTTCTACTCCCTGCTAGCGATCCTGACCTTCATTCCGGTTTTCTTCTTGATCACAAACCTCCAATCGATCTTGGCTCCGTTTGGATTACCCTCTGGCGGGATCCAACCCAAGCGATTCAACTGGCGGGCGGTTGTCATGACCTTGCTCCTATCGACGTTGATACCCACCATGTTCTGTTTGAGCCTCGCCCCGCTCGGAGTCGAGTTTCTGGTCAGTCGGTTCGTTCCAGCGATGGCCGCGGTCCCACTGGCACTTATCCTGGCAATTCCATGGGCGTTGGGTTCATGGAGTCTCTATCGCGCGTTGATCGTACCCTTGGGGAAATTGCTGGAGCACTTCGAGCTCCGAGTACTCGATGTCGTTACCTCCGAAGTCGAATAAGCTCCCTGAGGTGAATAAGCCCGCTGAGGTGAATAAAGCTGTGGCGAGGTGGTTTTGATGTTGATGTGTTTTTAATTCTCAATCCCAACGGGTAGGCTTTGGAAAGGCATGAAGGCTTTTTGCAGCGAGTCTCAGAGAGAAAAGCGTTGGGAAAGTAGGGGTTTTGGGCGATTTTGACATACTCAACCTAGGAGTGATTTGCCAAAATAGCTCATCCGACCGAGCTCCGAGAATCGATACAACCGTCAAATCCCCCCATGCGAGGCCTATCGTTTCGGGGGAGCGGAGTTCTCTCCAGAGTGCCCGGCAATCGACGTTGAACGTTAGACAATGCAAGCAATATCCATGCGGGCATGGTCGATGGCGCGGCGGAGATTCCGAGTCGCTGGTTTTTTGATCCTACCTCGATCCTATCGAAACAATGTCTACCGAATCTCTCTCGTCGACCGAGAAGCCTGTTAAATTTGTAAGTGGAATCACCGTGCGATTGGTGGGTGACTCGGGTGATGGTATGCAGTTGCTCGGTCAGCAATTGACGAACACATCTGCGTTGCTTGGAAACGACGTCGCAACCTTCCCTGACTTTCCAGCGGAGATTCGGGCGCCGCGAGGAACCCGCGCTGGGGTTTCTGGATTCCAAGTCCAATTTGCTTCGCACGAGGTCCACACACCTGGCGATACGCTCGACGCTCTGGTCGCGATGAACCCCGCCGCACTGGTCACGAACGTGGCAGACCTCCCCAAAGGAGGATTGCTGATCGTCAACGAAGATAGCTTCGAGGAAAAGGATCTCAAGCTCGCGAAGTTGAACACGAGTCCGCTTGAAGATCCCTCGATGGAAAACTATCGCTTGATCAAGGTCCCGATGACGCGGCTCACCAAAGAAGCGGTGGCCGAGTTTGGTCTCGGCTCCAAGGATGCCGATCGTTGCAAAAACTTTTTCGCGATGGGGTTGGTCTACTGGCTCTACGGCCGAAACATGGATGCCACCCTGCGATTTATCCACGGCAAATTCGGCGCCGGAAAATCAGCGATCGCCGATGCGAACGAGAAGGCATTGCGATCGGGTTGGGCCTTTGGAGAAACGATCGAGGCCCTCGGTCATTCGTACAATGTCGAAGCTGCCAAGCTGACCCCGGGAACGTACCGAAACATTATGGGGAACCAAGCCCTTGCGTGGGGGTTGCTCGCTGCAGCCCAGCGAAGCGGCAAAGAGGTTTTCTATGCGTCCTACCCCATCACACCGGCCAGCGACATCCTTCACGAGTTGGCTCGGTACAAGAATTTCGGTGTGTGTACCTTCCAAGCCGAAGACGAAATCGCCGCGGTTTGCGCTGCGATCGGCGCAGCCTATGGTGGCCAAATGGGGGTTACCACTTCGAGCGGTCCAGGGATCGCCCTCAAGACCGAAGCGATGGGGCTAGCGATCATGCTGGAACTGCCTCTCTTGGTCATCGATGTTCAACGCGGTGGCCCGAGCACCGGGCTTCCTACGAAAACCGAACAAGCAGACTTGTTGCAGGTGATGTTCGGACGAAACGGCGAAGCACCCTTGCCGGTTCTCGCAGCCCGAAGCCCCGGCGACTGCTTTGAAATCGTCCAAGAAGCTTGGATGCTGGCAACGCAACTCATGCTACCGGTAGTGGTGCTCTCCGATGGTTACATCGCCAATGGTGCCGAGCCATGGCTCATCCCTGATGTGTCCAAGCTATCGCCGATCAAGATCGAGCACCCTCAAGGGAACAACAATCCGAACGGACCGTTCAAACCGTACCTTCGCAATGAGTTGCTCGCGCGACCATGGGCTATCCCCGGCACTCCGGGCCTCATGCACCGCGTCGGTGGGATCGAAAAAGAAGATGGCACCGGCAACATCAGCTACGACCCAGAAAACCATCAGAAGATGGTCAACATTCGGGCTCAAAAGGTCGCGAATGCCGCCAAACTCCTCCCCCCTCAGCAAGTCCTAGGGCCCCAGAGCGGTGAACTCTTGGTCCTTTCGTGGGGTGGCACCTACGGAGCGTGCTTGACCGCCGTGCAACAAGCCCAAGAAGCCGGCCGAAGTGTGGCACTCGCTCACATCCGTTACTTGAATCCATTCCCAAGCAACCTTGGGGAGATCATCTCGCGATACGAGAAGGTCTTGATCCCAGAACTCAACATGGGCCAACTGAGGATGCTGATCCGCAGCCGTTACCTCGTCGACGCGGTCGGCTACAACAAGGTCAAAGGCAAGCCGTTTACGGTGACCGAACTGTTCGAGAAGATCTGCGAGATGACCAAGTCTGCAAATCGCCCGAACGCGGTATCGACCAAGTAAACTCGACGAAGCCTTCGCCACCAACAATTTTACTAACAAAACAACAAACGCATCCGCCCCCGCTGAAACCAATCCAAATAGAGCACGACCAGACATGAGCACCGCGCTAAATGTATTAAAAGCTGACGACTTCGCGAGCGATCAGGATGTTCGATGGTGCCCAGGATGCGGCGACTACTCCATCCTGGCCCAAATGAAGAAGGTTCTTCCAGAGATCGGCATCCCTCCCGAGCAAACCGTCTTCATTTCAGGAATCGGATGCAGCAGCCGTTTTCCCTACTACGTGAATACCTACGGTGTCCACTCGATCCACGGCCGGGCTCCAGCAGTGGCTACGGGGCTCAAACTCGCCCGACCTGATCTCAGCGTTTGGGTCATCACAGGTGACGGAGATTCCCTCAGCATCGGCGGCAACCACTTCATCCATTTGCTGCGCCGCAACGTCGATCTCAATATCGTA
>CAIYZV010000252.1 GCA_903930765.1 uncultured Pirellula sp.
CTGCTGCATGCTTTGCCGGTAGTCGCTGATCGCTCGATGACGCAACTCCGATTCAGGCTTCGCCATCCGTTTTACGGTCGATACCAGACTCGTACGATCCTCGGCGCTGGATGTCCTTGCAGAGAAGCCAGTAGCCGTTGCTGCCAATCCAATGCGGAGGGCTTGGCGACGGTTGAGTTTCTTAGCAGAGTTCGAACTGGGTACTTCGCGATCCATCGCTCGGTTTCAATCCACATCTTCGGGCAGAATCATCTTCGGGCAGAATCGTCTTCGGGCAGAATCCACCCTCCTGTATCGAGAGGCACGCCTTCCTCCCGCAGGAAAACCTTAACATGCAGCAAGGTTTATCCGGACACTCGCTCTAAGCCGGCCCTACAACCGTCAAGCTTCCTTCTGCTTCCAGGTTCTTTTGCAAGCGTTCTGCGATCGCAGAACGCTGTTTTAAAATGCCCAAAGAACGGTCCCGGTTCCCATCCAAGTTGCTTCAACGTTTAAATTAAAAAAGAAAAGCTAGCTCCAATGAGGTCCCCATATGACTCCGCCCCAAATTTTTCGTAGGAACATTCATCGCCTCTACCTGAAAAGTCTTCTAGTCGCTTCACCCAGTTATTGGCGATTGAAAACGCTATGCATGATCGCGTCTCTCCTCAGCTCACTTTGGATGATTTCCACAGCGTCCGCCGAGGAGCCTTTCTTTTCTTCGGAACTGATCTTCCCACTGCACCCGCAACACAATCACGCGCCGGGAATCGTCGAGCTCACCGATGGCGAGCTGCTGGTCTCGTGGTACCGCGGTTCGGGTGAACGCAAAGCGGATGACGTCGCCGTCTATGGTGCTAGAAAGAAACCAAACCAAAAAGAATGGACCGATGCGTTCTTGATGGTCGACACCCCCGGCTTCCCCGATGGAAACACCTGCCTATGGCTTGATCCCAAAGGGCAATTGCATCTGTTTTGGCCACTAGTCCTTGCGAACACATGGGAATCATGCATCACCCAGCAACTCATCTCGGCGTCCCCCACAGGGTCCGGTTCCCCCGCATGGAGCCAACGCGCGAGCCTGTGGCTTAAACCGGACGATTTCAGCAGCACGGTGACTCCTATGCTCGACGCATTCGTCGAAACTATTCCCAGACCGATCCCCGAAAAACTCAGTCAAGAAATCACAGAAGTACGATCGCGACTCGCTGATAAACTTTTCCAGCGACTCGGCTGGCAACCGCGATGCAAGCCGACACAGCTTCCATCGGGACGGGTTTTGCTCCCACTCTACAGCGACACCTATTCTTTTTCTCTGATGGCGATCAGCGATGATGGTGGGAACTCATGGCGGGCCAGCAAACCTCTCATCGGTTTCGGCAACATCCAACCCAGTGTCCTTCGGCGAAACAATGGAACCTTGGTCGCCTATATGCGCGAGAATGGTTTCACCCAAAAGGTTCGTGCTTGCGAGTCCAACGACGACGGTGAATCATGGGGACCGATTGCATCCATAGATCTGCCCAACCCAGGCTCAGGCCTCGATGCTGTACGACTCCAAAACGGACATTGGGTCCTAATCCACAACGATACCACCCAAGGCCGCAATCGCTTGGCGGTCTCCCTCTCCGAGGACGAAGGCCATTCCTGGCCGATCACTTGCCACCTGGAGAATCAACCGAGCGGATCCTATCACTATCCCGCGATCATCCAATCCCGAGACGGCCATCTGCACGCGGTCTACAGCTACTTTGTCGAAGGGGGAAAGAGCATGAAGCATGCAGAGTTCGATGAAGCATGGATCCGAGATGAAGCGGCACGCGAAGCCGCGAAGAACGCGAAGGTCAAGCCGTAATGGGTTGCTAGCCGTACATGACTTCGAAGTCATGAATTTCGGCGATCATTTAGGAATATCTATGCGCCTCTATGGCGCTGTGCTTTTCGGTCTTCTGCGTTCGATCCTGAAATAGCTTGATTCCTAAATGCACGCCGCGTTCCACTAAATGCGACCAGAACCAACGCGGTAACTTCAACCACTCAATTTAGCGATTGCATCCATCAATTCGCGATGCTGCTGTGTGGTCAATTTCGCGTTCGGCAAACGCGGCGGCCCAACCTCCACTCCTAGATAGCCCATCGTCGCTTTCGCAGCTGCCATATAGCCAAAACCAGCTAGCGTCTCAATCCACCGAACGCTGAGCAGTTGCTCCTCGCGTGCCTTGGCGATATCCCCCTTGTGAAAGGCTTCGATGAGCCGCAGATAAATCGGTGAGATAAAGTTGTAACTGCTCCCTACCGCGCCTTGAGCTCCCGTAGCTAGCGCCCCCAACAAATGCTCATCGATACCCCATGGTACATCGAAACGTCCATCGTCCATCTGCAGCACCCGCAGGTAGGCCGCGAGATCCGAATTGGTGAATTTCAGTCCGACCAAATTCGGGATCCGCTTGGACGCTTGCTCCAAGAATGCGGACATCGAGAACTGCACCCCAGTCAGAACGGGGATATCGTAGAAATAAAATGGCAATTCAGGAGCTGCACTGGCGATCTCCGCACAGCAATCGATGAGCACCTCGATCGATTTCGGCTTGAAGTAACTCGGAGCCAACGCGGAAATTGCTTCTGCACCGATCGTTGCCGCTTGCTGGGCCATGCGACGCGCGTCGCTCAAGCAATTCGTTCCGACGTGCACTACCAATCGAAGCTGAGACCCGCGTAGAACATTTCCCCACCGCTCGGCGAGCAGCAGCCGCTCCTCGACCGTCAGCGAGTGGCTTTCTCCTGTCGAGCCGCCGACAAAGACTGCCGCAATACCATTGCGAACCATATGTTCGGCTTGCTTTTCAACGACCTCCAATCGCAGCGCCCCATCCGCACCCATAGGTGTATGTACTGCCGCCACCAATCCATGCAATCGTTTCACGTCAATTCAACTCTTCTTCAGTTCGCGGACGAATCATTAGCACAAGCGCTACCGACACGATCGCCAGCAATGCAAACAAACCAAAACTCACATTGAGCGGGACCTTTGCATCCTGCAACCTCCCAAACCCCCAATCGGCCAGCCCACCGCAGCTGATACTGACAAAGTTCATGATCCCATACCCGGTGGCCCGCAGTTGCGGCTTGGCGATCTGAGACAGGATCGGCATGTTATTGCCATCGAAGAATCCCCACCCCAAGCCGAACAGAATCAAAAAAGCGACCGCCATTCCGATACTGGTCGCGTTCCCAACTCCAAAGATCGCCGGCACGATCATCAGCATACCTATCGCGCTAACATAGATTCGCCCACGAAGATTCTTTTGCATCCAGCGATCGGCAATGGTTCCACCGAGAACGGCGCCGAAAATCGCGGCGACTTGCCAATAGAGTGTGGCCGCAACTCCCGCAGCCCCTTCACCCATCTTGAACTCTTTTTTCAAGATCGATGGCATCCAATCTCGAACCACCCAACCCGCCATGGCTGGGAGTGTGAAGTAGAGAACCAGCAACAAGAACGACGGATTCGATAGGAGCCCGACCATCGACTCGATCGGGTTCTTACCCCGTTGCCCAATCTCCGTCTCTCCCGACACCCCTGCGACGCATCGCGGAGCGTCTTTGAGTATCAACAACAATGGAAATGCATACAAAACTCCTACAACCCCGCAAGCAAAAAAGGCGCTGCGCCAACCAAATTGGGTTGCAGCGTAGCCTCCAAAGCCACCTGCGATCACTCCGCAATAGATCGCCATCTGATGCAACCCGACAGCCCGCGACCGGGTCTGACCCGTGTGATAGTCTGCGATCAATGCTAATGCCGCAGGAATATAAAAGGCTTCGCTGACACCCATCAATGACCGAGCCCACAGCAGTTCGTTGTACGTAGTGACGTGACCAGTCCACCACGTCACAGCCGACCAGACGAATAGGCTCGCACACACCGCCCAGCGGCGGCTGTAGCGATCGGCAATCGCCCCTCCCACCAAACTGAAAACGGCATAAACCCATTTGAATTGCCCCAACATGAACCCCCACATCGCTTGCGGGTTTTCCGCATCCGCAAAATCAGGGATCGACGCGATGACGGAACTCTGCATCGACGCCATCATCTGTCGATCGAGATAATTCAATAGCGCGACCGGCATCAGCAAAGCGACTGCAAGCCACGCGGTCTTAGTCAACCCCGGATGGTCCACTGCATTCAACGGCTCGTAAGGGTTTCTATTTGCCATAAAACAGGGAGTTTCCCTCGTCGCTCGAGTGTTTTTAAGAACCGAACAGTATAGCCGGTTGAAGCAGATTCGGGGCAGGATACACTTCGATGATCGGACTGAGTACGAGCGATTGACTGAGTCTTGTTCGTCGATGGATCAATGGCTCAATCGCGATACTCCGGATTGTCGCCATACGATCACTTCCCCCGGCGACTCTTGTTCCAACGCCGGAACGACAAGCATCGCTTCGATACGATCCCTCGCCACGTTTTTCTGCGATAGTTCGCTGTGGCTGGTTTCCAACAAGACTTTCGTTTCGAGCGACCGCATGTCCAACTCGAGGACCGAATCATTTTCCAGCCCCACCAAAAATCGCAATTCCGTCGGGCTATTGCAAACCACAACCGGTGCGCTGCTCAATCGCGCAAACCTCACCAACCGACCGATGCCCGGTTCCCACAATCGTACCGTGCTGTCCGCGCTCGCAGAGAGGAGTTGCAGTGCTGTGCTGTCGCTAGGATTCGGTTTGCTCTGCAACCAGGTTACCGAACCCGTATGGTTGTCCAGACTCCGCACCTCGGTCCCATCATGCCTGTTCCATATTCGGATGGTTTGGTCGATCCCAGCCGAGACGGCATGCTGATCGTCCAGACAATCGACTGCGAGGAGCGGTCCTGAGTGACCCTCGAAAGTGGTGACAACGGTACCATCCAACGCTCGAACGAGCACAAGCCCTTGCCATGATCCTTCAATCCATCCCGATTGATCGGGCAACCAGCAAACCGATGTAACAACATCGCGAAACGAGGTATCCTTTCTTCCTGACGAATCGCCGCTAGGTTCTTTCTGAGATAGGCTCGTGTGGCGAGCCAACAATCGTCCGTTTGGCCAATCGTACAGTTCCACGCTGCCCGTTTCGGAAGGGTTACCACCAGCAACCAGCAAATATTTACCATCTGCGGAGAACGCCAACTGAGCGATTTTTCTCATCTCGACCGCCAACCGTCGAACGCTCTGCAACGACTTTGGATCGATGCATTCAAGTTGCGAATCCGATGCTGCAACAATCTGTGCTCCTAGGGAATCCCATGCAACGGCCGTGATCGTTCGGTGCAGCGCATTCATTGATCCCGCGGGATCACCCACATTCAGCGATGGTTGTGCGATGCATGGAGAAATCGCAGTAAAGGAACCGCAGGCGATAAAAAACCAAACGCATGCAGTAAGTCTGAATCCATAGTGCGAATCGTTCATAGAAGCTCGCTGATCGATTTTCCATGCTGATTGATCGGGATCGGACGGCCATCGGCCGTGTGCAATAGTTGATCCGGATCGATTCCCATACGGGCGATGATCGTTCGCGCGAGATCCGCAGGCGTGACAGGCCGTTCGGCGGGACTTTCACCCACGCGATCGCTTCGGCCGAGCACGAATCCTTGAGGGATTCCACCACCGCATAGCATCACACTGAAGACTCGAGGCCAATGGTCGCGTCCACCGCGCGGGTTCAGCTTGGGCGTTCTACCGAACTCACCCATCGCGACCACGAGCGTTTGATCGAGCAATCCCCGACGTTCTAAATCCTCGATCAACGCCGATGCCGCTTGGTCGAACGTCGGTATCAACCCCACACCAACCTTGGCACCCGAATAACCATCGCGAAGCGTCAACGCTAAGTTTTCGTGCGTATCCCAACCGGTTTGCACGACAGTAACAAAGGGGACGTTTCGCTCGACGAGGCGCCGTGCGAGCAAGCAGCTTTGACCGAATGTTTTATTCCCGTAACGTTCTCGAACCGCTGCGGGTTCTCTCTGCACGTCGAACGCCTCTTTGGCCATCGGGGAGGAAACCATCTCGGTCGCCAAATCCATCGCGGTTCCTCGATGCTTATCGACACGATAACTCCCTTCGAGTTCCGACAAAAAATCGCGGCGACGTTGAAACCGGACCGCATCGATTCCGGGATAGAAATCGAGATCGCGCACTCGGAACGCAGACGAGACGGGATCCCCACCCGTAAAGGCTCCGCCGGTGATAAAAGGTGCAGCATCGACTCCTAAAAAGCCAGCGCCCATTCCGATGCGCTGCTCAGGTATACCGATGTACGACGGGATCGATAGGGATTCGTGTTTTCGCTGCTGTGCGACGATCGAACCGACACTCGGATATTCGAGCGAAGGAGACGGTTGGTAACCTGTCAGCATGTAGTTGTTTGCGAGCCCATGCTCACCGAGTGGACTCGTCATCGAGCGAATGATTGTCATTCGATGAGCTAACGCGGATAACTGGCGAAGATTCTCCGAGAAATGGACTCCTGGAATCGATGTCGCCATCGAGCCGAATGGCCCGCGAACTTCGGATGGGGCATCGATCTTGGGATCCCACATCTCCAAATGGCTCGGGCCTCCATCGAGCCACAGCAGGATGCATGATTTCGCGGTCGCTTTGGGTGCCGTTGCCGCGAATGCATCGCCTCGGGTCAGCCAAGGTTCCAGCCCCATACCCCAAGGCAATAAACCACCGAGGCGAAGGAAGCTGCGTCGGCTGTTCCATCGTGTCGATAACATTATTTCACTCGGATTTCGCATGATTCGTCGACCAATTAATTTAATGGTTGCTTTGGAATTCCGAGGTGCTCAGCATGCTCCAGATCCAATCTTGCACCCAGGCTTGTCTCGCGTTGCGAAACTCGGGGATTGCGGCGGGCATGGCGTTTTCCCATCGCGTCAACTCGTCTCGCGTCGGTTCTCGGCTGAGGATCCTGAGGTATGCAGTTTCAACGATCCGGCGGGCTGGTGCATCGGACATGATCCATGGATCAAAAAACGTCTTTCCGGAGAGTAATGGTCCATTGACGACATCTCCATTCATCCAATGCAAGTGCATCGATAATCCTTGAGAAGGCACAGGATCACCGCATGAGAACCCGCGACTGCAGCGACCGAGAATATCGAGCGTTGGGTTGGGTTCGCTCGGATCGATCCATTGGACCGCCCGAATCGGCTTGCCTGACTTTGCGTCTTGAATCTCGACCCCGAGCGCATCGTGAACGGCATCCAAGAGGACTTCCGGTGGCAAAGGTTTGCACATCGCCACCGCAAAAAAACTCGAGTCGATCCGCGGGTCTTCGGATTGGCTCGAACGTGCATAGGCGTTACTCAACGCGATTTGTGTCAGCAACGGACGCAATCGGTAGCCTGATTTTTGAAACTCGTGCGCCAACCGATCGAGCAACTCCGGGTGGGACGGTGGATTCGTCTCTCGGAAATCATCAGACGGCTCGACGAGTCCTCGTCCCATCATCGCTCGCCATAACCGATTCGCCATGACCCTGGCCAATAGGGGATTCTCCGCATCTGTGAGCCAATCAGAAAACTGCTCGATTCGAGTGACGCCATTGGATTCGATGTACCTCACTCCGGGGATGCGCGGCAAAGCCGGATCGCGAGTGCGCAGATTGGTGACTTGACCGCGATTCGTATGGCGAACGATTCGACCTCGCTCCACCCCAGCGAATACCGCAGCCAGGCCGTGGAAATCGTCTTGAGTCCATCGGTCGAATGGGTGATTGTGGCAATTCGCGCATTGCATCCGTGTTCCCATAAAGACATTGGCAACAAGTTCCGCATGCGATCGGGGATCGTTGATCAGTCGAGCGAAATTCGTCGGTCCAATTTGATGGGAATCCCCTTCACTACGTAATAGATCGCGGACCATCTCAGGGTATGGTCGGTCGGTCGCAACCGCCTCTCGGATCCATCGCGCAAGGGTGCTGGTCGCCTCCGGTTCGCTGGCGATCGCACGAAGTCCAAACATGCGCGCGATGCGATACGTCCAGTAATCGACGAACGCTTCGCTGGAGACGAATCGCAACACCCAGCGCTCTCGTTGATCCACTTCGCGGTCGTTTTGGAACTCCTTCAACTGTTCCAGCGTCGGCAATCGACCCGTCAAATCCAAGCTGACGCGTCGAAACCACTCTGATGCGTTCGCCGCCGGGGCAGGCTTGATCCCGAGTTGTTCGATCTGTTGATCGATGGCAACGTCGATCCAATGGCTCGTCGATGGTGTTGGAGCAACAGTACTTGCTTCGGTGAATGGCCTGAGAAGTACAACAGGTACCACCCGATCCATGTACCGCGCAATCACGACATGACGTCCGGGTCGGGTTAGTGTTGCCACAGCATCCGTTGAACTCCACTGGATTTCGCTCGATGGATCCAGAGTGAATAACGTTTGCTCGGTAACATCGCGCGATGTACCGTCGGCAAAGGTCGCCGTTACGGCCATTCGAACGGAATGATTCGCAGTAGGATCGGTGTTGCTTGCAGGGTGTGAAAAAGCGTCTTGTTGGACCGTCATCGATTGCAACCGCGCTGCGACCCCTCTCGGAGCACCACGAGCAATCCATCCCATCAAGAGTTGAGCTGAGCTGCTGTCTGTGTCAAAGAGTTCGTTCCCGCCGTGCGCGACGCCGCCGGTCGGTTTTGCGAGGAGCAAGCTCGACTCTGGATCGGCGACCACAATCCTTCGGCCTTGGTACTCATGCACGATCGATCGATAGTCCCGATCTGGATCGCTACCGAAGAGAGACAACGCAAAATTTCCGCGACCGACCGCTGCACCATGGCACGCGCCCGAATTGCAACCATGCTTGGTGAGCAGGGGCAGGATATCCGTGTCGAAGACGGGTTCGTGCGACGGGTTTGCGTCGGTATTGGATGCGTCGGTATTGGATGCCGCACTGGGTAAATCATCC
>CAIYZV010000253.1 GCA_903930765.1 uncultured Pirellula sp.
AGCCTTGCCAGCCAGTGCGGCAGCCTTGCCAGCCAGTGCGTCAGCCTCGCCAGCCCGTGCGTCAGCCTTGCCAGCCAGTGGGAGCCAAGCGCTGGTTATCGCCAAGATTGCTAGAGCATACATCCAATCGCCATCGAAAACTACAAGGAGTCCCGACAAGATCACCATCGCCAAGTACCCGAGGGCTGCGGTGGAGGCTCTTGGCAACATGAGCAACCCAACGAACTGCAAGGCCAGGATTGCAACCGTGGCTCCTTGGCCAAACCAACTGGTCCCTTCAATAACGCCTCCGAAGCCTCCTCCCCAGAAGCCACCCCGCTGACGGCTCATCATGGCAACCGCACTACCATTCCACCAGACTTGCTGCTGCAACATGCTCGCGATGCTAAAGCACAACCACACCAAGCCATGGACTTGGATGCATCGCACGGCGAGGTTTGCCAACACTCGCTCTTGGCCATCATGGCGTTTCGGCCGCCAGTCCCATGCCAGCCTACCTGGATCGATGACCAAATAAATCAAGCCAGCTGCTAGAAGCATTTCGGCAGGGGTCGTGAGCCACGGCGCACGATGGTGGATAGTAATCAGGCATGCCCATGCGAGGAGAGGGGATATCCTCGAACCGATCCCCAACATGGTCGCAATACTGGCGATCCCTCCGAGAACAACCACCATGAGTGCAAACCATGGCGAAGGAAAGGGGAAGAGCAGCGACCAACGGTAGGCGCTTCCAGTCTCGGAGATACCTTCGCCGATAAAGTAGCGACCTGTTTCCAAATCGAACCAGCCGTCTCCAGCGAGCCAGCTCGGCACCCAAAAACCGTCGACCAAAAACTGGATTGCCGCCACAATCGCTACGGCCACACGCACTCTGGCTATCCAAGCGGTCGATGCAGGTGCAAACCAAAACCGATCCCAATGCGATGGAATACTCTTTGCACTTGTAAACCAATCGCTCAGCAACTCGACTCGCATCTTTTCCATCGACATTACTCCCCTCCAACCGAGGGAGACGCAGCAGATACGACCGGAACCGTGCGGGTCGGCTCAATGCTTGGGACCAAGGTGACTTCTATTCCGTCCAAGCGGATAATTTTGGCCTCGTACACCGATTGCTCCACTCCGGAGTCATCGGTAGACGCAAAACGAATTCGATCCATGGCGACACCATTCTTTGCAGCGCGAGCCACAATCGCATGGGCCAATAACCCCATTCCGTCCGTATCCTCGTTGGCCACGAGCGCTCCGGCCAGGACGACCATCCTTCTCCATCGGGCATCGGCCCGTGCCGAATCCAACCACTCCGTCCATTGGGTATCAGCCGCCGCCGATGTGTATTCGATCTTCATCGACCGATCGTAGGGATCGTCTGTCACCAAGGCCACCGGGGCCAGCTCGGAATACCACCCAAACGTGATTAAGTAAGGTTGCAGTTGGATCAAAAGCCGGTCCGCGAAAACAGGACGACGAAGGCTGTTGTTGGAAAAATAGGTAAGTGCCAGCGCCCCAAAGTGAAAAAGAATCGCGATAGATACGATCAGCCGGATCGGGAGCGACCAGCGACCCGTCCCCGCATCTGCGTTTCGAAGGTCGCTATTTTGACGATTCATGGAAAGGCCGTTTCAGGAATACACTGGTTGAAGCGTGGATGTGAACCGTTCCCCCATGCGATGTTTTCGTAGGGTTAACGGCTTTCACTGGGCGGTTTACTGGGCGGTTTACTGGGCGGTTAAATGGGCTAACCGTGATTGCGAGGTGTCGGTTCGCGATCGGCATAGGGTTGATTGGCTGGCCGAATTTGGGTGCCCGCTCGCGGGCAGGAGTGTCGACCGGCATTGGCTCATCGGATATGGTAATCCGATTGCTAAGTTTCAAAAGCGGTAACTCGGTTTTACCCGTTTCGTTTACGTGTTTAGCGCAGGAGCTAACGGCATGCAGCCCGAACCCAAGGAACCCAACCGCTGCCTTCGCCCCCAGCAATCCTCGACTTTTATCGATCGCTTGGGTGACGCGGGTACAGGTGCCGATATGGGAGTTGCCTGCTGCCCCGTTTGCGGAGGAAAGCTGATCGAAATACGCGCGAAATTCCAGTGTTCTCGCTGCCACAGGATTTGCGAGACCTGCTGCGAAGGCGGACGCGGTTAAGCCTTGACGGTTTCAGCACTTGGGGCCTAGACTCTAGCTTTTAGTTCGCCGGAATTTCCGCCCCCGCGTATGGGGCAAAGTCGGGTGACTCTTTTTCGCGGGTGAGATATCCAGTGGCAGCGACGTGCGTAATCGGTTTGCAATGGGGGGATGAAGCCAAAGGAAAGCTGGTCGATCTTCTCGCCCCCCGACATGACGTAGTGGTGCGTTACCAAGGAGGCGCCAACGCGGGCCACACCGTGGTCAGTGGCAAGGAAGTGTACAAGCTGCACCACGTGCCATCCGGTATTTTGTCGTCCAACATTACGAATGTCATCGCTCCCGGGGTCGTGATCGAGCCCAACATGCTGATCAAAGAACTCGAGGGACTCGAAGGCCGCGGCATCAATCCTCGCCGCAATTTGATGATCAGCGATCGCGCCCACGTCGTGATGCCTTGGCATATGCTCGAAGACCGAGCCATCAATAAGACCGTCGTCAGCGGTGAAAGTATCGGTACCACCAACCGTGGAATAGGCCCGTGTTACCGAGACAAGGTCGGCCGAACACACGCCATGCGCATGGCCGATTTGATCAGCCCGAACTTGCCCGATCGGATCCGTGAGATCGTCGACTCCAAACGGGTTCTTCTCTCCTCCATCGCATCCCCCGAGGACATGGCTGAACTCGATGCCGGACGTATCACGGAGTTGTGCCAGCGATGGGCGAAATCGCTCGGACCTATGATCAAGGACACGACGTACTTTCTGCATGACCAACTCGATGCCGGGAAGAAACTCCTCATGGAGGGAGCCCAAGGCTCCTTGCTCGACATCGATCACGGAACCTACCCGTTTGTTACCAGCAGCAATGCATCAGGCGTTGGTGTGTGCAGTGGATCAGGAGTTCCTCCGCGATGGATCGATCGGATGATCGGTGTCGCAAAGGCCTACTCAACGCGGGTAGGGGGAGGTCCTTTCCCGACGGAACTGCTCGATGAGACGGGGCAAAAGATCCGCGAGATTGGACGCGAATACGGTACGACCACGGGGCGGCCCCGCCGCTGCGGATGGTTCGATGCCGTTGCCGTCCGTTACACCGCTCGGCTCAGCGGTGCGAACTACCTGTCCCTGATGATGCTCGATGTCCTCAGCTACTTTGACGAACTCAAGGTCTGTATCGCGTACGAGCTCGACGGCGAACGAACCGATCGACTTCCGAGTCAAGCCGACGCGTTGCGCCGCTGCAAACCCATCTACGAAACCTTGCCCGGTTGGTCCAAAGATGTTTCCGGTGTCCGAAGCCTCGACCAGTTTCCTGCCAACGCACGCCGCTACATCGATCGGATCTCAGAACTGATCTCTGTTCCCGTTGGGGTTCTCTCCGTAGGTCCAGACCGAGAGCAAACCATCTTCTTGATCTAGTGCGACATGGCCTTCTTCGGCAAGAAAAAAACGACGGGTACCGCAAGCTCCGCGTCCATACAAGACTCGGCGCGGGTTCCGCAGCACATCGCCATTATCATGGATGGAAACGGCCGATGGGCCCAATCACGAGGCTTGCCGCGGATCGAAGGGCATCGCCAAGGCGCTAAGTCAGTCCAAACGGCTATCGAGTTTTGCGCCGAATATCGCATCCCGTTCCTTACCCTCTATTGCTTTTCCAACGAAAATTGGAAACGGCCCAAAGAGGAACTCGATTTCCTGATGGGTTTGCTGAAGTCCTATCTGACGCAGCAGTCGGCGAGCCTCGTTAAGAACTCGATCCGCTTGCTGGTGATCGGTCGCCGCACCGGACTTCCTAGCGACGTTCTACAAGTTATGGATCAAGCCATCGAGATTTCGAAGAACGGTACCAAGCAAACACTTTGCTTGGCCATCAACTACGGATCCCGACAGGAGATCGTCGACGCAGTCCGAACGCTCGCGTCGGAAGTTGCCGCAGGGCGATTGAGTCCTGACGCAATTGACGAAGGTTCCATCGAGCGATCGCTATCCACCGCTGGCATCCCAGATCCAGATCTCGTCATTCGCACCAGCGGTGAAATGCGACTGAGCAATTTTCTGCTTTGGCAAATCAGCTACAGCGAACTCTGGGTCACCCAAAAAGCGTGGCCTGAGTTTGGAAAACCGGATTTGAAAGAGGCCGTCGAAGAGTTCGGGCGCAGACAGCGCCGATTCGGCGGCATCGAGCCCAACCCATCGAAACCCGCAAGTTAACAATAGCACTATCTCTATGAAAACCATCGTCCTTTTCACACTTACCATCGGCTTGATCTTGATCCCCGAATGCTTCCCGACAATTGCCGCTCAGACCCACGCCGACGAGGTGCGAATCGGTTCATGGAACATCGAATGGCTCGGCTTTCCTGACAAACGCGCCCGGCCTGGCAAGGACAATCCGCAGCGTCCAGAGGATCTTGCGGAGTACATCCACTCCACAGGAGTCGACGTGTTGGCACTGGAGGAAATCGGTGTCGACGCCGACAAATCGCCTTGGACGAGCCAAGAATTGGAACTGCTTCAGAGAGCCTTGTTGGACAAATACCAAGAACGGTGGAGCTATGTCATTTTCCCCAAAACCTCGTATCCGGAGGATACGGAGGATTTTGTGAAGCGAGGTCAACATTTGGCCATCGCGTGGAAATCGGACAAAGCCACCCAAGTCGGTGGCGTTTTCGATATTCCAGTCGGAGGTGATGAAACCTATGGAATCAAATTTTTCGAGCGAAGGGCCAACGCGGTAAAGCTCTCGTTCGGTGAAGGAAAAACCGACGTGGTGTTTATCCCCGTCCATTTAAAGTCGAATCGCAACGAAGATAATCCGGCGGACAAAACGTTCACACAACGGCAACGAGCCGCCGAACTGAAAGCCTTCGTCGCTCAGCTTCCAAAACTAAAGGAGCACTTTAAGGACGACGATATCGTCTTGTTGGGGGATACGAACATCCTCGGTGCCGAAGATACCGCAAATGTGCTTACCGAAGCTGCATTTGTGGATCTCAATCGGGACGAACAAGGAACCACGGCTGTTTGGGGAGACGGCAGCAACGGCTATCGGACAGCGCCATTCGACCGAATATTTATTCCTCAAACGCAGAGCGAATTCGCCGAAAGCCGTTTACAAGTCCATCGGACCTCGAATGGGACCGACGACGAAATCAAGCTCTTTCGTCGCAAGCTATCCGATCATTATTTGATTTCGTCCGTGATCAAGATTCAAAGCGACGACGACTGAGATTCGAGGCAAGCTATTGAGCATCCTCTTCAGCGATCTCTTGACCGAACTCATCCAGCTTCACATCCGCGGTTGCCGTTTTACGCTTTGCGACGTGCAGTAGATCTTCGTAGATCGGAGTTGCATCCGATTTTTGAATGGTGGCAACCGCCCCGGCGACCTCTCGCAAGTATCGCAGGAACACATTACGCCGATTTCCTTGCGCAGCGATCGCTTGCCGTTTGCGCAAAAACGAAGCCAGCGATCGGCCGATGGCCTGGATACCCAGCCTCAACTCTTTCTCGATTTCCGGCGCGTTCGCGATCGCTTCTTTGGACTCGCTGGTAAATGGAACCCAGACGCTAGCCACATGCACGATCAAGGTGATGGGACCGCTCGGGAGTGAGTTTTTGGATTGGGACAACCCATAGGATCGCCAATTCGTACCCACGACCGCTTGAGTGATCGCACATGCTCCTTGTTGGTACTGCAAGGGAACACGATTCGCAAATCGGTAAATCTGCATCGACTGCCCTTCGGAGATATTGATTTCTCGAAGTACCGAATGGAGCGAATCGATCTGCTCCTTTTTCAGTTTCTGTGGGCTACATCGGGTTGGCAGTTTGGTTTCGTCGATGATCTTCTCGGCCGAGTCAGATCCGATGCCGGTAAAGGTATCGATGAGGAATTTGCGAAGCGTACGCGCATCGGATTGCTGGATCAATTCCACCAACTCCTCACGGGTCAATTTCTGGGTGATCGTACCTCCACCATACGCGAGGGCCACTTCGACTTGGAAGGGTGAGCCTCGATGGACCGATGGCGGACGCGTCGTCGCGTCATGGAACTCGCCAGGAACAATTGCCTTGAGCCCCGCGTAAAGGAGTTCTCGCCCGATAGGTACGATGCAGTCGGTCGACGGTGGCCGAATCTTGGTTTCTTGCAAGGCCGTGTACAGGCGCTCTGCTTCGGTTTGACCGACCTTGATCGCGGAAGCTCTTGTGCTTAGCTTCGCAACTTCGCAGACCTTCTTTGCGACCGAAGGGGTCACGCAGGAAAAGGAACTGGTGAGGAACGAACTCAACGTGACGGACTTGTCCTCACCGAGCATCGTAATCAGACGCCCCAATTCGACGCCGTACGGATGGGGCTTGATTTCCTTCGCCTCGCGCGGAAGTTCCATCGTGGTGCGATGGATCGTGCGTTGCTCGCCGTCGGGGCTTTGCCAGTGGATGGTGACGTGCGGGTTTGCGATCGCGGTTTGCTCAAGGTATTCATCCACGCTACCCCGACTCCGTTTGAAAACGGCAGTCAGTTCGATCGTGACGCGGGTTCCCGACTCCAACTCTTGCCCGAGCTTGCCATCGTCGCCAGGGTAATGCGTTTCCCAAACGATGTCCTGGTCTCGCATGTAGGCAAGCCCCTTTTCGCCGGTCGGGATGTCGATTCCCTCCCCCTTGCCATTGATGATCTCAGGATGATTCTTTTTGGTATCGACTTGGAGAAGAAAATAATGGACCGGCGATTTCTTGCTCGTTTTGGAAAGGATCTGCATCGGCCGACCGGTCGTCAGCATGCCATTCATCCCGGCCGCACTGATCCCAATCCCTTGCTGCCCACGACTCATCCGCAATCGGTGAAATTTGCTCCCATAAAGGAGTTTTCCAAAGATCAAAGGAATTTGCTTTTTGACGATGCCTGGTCCGTTGTCTTGGACCGCTACCCGGAACCGCCCAGGTGCCGGCTGGTCAATCCGCACCCAGACCTCAGGCAGGATGCCGGCTTCCTCACAGGCATCGAGCGAGTTATCCACCGCTTCTTTGACGGTGGTCAGGAGCGCTTTGCGGGGGTTATCGAACCCCAACAAATGCCGGTTCTTCGCGAAAAACTCGCTCACCGACACGTCGCGTTGTTTGGTGGCCATCGACTCAGCGGTCGCACGGCGGGATTTGGTCGGAGGATTTGCCATCGACGTCAATGTTGCAATTCAGGATCGAGTACGTTACCTGCCATAGACCATTCACTGGCCTTGGGCACCTATCACGGGCCACTGGTCACGAGCGGCCCCAGAAACCGTCAGGTTAAAGGATAACGGCAAACCGGTCTATGCGGGCTAGGGAAAATCGAACGTTCCTGAGGCCGGACGCTCGATTTTCGACACGATCCGATTCCGCGCTTTGAACGCCATCATTTCTCGACAGTTCCTTCCCTTCGCCTGGAATTGTCTTTGGAAGGCTAGCGTTGTACGCCGAGCAACCGATGTGTGTGAAGCCATCGGGATCATTGCGACCACTGGCAAGCATGTTTCGTCACTGTCACAGGAGTGGAAGGAATGCGACTTCAAGGATTGATCAAAGCAGCGTTGGCAGGTGGCGTCGCCGTTGCCTCGTTCTCGAGTCTTTCAACAAACAGTTTCGCTCAATGCGCAAACTGCGGTACGGCCGGTAGCGGCGTAGCAGGTAGCTACGTACCAGGGGCTGCTTACGCCCCAGGTACTTCGTTTATGCCAGGCATGCCTCACGCCGCGGCTGCAGGCTCGGGAAATACGACCAGCTACGGAAACGTGCTCGGTCAAGGCACCCAGCCGCTGTTCGATAATTACTTTACCCAAGGGAATGCGAACCAAGCGACTGCGGGCATGTACATGTCTCCGATCGGGGTTCCAGGGTGGGTTGGCCACACCTACTACACCTACCAGCCATTCTATCCACATCAATATCTGTATCAGCACAAAGACCGATACCATTCGTATTACGATGATGGACGCGGGCTGAACAGAACCCATGCCTCCTACTACGCTCCGCCAGCCCGAAGCGCAGTTCACTGGGCTTACAAATCGATTCGATTGCCTCACCAATAAGCCAATCAGCGATTGCTAGATATGACTCAGGGTTGGATCCCTGAGTCCCAACGATTGTTCAGACGAGCTTCACGGACGATGCGCAGCTGATCTTCAATAACAATGAAACAGTGAGTAAGTACCGTATGATTCGAAGAATAATCTTAGGGAGCGTCGGCATCGTCGCCGCGCTCGTGTTCGCGATGAACGCGAATGCTCAGCAAGTGGTCAATAGCACGGAGTGCAACAGCGGCAATTGCAGCGGCCATTCCCACGGCGGGCACGGGCTTCATGGGCACGGGCTTCATGGGCACGGGCTGGGACTTGGTGCCGCTGCTGCCGGCGCCGGGAACGGCGCTGGATTCGGCAACAACGCTGGTTGGGCATGGCATGGATCGTGGGGAGATTACTGGGCTCGCAATCAAGCCTCCCAGCGTCCTTGGCACGGCGGCTATTACTGGATGCGAACCGGTCAGCCAACCGCTTTGATCGTTCCTCCTACCGTTACTATGCAGTCGAATTACTCGTGGGGCGTCTCGCAAAACACAATGACACCGGTCTATCACCAGTTCTCCGGCAACGCTCCCAACGGAGCCGGCGGCGGTATGTTCCGGGCCACCCCATACTGGCCAACCCACACCGACCAGTTCGGAGTCTATCCAGTCCGTGGACCTTGGTAAGCTCGACCGATTCGAATCAACAGAAATGAGAAACGCTGGCAGATTTACTGCCAGCGTTTTTTCATATGCAATCGCGATCGAATTTAAAAACCCGATGGCCGTGCGTTGTTGTACCAATGCCCCGATGCATCTTTGCCTCGCACCTGAACTCCCTTTTCATTCCATTGCAATCCAGCACGCACGCTCGCCGCGCAGTAACGCAACGTCAGCCCACAACGGCGTCGCTTGGAGTTATTCGCTTCCGAACCATGTAGCAACAGGTCGCTGTGAATGGATACCTGACCCGCCTCGAGCTCGTCATACACGACCTCGCCGTATTGCTCAGCATTGTCGATCGACTGGTTGAGCACATTGTGATCGTCGCTCTCGCTTTTGCGGTAGGTCATATGCCCAAAATGATGGGAGCCCGCAACAAATTTCATGCACGCGTTCTCCATGTCCGCATCGTCGATCGCCAACCAAACCGTCGCTGCTTTCGATGGAGACAATGGCCAGTAACTGGCATCTTGGTGCCATGCTACACTCTTTCCATCGCCGGGCATCTTGCAAAAGAAATGCGATCCCCAGGCGATCACATCGTCACCGAACAAATCCCCCATGAAGTCAACGAGGCGTCGCTCCGTCAGAATATCGTAGACGGGACCATACTTAAGATGGGCGGACGAAATTGAGTAACTGTTGCCACCCTCGGCGATCACTCGCACGAGCAAATCATCAAAGTAGGATCGTATCCCGTCGATTTCAGACGTGCTAAAAACATCGAGTGGAGCGATGTAACCCAAGCGGTTGTACTGTTCCACTTGCTCGCGAGATAGCGTCTTCGGATTGGCGTTTTCCACAGGATAAAACTTGAGATCCCGTTCGAGCGCCGCCAAATCGGCCTCGTTGAGCACCGCGCTGAATTTTGTCATTACGCCAACTTCTCCCTCTTCCAAATGATGCCAAGGATCGTTTCAGTACCGACGTCGCACTGGCTGGATTATACACATCAATGATGATTGTATACAATTCAAAAGCCTATTTCCAACGCTTTTTACGGGGGGGAATTTTCGGAGCGTCGAACGCTTCATGGCCTCAGAAACCTTGCAGCACTTCGGCGAGGAGTTCCATCGGCAATCCGACGACGTTGGTTGCCGAGCCGCCGAGCAATTCCAGCCAACGTGGGCCATCCTGAAACCCCAAAGCTCCCGCCTTGCCAACCCACTGCTCGCCGTCGAGATACTCCTCGAGTTCCTCCGACGTCAGTTCCTTAAGCCTCAGCACCGACACATCGACACGCACGCATCGAGCCGAGGTTGTTTTATCCCAGAGGCACAAGCCACTATAGACGCGATGCTCGCGGCCGCTGAGCCTCATCAGCATCTCGCGAGCATGCTCGCGATGCGCGGGCTTGCCCAACACCATTCCCAAACACTCGGCCACCGTATCGCACGCGACCACAGTCCCAGAGTCGATCTTCTGGATCACGTCGGCACCTTTTTGGTACGCGAGCCTGGCCACCATTTCTGGCGGAGTTTCGCGAGTGCAAATCCCACACTCGGCATTGGGATCCGGTTCGATGACGGTGTAACAATAACCGTATCGTTGCATCAACTCCCGACGGCGCGGCGAGGAACTCGCCAAGATCAATGGCCTCGGATCGGCGACAAATCCGTCCGGCGGCTCGAACAAATCCTTCAATGGGGCTGGCTCGCTCATCGCAGATGGCTCTCTGGTTGGCTTGGCTCTCTCGTTGGCTTATTTAGGACTTACGATTGCATCGAGGTCAGGGCTGACTTTGTTCCTCTCACTGCCGATTGGGTCCGTTCGGTCCCATCGGAGGTGGCGGGAAGCCCAAGCGAGGACGCAGTTGCTCCCAAGATTGTTTCAACGAATCCAAGAGCCGCCATACATGCCCAGCAGCCAAAAACACTCGGCAACTCACGGCGGATTGCGGATAGAAGTTGGTGATGAAATCGAAACTAAACTCGTACGGCCCATGCCCGATCATGACCGCGTTGGCATACGCCCCACACAAGATCTCATCGCGGATCTTCAGCTCATCATAAATGTCCTGCGGGTTCTGTCGCTTGGGCGATTGACCTATACCTGCCGCCCCATGAGAAACACCTTGAGATGCACCGGCAGCCGGGTGTTCCCCCGTTTCATGAGCCGAACCAACTCCCGGCTCACCCGCACCTAGAGTAGAACTCTGCAAGGGATTGGAGGCTGGATTTCCGTGCACTGGGCTACCCAGAGTTGGGCTACCCAGAGTTGGACTACCCGAAGTTGGCATGCTAGGAGACGGCCCACTGGGGACCGGCAAATTTGTGCCGACTTGGACCACATGGCTCTCCACCGTGGATGGATTGATTGGCTGCGGAGCACCCGGCAACTCACCGTAGCGTTGCCGATACAATTCAATGTTGGTCGAGAGAGCCTCGATGAACTGCGGCATCACCATGTGTGGCAATACGACTCTCGCTACGATCGCGTTAGGCCGGGGAATATTGCGAACAAAATCCAGAACAAACTCAGTCCCCCCGGTGACGACAATGACCCCGGTACTGATCTCACCGCGGGCTACTTGATCCGTCACGCGCGCTCTCACCGCAGGCATGTTCTCATTAGGATCAGGACGATCGTCGGGAGACGGAGGAGTAGGCATTGGGTCGGTTCTTTCCTGTCGAAGCGGTCTTTCCATCCAGGCTTGCACCAGACCGACACGATCCACACCTTCGATCTCAAGCACGAGCCACTCTTTACACGATACCAAATCCGCTCGATGCTGTCTCAATCGGACATTGATGCTCAGCCCGAAATCTCACCTGCAGCTTCGGCCATTCCAGCGGCATCTCGAGTTGCCGAGCTCGCTTCATGCTCCTTCAGCACGCGATCCAGGATTCCATTGACAAACTGACCAGAGTTGTGGTTTCCATAGCGTTTCGCCAGTTCGATCGCTTCGTTGATCGCCACGCGTCCCGGCACCGCCCCGTGGATCATTTCATAAGCAGCCATACGGAGAATATTACGGTCAATCGTGGCCATGCGTTTCAGCGACCAATTGGCCGAATGCTTGCCGAGCATTTTGTCCAACTCACCGCAGTGGGTTCGCACACCGCTCCAAAGATTCTCTGCAAAATCGATAAGAGGACGGTTGTCGAGCAATCGTTTTGCGAGGAACTCTTTGGCGACATCCAACTCGCGCAAAGGGTGTAAATCTTCTTCATAGAGTACTTGGAGCACGACTTCGCGTGCGCGCCTTCTGGTCGTCATAGTTCCTCAGGATTGCGTAACAGGGTTGCGTAGCAGGGGTGCGATTCTCAAAGGCGTTACTGGAGTGGCAGGATGGATTTGCATCATTGGGGCCGGGATGCAGGCGCGGCGGAAGACATGCTGCGGCAGAGCATCTGATCCACTTCGTTGGAGACGATGACTCCGTAGTTAATCGCGCCTAACCACCCGGACATGATGATCCCGACGCTACCCGCGTGGTACAAACCATGGATCTGTTGCGGCAAGGCTCGTGAGACACCGAGTCCCTCAAACTTGGTTCCAAAACTCGCGCCGGCCAAATGCTTCGTGTAGTGATGGAACGTCCGTGGCGTTGCAGCCTCGGCCAACTCGATCTTCTCCCGACAATTCGGAACGTATTTTTCCAGTGCGTCCAGCGTCGTTTCGATCAAATCCTGCTTGCTCGCCTCGTACTCATCCTCATTCAGATCCGCCCAATCGCTCCAGTTAGCGTTGGTGCTACTGACGATCGCGTATCGCTGCTTCGCATGCGGACGAGTTCTCGGATAATAGAAACTGAATGTTCGCGAAGTGATGTTCCGGTCCAAGAGCAAGTCCGTACGAAACACAGGAGCGGTGGAACAGAAAAGTAGGTCGCCCGTCGACTCGGGAATCTCCACCCCAGGCTTCATCGCCATGTAGACTTGCGTGCTGCTGTTATTGAGCCGGACTTCCTGTGCATCCGCAACGAATTTCGCATCAAAATGCTCGGGGCCGACCATCTGGAAAATCGTGGACCTCAAGTTCGAGTTGCTGATGACGGCTTTGCAACGAATCTCTTTGCCGTTGACCACAACCCCCCGAACCCCCTTCGGACCAACGAGGATCTTGGAGACGTCGCAACGGATTCGCGTATCGACCCCGTTCTTGGTCAATTCAGCGTGCATCTTCGAAACGAGATCGTCGGTGCCACCCTCGTAGATGAATACCCCTTTGGCCATGAAATTCGAAAATACGATTCCATAGGTGATCGCTGGGTCCTCAAGGGTAGAGCCGTTTGCATACGTGATCGGTTCCATCAACAGTCGGACGATGTCTTGTCGACCAGGGAAGAATTTCTCGAACAACTCACGAGTTGTCATCGACTGGTCGTCGTAGAAGTTCATGCCGCGGGCGGTATCAAAGAACCGCACCACCGTCTCTTCCGACACACCGAACTGGCTCGTTAAGAGCTTGGTAAAATCTTCGCGGTTGTAGGTCGTCATCAACGAGAACATCGGATTGTCGAACCGAATGTTCTTGAGCTGTACGATGCTCGAGGTAATCGCATCGTTCCAATAACGCTTGCAACTCTTGAGCATCCCATAAGGGAAACCATGGAGCGAAATGTCGAACGTATGACTTCCTGGACGCTTGAACCAAGTCGCCAATCCACCGAGCTTGTAATGCTGCTCGAGCAGCAGAACGCGATGGCCAGCCCTCCCGAGAATGTTGGCGGAAGTCATCCCTGCCAACCCACTTCCGATCACTACGACGTCGTACTCGGGGAGAGTCCCTGCAAGAAAGTCTTTCGGCATATCAAAGATCGGTCGCGAGGAAAGGATCAAAGGCTCATCGCAGGGCGTTGCGTCTGCGATGTGGGACGCTTCACGCCCACGAAGCAACGCTGAACACGAACCCATGCAGTGCGGATGAGAGGGGTCGAACCTCCACGGCCGTATGTATTAGGCCACTAGATCCTGAGTCTAGCGCGTCTGCCAATTCCGCCACATCCGCAACGTTTTAGGGGTAACAACGGCACTTATCACTGCGGCCGCTCCGCCCAAAAACGAGTCAGGGAGAATAGCCCAAATCCCAGTTTCGGTCAAGTCACTGAGAAGTTCGGCCCGCCCACGCTCACCGGCCATTTTTTGCCGGCCAATTCTCATTTAGGAAGACGCCCGATCACCGGGGTTGGCCGGTACGCGTGATCCCTCTTCTTTAAGACCTTCGCTCGCAGAATCACATCCGGATTGGATTCCGGGTTCTTTCGCTCTTCTTCATCGGTCAGGTTGACGACTTTGAAAAGCCCAAGGGTCTCGATACCGCTAGCCACTCGCCCAAACACGGTATGCTTGCCATCGAAAATCGGTGTCGGCAGGAACGAAAAGTAGAATTGAGCTCCTCCAGAGTTCGGATTGATCTCGTTGGTGGTGGTGTCGAGAGCCAATGGAATTGCCAAGGATCCGCGGAAGTGACTCCGATGACTTGGAAGATTGAACTCGCCCTTGATCGTGTACCCCGAATTCCCCTTACCATCCCCTTTCTCACAGCCCGTCTGTGCAAGAAAATGCTGACGCACCATAAAGATCGGCTTGCGGTTGTAGTATCCATTTTCGACCAAGTAAATGAAGTTCGCGACAGACTCGGGTGCGTCATCTTCGAACAACTCGACCTCCATAACACCCTTGGTCGTCACGATTTCAACCCGTGGATTGTCCTTCGCTGCATCCTCCTGCAATCGCACCAACTCTTTCTCCCACGTTTTAGAAATAGCAGGGATCTCAGAGAGCATGTATTGCTCCCGTTCAGGGAGTTTACCCGCCTCCGCCAATTGCCCCCAACCCATCGATGCAAGTTCAAAGTCGCACTCGAGAAACCCGGTGTAGCCCGCGTAGAGCAACACTTCGTCGTCGATCAATCGCGGAGAACTAAGCAATGATCTCGCAGCGAAAACCCAGCGATCCAAGCGATCGAGCTTGCCATCGGCAATCAACATTTCCCGTAGCATCAAACCGACCGACTCGTATTTTTCGGGGTCGCTCGCGTAAAGCTCCGCTCCGCGATTCCTCCAAAGAACCATCTTTTCATAGGAGTTCTTGAGGTTGCTCAACCACTTCTCCCGTGCTGCATCGGTCAAGTTTTCTTCGAGACGATACTCGAGTCTTGCGTGGCTATCCGAGAAATCGGCTGTCGCACGTCGAAATTCGTCGGCCGATTGTCGGTAGGAAACCGCCAAAGGACTGGTATCCGACTCAGGCACCATGCCGAATACCTCGATACGGCGCATTTCCTCATCCATCTCCTTCTGCATCTTGGCCTGCTTGCGCTGCTGCCTCTCCTCTGGACTCAACTTACTGCTGGAAGGCATCGAAGCGCCACTTTCGGCGGTGGGCGGCTTGTTGGGGTTAACCTGGGCCAGCAATCGGCCCATTGGTCCCGGGAAACAGCTCAAAACCGTTGCTAGGACCGCTATGTGATACTTGTTTGTCATGGGAAATGGGGGATGCTGTAGCGTCTGATCCTCGCCGATGTGGCGGTCGACCAGCAAAAACAAGATGGTTTCGCGAATTAGTATAACTGCTGTGAAAAAAACGGACTCTGAGACAATCACCCTGCGAATCATTTCCGGCAGCCTTCGCTCGCGAAAAATCCAATTCGCGTGCGACCGCCGAACCCGGCCGATGAAGGACCGAACCCGCGAAGCGGTCTTGAACCTCCTCGGTGGTACGTTCGAAGGGACCTTGGCGTTCGATCTTTTTGGCGGTTCTGGCGTTTTGGCCTTCGAAGCCATCTCGCGAGGTGCCCGCGCCGCCGCCATTTGGGAGGTCTTAAGGCACGGCGTTGTCGCCATCCAATCCATCGCGAACCAACTTGGGATCGCCGACCAAACCCGGGTTCTGCACGAAGACTCCTTCCGTTGGGGCCAAAACCTTCGAGAAAACTGGGGGCAATTAGGCCCTCTCTTTCAAGCCGCAAGCCAAACGGATCCCACTTGCCAAACGGAACTCACGGTGCCTTGGCCTCAAGAACGCCCTTGGGTCGTCTTCTGCTGCCCTCCCTACGCCATGTGGGAAACCCAAGGGGAAGCGCTGAAAACCCTCGTCGAGCAGTGGTGGCTAGCCGCACCGGACGACTCGCTCTTCGCCGTGGAACTCGAGACAGAAACACCAATCTCATGGCTCCCCGAAGGGATCGATTGGGATATTCGCAACTACCAGCCCGCAAAAATTGCGGTCGCTCAGAAAGAAACCACGAACAGTTAAATACAAACGGTTAAACCAGCGACCCAGCAACCGCAATTCCGACCCAGCAACCGCAATTCACCGACTTGCCCTAAGATTCTGCCAGCCCGCTAACTTGGTCTGCCAGCCCGCTAACTTGGAAAGCAGCGGGAGAACGGTAGCCGGAGTAGCTGCAAACGGCCAGAGGAAGACGCGTCCAGAACTACGAGTCAGCCAATGGCTTCTTCTTTTCGGTAATGACCTTGCTCTGCGGTGCCATCTCAGCGTTCAATTCGATGAAGCTCTTCCACTCTGCAGGTACATTGTCCTCGTGGAAAATGGCCTCAACAGGGCACTCGGCAACGCATGCCTCACAATCGATGCACTCATCGGGATGGATGTAGAGCATCTTTTCCCCTTCGTAGAAGCACTCTACGGGGCAAACAACGACGCAATCGGTATAGCGGCAGCCTACGCAAGGCTGGGCAACAATGTGAGCCATGATGAAAACCTTTCCAACGAGCTGCCAAAGTGATCCGAGCTACCAGACCGATCGGCTAGCCGACGAACTCTTTGTGGATATCGTACGATGTTTATCTTTACCTGTGTATCTCTGCAAGCATGCCGTTCGGGTTGAACCGGTCACGGTAATCCCAGGGGACCGAAATCCACTGCAAAAACCGCAGTTTGGTATCCCGACCTTGGCATCGTAGGCGGATCAAACAGGGGTGTCAAGCAACCTGAATCTGCTTGCTGTCGGCATCCACGGCACCTAATATTAAGTAATTCGATGTCGTTTTGATCGGCTCGACGCTACCACCTCTCCTTCTCCGCAAAAATCTCAAGGTCCATTGCTGTGTCCCTTTCAACTTTAGACCGAGATTTGGTACGCGATTGCCTCCAAGGAGACGATGCCGCATGGAGGACGTTTTGCGAGCGGTTTGCTGGTTTAATCACTCAAGTCGTTGAGCAGTCGGCCCTAGCGTTCGAAATGGCAATCGATGAATCCACCCGAAATGAGCTCGTAACCGAAGTTTTTAGCTCCATCGTCGATCGGAACTTCACCTTGCTACGACGGTTTCGCGGTGAAAGCTCTCTGGCTACCTACTTAACGATTGTCGCTCGGCGCATCGCGGTCAAACGGCTCCAGGGAATGAAGGTTCCTGGAACGAAAAGTAGCTCCGAAATCGCAACACATTCGACCGCCGCAGCGGGCACGGAGCTGCGTATCGACAACAAGCTTCGTATCGACAACCAGCTTCGTATCGACAACCAATCGCCAAGCGGACAGGCCGTACCCACCCCCTCGGCCACAAAGCCTCTGTCGCCAAATCCCGAAGAAGCTCACTGAGCGGCTCGCTCTCGGCGGCTCGCTCTCGGCGGCTCGCTCTCGTCCTTACAAACCCGAGGTCACGCACCCAAGGGGGGCGTTCTCAGGGGAGTTCACAGGAACCGAACGCTGATGACTTGATTCCACGAAAGACATCTTGAGAATTATGCGGAAATGCTTGACGATAGGTGAAGTACACTCGGTCACCCCACGCAGAGCTCACCGCAACGAAGTCCCCTCGAGCCTATATGCCTACCGATTCGACTCGGCTGAACGACCCACTCCATCACAAAAATCGACTCCCCGACGGAGCTGATAAAGCCCTTGAAGCGTTGCGGTTCCGACTCGACGCGCAGCCGGATTACGCCGAGGTGGACATTTCCGTACCCAGCAAACCAAACCGCTGGTTTCAGCGTTGGCGTTTGCCGATCCTTCTGTTGATCGCATCGATCCTCTCGATGACATGGGCGGGGCTTACCGTATGGTCCCCCGTCGAAATCCTCGAAACCGCCTACAATCAAGGCTCCCTCTTTGAGGTCCGACGGTCCGTCTTGGCCAACTGGATCCCTGGACTCCTCTTCTCGCTATCGCTTACCGCGATCTTAGGATCTCACGAATTGGGGCACTACATCGTTACCCGATGCTACGGAATTCGATCGACGCCTCCCCTCTTTATTCCGTTTCCGATCAGTCCGATAGGTACATGCGGAGCGGTCATCCTCATGGAAGGCCGCCAAGCCGATCGTCGTCAGATCTTTGATATCGGTATCGCTGGACCACTCGCTGGGATGGTGATCGCAATCCCCATCGCGATCGCTGGTCTCATGGTGGATGTGCCCCTTCGTTCCGGCGGTGTCGCATCCTACACCTTCGGCCAACCGATCCTCATCCAAATGTTAGCAAAACTGGTACCCTCCGCGTCGTTCCCGATGCAGCAAACGCCGACCGATTCCCTCGACTCGGCAGGCCTTCCGAAAGTGCTCCCACAAGACAACACGCCCGGGGCAATTCCGATGACTCCTGACATCCAAGCAGGTTCAGGATGGCTCTTTGAATCGAAGTGGGTCTACGGCATCACCAATGTCGACATGAATCCGCTTTTGATGGCCGCTTGGGTAGGCCTCCTCGTTACTGGCCTGAACATGATCCCGATCAGCCAACTCGATGGTGGGCACGTTATCTTTGGCCTCCTCGGGGAAAAATCGCGTTACGTAAGTTGGACTACCTACTTCGCATGTGTTGCCTATGTGATCTTCGGCGCTGTGATCTACCGCCAAGGCCTATTCGTGGTCATGCTGATCCTGGTCTCGCTCATGGGAGTAAAACATCCCCCGAGTCGTAACGATAATGTCCCCATGGGTTTCTTCCGACAAGCTCTCGGTTGGTGCACGCTCCTGCTTCCCATACTCTGTATTCCATTGCGCCCGGTAACCCTTGCGATGTAGCATTTGTCATGCTTTTGGCTTACATCTATTTCATTTCAACGGTTCTCTCTTCGAAAAACGACGCGGTTAGTCCCCTGGAATTATCCGCTTCGCCAAAACCGTCCGAGCAGAACATCACCTTCGTCGACTTGAACTGCGTGCTCGACCAAATCCTGGATACCAATGACTCGAAAGGCGATTGGCATCAATACGACCCGCTGTGCGTTGAAACATTCAACTTAAGAGACGACGACATGGCAACTGAGGCTCCCACCAACGAGCCGCCCCACCACAGTATGTTAAACATCGATCAGGCAATCCGCATACTCGCCTTTGGTGCAATCTCCAAGAACGGCTACAGGCAACTCGCTTACGTTCTGCCAGAAATACGTTTTTGGATGGAGCCGTATTGTCTTCGAATTTATGGAGCTTACTCGTGAACCAAACACGCACCTCACTTCTGCTGCTCCTTATTCTGGCAGGTCTTGGGATCGGTTTTTGGATCGCTATATCGTGGGAACGCAAGCCAACTGAACCTACAGACTCGCGATTCGAAAAGTCTGCGCGGGCTGCGTCTTTCTTGGAAAACCTCCAGTACTCCAAGGCCGAATCGATCTACCAAGAACTCCAAACACTTGCGCCGAAGGAGATAGCTTACGTCCGAAACACAGCCATAGCTGCGCTAGCCAACGTCAAGTACCAAATGGACTTGTCACAGGATCCCAAGAACAACGTCGAGGAAATCCGAGCCAAGCTTCCGGAACTATTCGAGCACGCTGCTGATGCCATTCGCCGTTACCGAGATTCCAACCCCGAGGATCCCATCGCCACACAACTCGACGTACTGCGAGACATTCGATGGATCTCGATCCTCAGCGCTGCAAACACCATCATCGCGGACGAGGAACAGTCCAAACTGTTCGACAAACTCCAAGAATACGTGAAGCAGTTCCCCGGCAATGCTTTCTTGGTGACCCAGTTCAACAACGCTGCGGAAGTCATGAGCGCTGTCGATCCCAAGGTGTTGGCCCAAACCGTGGAGCCTCTTCGAAACGTCCAACGAGCCAATCCGAGAAATATCTACCTGCTCTGCTTGCTCATCCAACGCCTTGTACAACTCAAGGACCCATCCGCACTCGAACTCGTGGATCCACTAGCCGAGCTACTCCAGCCTTTCGAGTGGAAGTGGAAAATGGAACGACGACCTAAAGACCTCAATGATCTTCGACGCGCTGTGGAAGTGGGCAAAACGGATCTCGATGCGGCCTTCGGTATCCTGATCGGATGGGTCGGGGAGGCTAAAAACACAGAAGGCAGCTTGGTGGATGCAAAGAGCATCGATGTGAGCGAATTAGCGTTTATCGATCTCAAAGATATTGAGGCAATGCTCCAACAGCGGTTTGAAGCCGGAAAGAAAAAACCCAAACGCATTCATTTCGAACCCGCCACCAGCATCGCAATCGATGTGGAAGGTTGCACGGGAGTGCGATTTTTCGACTGGAATGTCGATACCCATCCTGAAATCCTCCTGTGGTCCGACACGCAATTACAACTCGGCTCCCTAGAAGGAACCGATCCCTGGAAACCAATCGCCTCGCTCGATCTTAACTCACCTATCCTCGGAGTTGCTGCCGTCGATTGGTTCGCCAGCGATGCCCACCGAGGTGCAAAAGCAAGGACCGAGGCTCAAAGCGACGACCCAGCCATGCAAGCAACTTTGTCGGTTCGCCATGAAACGATTCGAGACCTCACCCTCTACGGCGAAAACGGAATCCAAATCGTCGCGTTCCAAGCCCCCGTCAACGATCTGCCACAATGGAGCCTACTCACCGACGATATTGGCCTTTCGTCGTTGAAAAAAGTCAAGCAAGTCGTCCCCATCGACTGGGAATCGGATGGTGACTTGGACTTGGTAGCCGTCACCAACGGAACCCTTTCTCTGCATGAGAATATGGGCAATCGAATGTTCCGCGAGGTCAACTCGATCAGCCAACTCCCCGATCGCTCGCTCGCGATCCATTCGGTGGCTATCGTTGATTATGACCGCGATGTCGATCTCGACATCATGGTTTCTCACGCACAAGGATTCGGAGTTCTCGAGAACATCCAGCACGGCCAATTCCGATTCAAAACTCTCGACGCATCCTGGGAACCCCTCGGCAAAGCAAACTCGCTTTCGGTCGGGGATTTCAACAACAACTATTCATGGGATTTCGCTGCTGG
>CAIYZV010000254.1 GCA_903930765.1 uncultured Pirellula sp.
GCCGCGTTTCAAGGTATTCTTCGACAAGAAAAGATCGTACCCATCCCCTGCCGCTTCGACCAATTTTTCCTCGGCAGGAAAACGCCCATTGAGCAGCTGCACACTCCCTTCACCCAATGGACCTGAACAGCCGTCATACATCACTGGCAACAATGGCTCCACATCAACACCGGTCGCGTTCAACCCCATTTGTGCAAACATTCGTAAATGCCCGATACTTCCATAGCCAAAGTCAAACACCTTGGCCCCCTTCGACGGGGCAAATCCATGTTTCTCGGCGAGGTCCAATGCTCGAGCATAGGTCAGCGGGGATCCGTAGCGTCCGGAGTAAAACAAAGATTCATCGACCAGTATCTCTCGCTCCCCCAATTTGATTTTTTTCGGCTCCACCTTTCCCAATCGTCCAACTTCGTCCATCCATGACTTTGTCCAATTGCCTTGCACAACGGGCCGGACCTTTTCAATCTCCTGCTGCAATTCTGCAACCACCGACCCAGGCACCGCAGGTTCCGCCGCCTCTTGCCCGTACAAGCATGATCCGGAGAAAATCGCGAATCCTAGCATTGCTCGAGATAGGAAACAGCCGAGATTTTCTAGCCTGAGTCCCAAAGCAAAATATTCCCTGACAGCCAACTTCTTCATCTCTCGTCGCAAGATCTTCGGTTCCCTTCTTACGTAACAAAAAGCAATAGCACCAAGGTACAATATCCTTGGTATTTGACACAGCTGTCTTCGTCGGCAAAACTCAATTCTTGAATTTACAAATCGTTTTCTGCTGGAAAGCTACACGAACATGGCTAAGCTCCCCAACAGCGGCGGGTCGGCTTTGAATTCTCTAGTATCCAATCGCCCCCTTTTTGGATTTGCGGATAGCCTTTCTCAACACTTAAATCGGCTTCGAACGCCCAATCGATTGAAAGGAACGGACCAGCTCTTCAACACCGGGATCCATAGACCGATAGCAAACTATCTTCACATCCAATTCATGATACCGAAAAATCTGACAAGCCCTCTTAATGGCACTTTCTATCCAACGCCGATCGTTTCCAAAGGCTCCACCACCAACGCTGGTTAGGTAGAGTGTTCGATTTCCAGTCGTTGCGGCATTCGCGATGGCAACAGCAAATGTTGCCTCGTAGGTCGCTTCTAAAATTAACTTTGCAAACGACTCCCACAACGGTCGCGGAAGACCGCTGTAAGCAACGGGCAGCGCCGAACAGTACGCTTGTGTTACGCTATGCTCACACCCCTCCAGTGTTACCTGCGTATCCCACTGGACGCCTATCCGGAGTTGTCCGCGGAGAGCATCCAATTCCTCGTCCGACTTGGATCGCAGTTTGCCAACAACTTCTTCTAGACCACGCGCTGTGGGCAAGGCATACCCGTTCTGCATTTTCCAAAGTCGCTGATTATTGTTTCCGAGTGCCTCGCCAACTTCGAACAAGCAATCGATTTGCTTGGACTCCGACTGACCGGTTTGCCCGTCCAACTCTACAAAGTAATTGCGATAGATGGTTCCTGCACCGCAAGCGATCGCGCACGCGGGGCCTTGGGTACCGTCATGCTCATAAATGCCGACCCCGCGCTCCGGGGTTACATTCGGCGACACCATCTCCAACAAATTGAATTGCGATGCAACTTGAAAGACCGCTCCCGCATTCGACGAATCGGCATGCAGCGCCCTGGCATCTCCGACCACACCCGACACCGATATTCCACGCTCGCTTTGACTCCCAGTCAGAGCGCGTTTTCGCAATTCCTCGAGAGATGGAACCTCCAGGCGTCCACACCGGAGGGTCGCGTGATTGACACTCGAAGTCATCCTCTCACCGTCTACCGAAATCGACTGACGAACACCCTCAGGGCTCCGCTCCGAAAACCCGGTAATCCTCGTGAACCAATCTTGGTGAACCATGAACGAACACTATCCCTTCGCGACTTTAGCTCTTACAACCATGAACCGAACCCCACTGGAGCACGAACGATTTCTGCTTGTCATTCTCAGGCGCCTCTCGCCACGACCTCTCCTCATCCGCTTGTCTCAACAGCCGAAGAATTTCGAAAACGTTGTCAACCGTCGCATACCCATGTCGCAATAGCCAGCACGAAACGACAGTTCCTGTTCGCCCTATCCCACCGTAACAATGGACGTACACCGGTCGCGTATCGGCGACAGAACGATCGATCGCGGCAAGAATCTCATTCATCCTTTCGTTGCTGGTGATATCTCGATCCTTGATCGGGAAACGCAAGCATTCGACTTGTTCCTGAGAGCGATCCGCGATCTCTCGAAGATCTTTTCCATACGGAGTGAACGGCACTCCTTCAGGGTTTACCTCTTCCTCTTCCATCAAATTGATAAAGGTTCGGATGCCAGCGTCGAACAAACCAGAAACTCGCTCAAGATGCGGTTTCGGCTCAGGACGACCGACGTAGGAACCGGCCAACAACATACTTTCGACCACCCAATAACACCGCGGCAAAGGTGGCTTACCACGGGGGATCTGAAATTCGCTCATGCTTCGGTGCAAACCTTCTATAAAATGCTAACAGCCTGTTAAATCAGCGGTTTCCAATCGGCTGCAATCTGAGTCAATCCCTCGCCCATCATCGAGCGAGAGGATACCTGACTGCATTCTCGATCAACTGCAGCATGTTGGGATCTTTGTAAATGGGAAATGTTTCATGGCCCGGCCGGATGTAAATAACCGTCCCTTTCCCTAGTCTCCACAGCATCACGCTTCGAAACTCTTCACCTGCCTCCCAACGCTCATGAAGAATCGTTTCATCCGGCTCAGGGACATGAAACGGTTCATCGTACATTTCCGTCCGCGAAAGCGAAAATTTCTCAGGCAGGTTTTTGGCGAGAGGGTGATCAGGTTTCAACACCTGTAGAAAACTCGGTTTGCCATCGTTCCGATACGCTGGAAAGCAGCAATTCGGAAGAAACAGCTTCACCGTTCTTTTCTTGGACGAACCACTTGAATCCGCCGATTGGACTTCCCAGTAAGGGGTCCTTAGCGCATCGCGTGAAGGGGCTTTAAAACGATCAGCAGGGATCTCCTGAATATCCGCGTTTTCGATTCCTTGCTTCGTCAGCTCGGCGCTCAAACGACCTCGAGTAACTTCATTCATTGCCTCCATAAAGGGAGTGGACCAATGCGCTGAATGGATCGCGACCAAATTGCATTGGCCTTGTTGAACACGCCGTACGATATCTTTCCCAATCTCTGATTTGATTTCCGGGTGCCGAACATGCCCCCACCATACGATGACTTGGGCGAAATCAAGCAACGCCGGCGACAATCCTTGCTCTCCATCATGAATCGACGAAGAACGAATCTGGAGTCCAGATTTGGACTTCAAATGCTCCGCAATCGCATTCCCTAAAAAGTTTTCATAGGCCTCCTTCTGGGCCGGCTGCTGCTCGTCCCAAACCAGCACCCGAATCGGCTCATCCGCCGTGCTTCGCGCGGCACAGCCCACGGTAAACAGCGTGAATCCAACAGTGCACGAAAAGCACCATGCCCAACGAATGAAACTCGACAAATGGAATCCCTTTCAATGATGGATCGGATCAATGGACCGGCTAGGATAGATACTGCGGATTATACACCAGTCTCGCGTTCAACCAGGAGTTTTATATCCATCTCACAAGGGCTCATGAAATCCAACTTTCCCAAAAACTACTGTACAAAAACCCCAGTATTTTTGAGTTTCAACGATGCTAAACTAGGTTCACGCTGTGACAACAAGGTCCAAAGCAGACAGCCGATGGAACCACGGATAACACAGATACCACCGATGGATCCAAAATCCGTGCCATCCGTGAAATCCGTGGTGAAAAACAGGATCGAGAAAATGAGCGAGCTAATCCACAAAGAACTAAGCGAAGCAATCATCGGGGCGGCTATGACCGTCCTGAATGTACTTCGTCCCGGACTGGATGAAAAGCTTTACGAGAATGCCCTGATAATCGAACTTAGGAAGCAAGGCCACAAAGTCGAACAACAGCGACAATTCCCGGTCTATTATGACGGCCAACTCATCGGAATGCTGATCCCTGATTTGATTGTTGACGAACTTGTGATCGCTGACCCGAAGGTTGTGACTGCCTTCAACGATTCGCATATGGCCCAAATGCTAGGCTACCTGAATATCACCCAGCTTCAACTAGCACTCCTGCTTAATTTCAAGAACGCTCGCTTGGAATGGAAGCGAGTGGCTCGATGACCACAAATCCGTGCCATCCGTGAAATCCGTGGTCAAAAATCTTGCACGGAACATGCACGCAACAATTGTCCAACCACGGATAACACGGATACCACCGATGGATCCAAAATCCGTGCCATCCGTGAAATCCGTGGTCAAAAATCTTGCTCAGAATATGCACGCAGCAATTGTCCAACCACGGATAACACAGATACCACCGATGGATCCAAAATCCGTGCCATCCGTGAAATCCGTGGTCAAAAATCTTGCACGGAACATGCACGCAACAATTATCCAACCACGGATAACACGGATACCACCGATGGATCCAAAATCCGTGAAATCCGTGGTCAAAAATCTTGCTCAGAATATGCACGCAGCAATTGCCCAACCACGGATAACACAGATACCACCCATGGATCCAAAATCCGTGCCATCCGTGCCATCCGTGGTGAAAAACAGGATCGAGAAAATGAGCGAGCTAATCCACAAAGAACTGAGCGAAGCAATCATCGGGGCGGCTCAGCAACCTCTCTCCGGTTCTTGCTCAATTCCGATAGAAGTCGATCCATTCCACCTTGAACGACTTTGGATTGCCCTCGAAGAACTTCTTTGACAATTGCATTTCAATGCAACCATCCTTAAGTGGAATGGCCTTGGTAGGTTCGCCATCACTATCCAAAATTTCAAACTCCATCCAATAGAGACTATTGGAGTCCAGCGGTGAGTCTTCTTTGCCGTCCTTCCAAAGTCGCGCTTCGCCATTTTGACTCGACACCGAAGCTTCGAGTTTTAGCTGGTCGGTGGATAGCTTGACGTTCTCCAGTCCCTTCAATCGCAATTGGATCACAACCTTGTCCGGCCACTGCTCAGTCGTTCTTTCAATGATCGCATTGCTTATCCCAAGGGGACTACGAATGACGAACAAGGTTTTATCATCTTTGGTCTTCACGTCCACGCGATCATCAGATCGCTTTGTGGTGATCTTGAATGAGGAAGCATCCTCATGCATCATCGTGCAAAGCAGTACCATCGACACCCAACCAATCGCGACCAGTTCCGACATACCTACATCCTTCGCTTGATTTCTCGAAACGTTAAATTGATCCGTTCGCCGACGTGCCGTTTGGTCTTGGGTACCTCATGCTGCCAGAACTGCTGCATGGTTCCGGCCATGATGAGCAGTGTTCCATGGCCAAGCGGGAAGGTCTTGGTTTCGCGACTCTCGTTATGACGGATCCGAAATTTGCGGGTGGCACCGAGCGACAGCGACCCGATGACATCCCCCATTTCCGGCTCATTGTCGGCATGCCACCCCATGCTATCCGACCCAGATCGGTAACGATTGAGCAAGCAGTAATTGTACCGCCCCATCACGGATTCAATCCGCCCTTTGATTTCGAGCAACGTATCGTTCCACGGAGTAGCGGGGTAATCTGCACCCGAATAGCGATAGGAGACACCTTCATCGCCATACGAAGCGATTAACCGAGGCTGCATGTGCCCGAAGATTCCCGGCCTCTGCTCCCAAAGGCAGCGATCCCTTAGCTCGAGAAAATAACGATCGGCTAGATCCGTGGGCATGAATTCGTCCTCGATCAGAAGAAGCCCGCCGTCAGAGAGTTCGAGGGTTTCCATCGATTCAGGGTCCCCATGGCCACGATATTGCGCCGTCAATCAGAAAATTGCGACCACCGTTAGCATAGTATCTCATTTACGACGGCCATCACCAAGCCCTCTTCATCCGTGCCATCCGTGTCATCCGTGGTTCATTCCCCAATCTTCATTCGGCTTGACCACACTGGAACGGCGGAGCCAGGACCACATAAGACGGGAACTGTATCAAGAAACCATCTGGCAATGGCACCCACTCACTCATATATCACCCGTTGAATCTGCGGTCGAAAGGAACAATTTGAACCATCATTCTACAACGAGGAACGAAACAA
>CAIYZV010000255.1 GCA_903930765.1 uncultured Pirellula sp.
ATCGGTCATCACGAAAAAGATCGTATTTGCGAAGTCTCCGGTATCTTTCAATCGCTGCAAGATTTTTCCCACCTGATGGTCGGTGTATCGAACGCAGTCCAAGTACTGAGCCCAGTCCTCGCGAATGATCGGGTCCTCAGGTAGATACGGAGGGAGTTTCACCGACGAAACCTCAGTGATCGAACCGAGTTCCTTGAGAACCCGATTCGGCCAATCCGACTTGGGTGCTTGGCCGCGGAATTTCCCGCCATGCAGCTGGATCTGGACAAAGAAAGGCTTCCCTCGATCGCGCCGCGCCCAGTGTGGTTGGTCGTACGATTTCTCAGGACTCCACTCGAAGTTGTAATCCGTCTTTGCAATCTCCACACGATCGTTTTTTGCAAGCTGCTCATCGTTCTTTAGGAATGCTTCCCACGTCAGATTATTGACGTGGTAGCCATGCTCATGAAACAGTTCGGTAACCAAAGGAACATCCGAGGGCAACTGAATCAAATGGCCGGGAACGCTCGAACGATGATTTTGAACTCCAAGGCTGGTCTGATACCGGCCGGTGATCAGTGCCGAACGCGCAATACTGCAAATGGGGGCTGTCACAAACGCTTTCGTGAATCGAACCCCAGAGGCGGACAACCCATCGATGTTCGGAGTTTGGATCGTTGTTTCCCCGTAGCAGGAGAAATGCGCGGACATATCCTCGATGATGATCCACACGATATTCGGAGAATTCGTACTTGGTCGACTCGAGTTGTTGGTATTCGTTTCGCGCAGCGCAGGCTCAACAGCGATCGTTCTTGAAAACCATGTCAGGGCGAACATGAGAACGACGGTTGCACAAACGAGAGGATCGAGGATTCGTGAACGATGCAACATGGGTTTGGCTTTCTCCAACTCTGTTTAAAGTCCGCTATGGCTGCGTGGTACCGAATTGTTTTCGGTAAAGCGTTTTGAAAGGATTCTCATCTGGTCCGACGGCATCTTCGTTGACGAGATATCCCTGCACCGAAACCCACCATCGATCGTAGGCTTGGGCTAATTCACGCACAACTTCCGGATGAGATGCCGCGATATTCATCGTTTGACCGGGATCGGCGAGCACGTCAAACAGTTCCCATTGCGGCATCGCTTTGCCTTTAACGCTAACCAACGTATACCGAGTATTCCGAATAGCGCACTGTGCGTACTGAAATCCCTCGGGCGACGTGCCTTTGGGCCAGCGTCCCAAGTGTGTCACCAGTGTGCGCTCCTCCCAGTTGGCATGGGGATCACGAAGGATAGGACCGAGGTCTCGGCCTTGGATTTGCGGTTTAGCACGATCGTCCAACGTTGCCTTGGCAAGCGTTGCTAGCGTAGGGAAGAAATCGATGTGGGCGGTAAGGGCATCGCATGGACCAGGATGGATCCTCGATGGCCATCTCCAGAAGGAACTGGCTCGAGTGCCTCCCAGCCACGGAGTACCCTTGGAACCGCGCATCCCCGCGTTGAACTTCGTCCCACCGATCGCAGACCCATTGTCATTCATAAAAACAATCAGCGTGTCATTCGTAATTTCCCATCGATCTAACTGCTCTAAGAGGGCTCCGATGTTCTGATCGATATTGTGGATCATTCCATAAAAATTTTTCAGCTTTTCATCCAACCCGAGCCCGTCATAAAGCGCGGCATCCTCGGGCCGAGCGTTGTAGGGATCATGCGGCGCATTGGTCGCGATCCAACAAAAGAATGGCTTGTCCGTACGCTTTTGCCCCATCCACTCGATCGCTTTTCGAAAAAAGACGTCCGTGCAGTAACCCTCCGTTTTTTCGAAAGTACCGTTATGAAGGATCGCTGGATTGAAATAGCTGTTCCCTGGAGCATCCCCGCAACTTCCCGGATACGATTGGCCGATGCCTCCTGCGCCGTGAATAAAGACCTCTTCGAATCCGCGGCGATTCGGCTGGTACGGCTCCTCGTCTCCCAAATGCCATTTGCCAAAGATCCCTGTCGCATATCCGGATCCTCGCAACATCTCTGCCACCGTCACCGCATCGAGAGACAGTCGCTCCCGTTCGAGAATGGTGTGCGTTATCCCATTGAAGAACTCGTGGCGCCCTGTCATCAGCGCCGAGCGGGTCGGGGAGCAGGTGGGAGAAACAAAAAAATTGGTGAACGAACGACTCTCTCGCTCCAAGCGATCCAGGTTGGGGGTCTTCAAAATCGGATTGCCGTGTGCGGATATATCCCCGTACCCTTGATCATCCGTGAGCACCACGATGATGTTCGGCTGGTCCTCGTTGACTCCTGCCTTCGCGCCCCCCCGCGCTGACAGATCCAGAGATTCTTCAGCCCTTCCGTTGGCAAGAAACGATCCACACACCCACCAGCACGCCAGCAGCAAACCTGCACTGCGTATTTTTACCCAAGCGGTATTCACTGGAAAATTCCTGTCTTAATTGCCATTCGAGTCTTTGATTCGCAGGCCGATCATTATCGATTTCGTCGATCCGACGGTATCGAATATAATCTTTCGAAGGGTTCAATTGCAGCACCGGCCACCGATAGCTAGAGTAGCCTTGGGTTTATCGTGAGCTGCTGATCCTTCTTGACGTAGGATTTTAGCCCCAAGGGGATCGTCGCCGACGGCGGTCCATTCCAAGACAACATCGAGAGTTAGCCCGCCTGTGAGAATGACGAATGAGTGAGACGACGAGTGTGGAGCAAACCCCCAAAACCATCATCGAGCGTCTTGGGGATACCTCCAAATGCCCGATTTGCTGGTCCGATGTCCACGAAGAAGCATACCATTGCAACAAATGCAGGAACTTCTTTTGCTTCCATTGCCGCGCGCGGTTGACGGGCGCGGAATCACCGCTGCAGTGCGTGAACAAGGTCTGTGGGTATTATGGCAAACTCGTTTGCAATAACTGTGACCCACAGCACAAAAAAGATGAATCCCCGACCGAGTACATGGAGCCTTTCGATGGGTATTGGCCGCTGTGGTTGTTGGTCACCATCATCGCTTCGATCGTGTTTTGGTTATACACCAATTGGCTTGCAGCACTCATTGCTTTTGTCGGTTTGTATGGGGGGTTAGGGGCCATTATGCAATCCATGGGTTTGAATATTTTTGGGATTGAGCGCAAGGTGGTGATGCAGCGAGTCTCCAACTACCACTCCTGTATTTGTTGCGAACAACCAGTCAAGGTTGTCAATCTGCACGAGAAGCATTAATCGCTGCCTACGCACCGCCTGAACTCCGCCAGTTCTCCACTCGATACTCCCAAAGATTCCATGGCCACGTTCGAAGTAAAACAACTTGAAGGAATGCGATATGTCGATATCCATCTGGACCATGAAATGGTTCGATGTGAATCGGGCGCACTGAACTACATGATCGGAGACATCGCGATTTACTCGCAATTGGTTCCATCCGTGGGAGGTGCCGTTTCGTCGCTGCTGGCAGGTGAATCGGTCTACCGTCCGACCTATTCCGGAACAGGAACGATCACGCTCGAATCCTCGCTGGGAGGCTTCCACATCGTGGAACTCAACGGGGAATCGTGGATTCTCGAGAAAGGAGCCTACTGGGCTTCGGAAGGCTCGGTGAAACTTCAGTTTTTTAAGGAGCGATTGCTTACGTCACTATGGGCCGGAGAAGGCATCGTCTATCTCCAGACGAAAGTTGCCGGGGAAGGCAAGGTTGTTGTAACCACCAAGGGTCCCGTTGAAGAACTCTTTCTCGAGGATGGCAAAGAAGTAGTCGTCGACGGCGATTGCGTGATCGGAAGAACTGCAAGTGTTTCGTTCAAGATGAAGCGGCCGACCAGAAACTTTATGGGGCGATTTACAGCAGGTGAGCCGTTTGTGAAAGTCTACACAGGCCCTGGAAAAATCCTTCTTAACCCCACCTTCTACTGGCGGTATTACATGTCGATGCAAAAGCAAAAACAAAGATAGTTGCTGCTCTGCTCACCAATAACCGACTGGCCATTTGGTAAATTGAAGTTGGATACAGACCCCCTGAATCCGTGCCAAGCCTTGAATGCGTGTGAGCAACTTCATGTTTCTCGATACCCGAATTTTTGTGTTCGCAACCCTGCTCGCAGTAGGGGGCTTGGCCATTCCATGCGAACGCATTTGGGCGCAAACGCCAGCGATCGCCCAGGAGAACGAGTCGTCTGGGCTTGATAGCGAAAAAACGGAAGCTCCTTATGCCATCGCGATTTTTTCCGCCGATGCGACCATCCCGCTAAATCACCGCTGCATGGGTGTCCTACCTCAGAAATCGGTCAGCATAACGGATCCACTGTTCGTGCATGGATTTGCAATTTTGGGTCCAGAGAAACCGATCATTGTCGTCGCTATCGATTGGTGCGAAATCCGAAATTCCTCGTACGATGCATGGCGAGATCGGCTGGCAAATGCTGCTGGGACTACGCGCGAGAGAGTGTTGGTAAGCTCCCTGCACCAGCATGATGCCCCCGTGATCGATGCCGATGCCCAGGCTCTTTTGGACAGCGTGGGTTTGGTCAGCGAACTCTTCGATCCCGAGTTCCATGAGTCGGTCTTGCAACGCGTCGAGGAAGCGTTGAAAGATGCGATTGCCACAACGACACCGATCACTCACGTGGGTTACTCGGAAAGCGTTGTTGAGGACATTGCGTCGAATCGACGCATGGTGAATTCCGAGGGGAATGTATCGTTTTCTCGCGGAAGCAGCAGTGGACGGGAACCGCTATTTCGCGATGCCGAAACGGGACTCATCGACCCGAAACTTCGAACCCTGTCTTTTTGGAATAGTGATCAATGCTTGCTGGAGTACCACACCTACGCGACTCACCCTATGAGCTATTACGGCCGCGGCGAAGTCACCTCGGACTTTGTCGGATTGGCCCGCGAGCGGCGCAGGCGAGATGATCGCCGCGTCGCACAAGTTTATGCATCGGGGTGTAGTGGCGATGTGACCGCAGGAAAATTCAACGACGGGACTCCGGAGTCGCGGAGGAAATTGACGGATCGATTGTACGAGGCAATGTGCCATTCCAGCGACCATATTCAGCGAATACCGATGGAGCAACTCACATTCAGAAATGAGTCCCTAGACCTCGAACCGAGCCGCGAGGAGAACCTCGGGATCGATTTTCTTACCGCCCAACTCCACGATGAAACGCTTTCCACCGAAAAAAGAATCTTGGCAGCCATGGGGTTGGCGTCTCGGAACCGTGTCGCGCGAGGCCAAACCATCGACATGCCCTGCGTCGATTTTCAAGTAGCCCGGGTTGTCGTATTCCCTGGCGAGAGTTTCGTGGGTTATCAATCGATCGCGCAGGAGTTGAGTCCAGGCAAACCGGTCCTGCCCATCGGTTACGGAGAATGCTGGACAGGATATGTCCCCACCGAATCCGCCTTTCTCGAAGGGTTTCACGAGAGTTGGTTGTGGGTTGCCCCAGGAGCCGAAGCCCGAATTCGGTTGGCTCTCCACTCGCTATTCCAATGATCGACGATGTCGTTCTGGCGATGTCGGCCTGGTCCTGCCGATCATCGCCGATCTGCCAAGCACTTGTAATTTGGCGACGTTTAGATGGCGACGAATACGCTCACTCGGCATCGCCGCTTAGGACTTCACCGCCAGCTCGCGTCCCCATAGCCCGCCAAATATTCGGTTGGATGTTGCTGTTGACCGGACGGACAGAGCCATCCATCAATAACCCGTGGACCAAACCAGCATGGTAGCTGCGAGAAGTAATTATCGCAGATGTAATTGAAGTCTGGTCGGTACCTTCACGGATTCCGCTGACGTCGATGTCATACGTTTTTCCGTCGCTGTGCTGGTACAGAAACGGGGTCTGCGGAGTGAATGTCGTAGTAAAGCCAGTGTGAATGGCTCGACCACAAACCCATTCGGTGTGACCGCTCGTCGCAGACCAAACACCACCAACATGGCTTACCGATGCTGACTGCGGTAAGGCTGGTGGAACTGAAGGAAGCGTGGTGGCATCATGAAATCGAGGGGTGAATGCCTTCACCTCAGCGAATCCAACCGTGTTGCTGAGACCGTCGACAAAATGTGCCGTTGCAAACCGACTGTTCGGAGCAAAAGCACCTCCACCATCTTGCCTCGTCATCGGATTCCAGACCATGTACTCTCCGACGGACATCGCGTAGTTCAATGGATAGTGCTCGGGAATGTTGGTCGATGCATTCAACCGCGGTCGATCGTTTACTTCGCTTGGACAAAGCAAGACCGGAACTCTCGTCGCAGCAACTCCATAGGGAGGAAACTGCGATCGGTTGTCGGGATGATGGTAGCCGACCGAAAAATCGATCTTTCGAAAAATCGTATCCCCTTCGACGTAGGGGAGTAAAAAACTCTGGCCCGACCACGGCTGGGTGGAACTTCCTCCACGGGTGATCGCCGAAGAAGGAAACCGTTTGAAGGCACTCTCATAGTTGTGCAACGCCAGACCTAGCTGCTTCAAATTGTTGCCACAACTCATCCGGCGAGCCGCTTCTCGGGCCGCTTGGACGGCAGGCAAAAGCAACGCGACCAAGACCCCCACGATGGCGATAACGACCAGCAACTCGACCAAGGTAAATCCGGGGCGGTCCGAGGGTCGCGCCCCTCGCAACCTTCGTTGTTGCCGCATCGGGATCTTTAGAAAATGAAATTCCAGACGGAACCGTCCCGCTAGAACTTGGTTCCCTGACAGTTTTTTCAGCCTGCGCATTCCAATCGACTCCTCGATCAAAAACCCAGCAAATTATTGGCTGGCTGAGGAACGCTCCACTTCGAAACGCTCCAGTCGCTTGCTCATTTCCTAACACGGGCACCATTGTTATTGAGACTCAATCTCACTACAATCCCTTCAGGCGTTTTTTTCGCAACAAAACATGCGAAAATGTCGCATTCAAGACGCTGGCCAGCCTGACCGCAAGCACCCAAATTGCCATGAGCAAAGAGCCTGAACCGAACCCCGCCGAGGATACCTCGCTCCCGAATGCCCCCCTGCGACGCCTGCAGAACGTAGGTTCCATTCCAAAGATCATCTCCTTTGCAGAGTTGTGCCGATGTGGAGATGAGATCTGGATCGAAAACGAAGGTGCAATTTATCGACTCCGCCGAACGCGGCAAGGAAAACTGATCCTGACCAAGTGAACCAATCGCGAGCGAGCAATACCTAGCTGCCCTCGCCGTTGAATCGGAGGTCCCGCTTTTTGGTTTTCCCCTCTTTTTTCATACTCGCTCAAAGCTCGACCACAGTATCCTAGATTCAGACGTTGTTTAGCGGTCAGGGGGCCGTTTACTTGGTTTCTCTAGAGTCGTTGGGGCTCCCGGGTCATGAGCGATTGCTTGAGCCCTAAAACCGAAAAGGTTCTCAAACGCCGAGGCAAATCCCTCGCGACCTTTCGCGCTTGTGCGTTAGTCGTCCGCGATCAAATCGCATCCGTTAGGCAACTGCTCAAAGCGATTCAAAGCAAGGGCTATGACGACGCGACGCATGTTCATGAACTTCGCGTCGCTTGCCGGCGCGCTCAATCACTGGTGCTTTTCTTTGAAGCAGCAGCTCCTGTTTCTCTCCTGGATCCGATTTCAAAACGCCTTCGGAAAATACGTCGGGCAACCAATGAAGTTCGCGAACTGGACGTCTTGATCGAGAACATCCGTGACTGGCGGGTTGTTCCGAACCGAGAACGGCTTCTACGAATCCTACGGAAGCAACGCGAAGATGCAGCAAAGAGAATGTACGATGCGCTAAAACCAGACTTCCATTCGAAGACTCTTCGCAAGCTTTCGAAACAACTTTCTCTTTCCCTGAGGACGAACAGTACCTCCACGGATGAGCCATCTCCATTACTTGAGACTCCGTTCCGTGATTTTGCAATCTCTTCCTTGCGCTGCCAACTTGAGGACTATCTCTCCCGTCGTCCATCAGCCTGGAACGATCTTGATGCGATCCATCGGTTTCGCATTCAAGGCAAACATGCTCGCTACAACCTGGAATTGGTTTCTGTTGTCATTCCAAAAAAGACTGCGATCAAAGCGCTAAAGGCATTCGTTGAGATCCAGACCGAATTGGGAGACCTGCATGACCTGGCTCAAGGCGTATCGATGGTTCAAGCCCAACTCGAATCGGCAGGCAGTCTGACACTTGCAGCGGCATGGCAGACCATTTTTGACCGCGAGCGTCGAAAGCTCAGCAGGATGCAAAAGCAACTACCCAATCAACTCTCCGACGCCCGGTTTCAATCGCTCCATCGGCACCTAAAAAAACTTCTCGCCAGCGACTAATCGTTCAATTCTTCCCATTCAAGTCCGCGAGACTTCATCGCCATCAACGCGCAACTGCTATTTGGCCTGACCCGGTCAGTTCGCGCAGTAAATGGTTCCATCGGAATGTCTCCGACATTGCAGATTGAGAAACGGCTTCTCGAGCAAATAGCTCGGCCCGCTCACTTTGTCCGTCCAAACGCAACAGCGTTGCGAGCAAAAGAATTTCACGACCGCTCGTCGTCGGCTGGGCGAGCACCCTGCGAGACAATGATTCCATCAAGCTACCGACATCAATATTGGAAGCTTCTAAGTATGCTCCCATCGTTTTCTCTCCCAGACTATCCGATTCGATCGTTCCGCCTCGCGCGCACGCGAGTTCAAACAGGTCGAGCGCACGATCCATGTCCCTCAATCCGGCCCCAGACTCAGTGTCTAAAACAACCTGCCGGATCGCGACGAGTTCAAGCACCGCGTGTCGAATAAGGACGGAATGGTGTTTGGGCGAGTTGATCTTGTCCATGCGCCGGCATCCTTGATAGGCCGACTCCCAATCTCCGCGTGCTACCATATCATCGATCAAGCCAACTGCGGATTCCGTCCACACAGGAGAGTAGGCCTGCAAAGGCCTGGGATTATCCGACGTGACCACCAACGCTTTCGCCCGTGCCGAAGGTGTACTGATAGGGGCACTGATCGGGGCGGAAGCCACCCGTCGTACCATAGACTCCTGTGTGCGACTGGGCCAACGGTTCGCTCCGTTGGCTCCGTTAGTTCCGTTGCTTTCGAAGCCAACCGTGGTCACCCTAGTCCATGATTGGCCCCTACTCGATGGCTGAATGGTCGAGGCTCCGTAGAAACTTGGGGTCGCCGGCCAATCATACGGATCGAGATAGTCGGAATAAATCGGGGTTGAGTATACCGGCTCACAAGTGACGGGGGGAACGTAGGCTCGCGTTCCGTAGTAGCACGCCCGACTCGGACAGCATCGCGCTAACCCGAATGCACGGCATGACAGATAACCGCCATAGCAACTGGGCGTTGCATAGTAGGGGACTGCATAAACCGGAGCCGCATAGATCGGTCCCGAAACCATCGCAGGCGCATAGTAAATCGAAGGACTCGAGTAAACGATAGGAGATCGACACCACGGGCGCGAAAAACAACCATACCCATAACCGAAGTAGCACCGATGCCACGCCTCTGCCGATTGGCCCCAAACGAGACACAGCAATGCCATGCCAATCATCAGCTTCGAATTCAATCGCATCGACATCGATCCGCTCCCGTGGATTGCAACCCAGTACTTGTAACCGTACTCATTCAGCCGGTGTCAGGATAAAACACCTTCGCTATTCTAGAGCAGACTTGGTACCTCATCCATGAATTTGCTCAATTCGGCGGAAGATTCATGGGGCTGGGATCAACGTGGAATCTAACCACTTCAAAAACGAAAAAACGCTGGGAGGACAATCCACCCAGCGTTTTATGGTTTGAATCGATGCGTCCGCAGTCAAGTCTTGGCAGAACCGGTCGCAATCAAGCGATACTAGAACGCTCCACCACCGCCGAAGCCACCATCACCGCGGAACCCGCCAGCGCCGCCGCCACCGCCACCGCCACCGCCGAACCCACCGCCACCGGCACCACCACCGCCGGCACCACCACCGCCGGCACCGCCGTTGGTTTGACCACTGACGAAGTTGAAGGTATCCACGGCGAGAATATCGCTGAAGAATGGGAACGAAGTGATGCGAACATAGCGGCGATCACCCGAAATCACCGCGGTGCCCATCATCATGGTTCCTTGCGGGATAACCGTGATGATTGGCTGGTAACCAACCATACCACCTCGGAAAAACGGGGGACGGAACTGACCACCTGGGAAACCTGATCCATTCCGATTTCCATTCGCGAATCGGGACAGCATCGCTTGGTACGCCAGATTCGGGTTGTACTCATCACCCATACCTGCTCCGAGCCCCGCATTGTCTTGTCCAGGTCCGACTTGAGCGAGAACCGCGTTGCTCGCAAACGATTTCTCCGCTTGAACCTTGGCCAAATGAGCTTCGGCGATCGGTTCGTTTCGATGACCGTTCTTGACCTCAGTGACGAGCATCGCATCCCGTTCGATAGCGATCTGTTGCTCGACGATCTTTTGCTCAGGGGTACCGTAATCGGTAACCAAGTGAACCGTTACCTTGCCGCCAGCAACATCGCCCCAAACTTTCCGGATGACGATTCGATATTGACCTGCGTAGCCTTGAGCACAAGCGTAGGTCTCTGAAAAACCGTCTTTGCTCGGCTTGTCGAGCGAGGAACCATCCCCGAGGAGCAACCCACCCGCAATAGTTCTTGGGTTTGCCGAGTTGCAAACCGTGCCAGTCGGCTCTTCAACCACCAAATCGATATCGGCGTTCCCGGTCCAAGCAACACGAACTACCAAGTCTCGAACTTGTGCCTTTTTCATGGCTTGTTCGAGGGCATAAGCCTCCATCTTGCGACCTTCGTTGGTCAATCGCACATAGGAAGCCTTGGCCGCGAGGATCGCTTTCTCGATCAAAGGCAGATGCTCATCGGTCCACGACTGGCTCAAAATCCCCGTCGAAGCCCACACAACACCGTCTTTGTCATCGAGTTCTAGGCTCAACTTCAAACCGGCATCGAGAGGAAACCGTTCCGAAGGATTCGCGCGGTGTGCATCGCGATAAATCGCGAGAGCTTCCTTCTTCATGCCTTGGGATTCTAAGTATCGAGCGATCTTCATCGCCACCGTTACATCGCCTCCGAAGTCGATGCTCGACAACATGACGCGACGAATTTCCGATCCGGGATAATCACAGCCTTGCATTGCAATGCTGAGAGCTTCGTACATCCACGGTGCAGGGAGTGAATCTCGCATCACATCGCTCAATCGGTCGACAATCTGTTGGAACTTATCCTTGGTAACGGCATCGTTCTTAGCATCAGCAGCCTTCTTGGCTTCGTCCATCGTGGTTCCAACCCAGCGAGCGAAAGCAGCTTCCGCCTCGGCTCGAGCGTCACCTTCGGAACTCAGGATGTTTTTCACCAACTCGGTAGCGTCCACGGCATCTGCAGGTGCTTGAGCCTTGGTCGACTTGGCAGGGGTGTCGTTGACATCCATCATGCCACCCATGCCTCCGCCACCCATACCACCCATGCCGCCGCCGCCCATGCCACCCATGCCGCCGCCCATGCCGCCGCCGCCCATGCCTCCCATGCCGCCACCCATGCCGCCGCCGCCCATACCTCCCATGCCACCGCCCATGCCGCCGCCCATGCCGCCACCCATGCTCATCACGGGAACGACCAAGTCTCCGACGGGGTAAACACGAACAACGTTTGCGGAGTTCTTTTTATTGGTGATCTTCATGACTTCGTCTTGGATGACGTAGGTCAAGTTCAGTGGCTCAAGGATCAGCTTGAGTGCCGAGCGAAGCGAGATCTCAGGGACTTGCAACGAGATGGGCTCTTCCGGCGTAACGCTTTCTTCCTCCAATGCCTTCGTATCGATCACGATTGGGATGTTGTACTGATTCGCGAACTCCGACATCACCGTGCTCAGTGGAGAGTTGTTGAAGCTGACTTCTCCACGCTCTCGAAGCGCCCGGAAGATCCTTCGTTCAGTCTCATTACCACCGGACAAATCGATGGTGCCGTAACGTTCCAGTCGGCGAGCACTTAAAGCCTGCCATACTTCTGCTGGTGGGTAACGGATCGGCGGTTCGTCCACGAACGGGATCAATCCGATTTCGCACAAGTACAGAGTATCGACGAATCCGCGATTACGTTGCTTGATCACATCCATGATCAAGCGATAATTTGCTAACGAGTTCGACTCGGTTTCAACAACGCGATCGATGACACTATCAGGATCCATTTCGTGAACTTGAGGAGCAATCTCATTGTTCGCTGCTGCGTAGAGTTGTTGCTCGAGAAGAGCGCTGAATCGCTCGACCAACTGCTGGATCGTCGCACCTCGGCGCTCGCGTTCTGCGAGCAATCGTCGCGATGCCGAGGCAGTCGACTGAACTGCTTCGGAACGAGCGATCCGCTCGCGCATGTCCGCTTCGGAACGAGCGACCGCTTGGATCCCTGCGGTCAATCGGGACTCCAATTGAACTCGACCTGCTGGGTCAAGCTCCGGCGTCCGTCGAACTTGATCGAGAAGCGACTTCAGAGCGATCTTGGATCCGGTCGGATCACCCGAGGTTCTAGCACGGCTCAACTCGGCGATCACTTGTCGCTCAAGGGCCTGAGCAGAAACACGCCGCATTTCTGCGTCTTTCGAAAGGAGATCTCCAGCGGTCGCCAACTCACCGAACGGGTCATTCGACGCAGGTGCCGGAGCAAAGCTGTTCTGCGGAACAGGTGCTGATGCTGCTGGGAACGGATTGGCAGGTACGCTCTCAACCCCAGCCGCAGGTGCGGTTGGCTGCGATTCCATCTCAGGCTCAGGAACTGCGTCGTTACCTCCGAACGCATTTCCGCCATCCACTTCAGGAACTGGCTCATTGCCTGCGGGTTCTCCGAATGGATCGTCCGATGCTGGAGGATTCGGTTCGGTCGGCGGCTGTCCAAACGGATCGTCTTGGAACCGTGCCGAAATGAACTTCGCAATCTTTGGCGCTGCGCCATTATTCTTTGCCGGCTGAAGCTTCGAAGGTTGCTTTTCCGAAGCGGACGATTCATCTCGGTTGACCGACAGCGCGGCATCCAAAACCGATCGTGCTTCCAAGTTGTTGGGCGAACGTTGCAATGCTTCTTTGGCAATCGCAGACGCTGCCAGATTATCACCCATGTGCAGAGCGAATTTGGCCTCTTTCACCAACTGATCCGCATTGCTCATGAGCGTATCGCCCAGTTCCCGCAACGCGTCAGAGCCCGGCGTCGGCATCAAGAGTCCACCATCCTTCGCAGCTTTGGAAACCATCGCCCCCACAAACGCGAGATCGGGATTGCTCGATTCGCTCTTGAGATTCCAAGAAATCGAAGCAGAACGGCCTTGAACCTCACCATCGATCTTCAACGATCCTTGAACCGACTCTCCCTGGAGTGTTCCGATCAAAATCGAATCGCGATCGAGTCGCATCGGAGGAACACGGGTCGGATAATGAGCAGTAATACCAACCGGCCAGCTCGTCTCCGAAGGCCAGAAAACAGGACGCGATATGACCTTCGCCAATTCGCTTCCCATCTGTTGCAAGGTAATGCCACTGATGTTTTGACGGACAAATACTCGGCCGCCGGTATGATTGGCAAGTGTCGCAAGAAACTCGCAATCGGTTCGTGGACCAATCGCCAACGAATGCACCACGCAGTGGCCTGACACCAATTCTTCAATCAAGCTGTCGAACTCTTTCGTGTTCATCAGGTTCGACAGGTGAACACCATCGCCGATGTAAATAATGTTGCGGTCGCCACCCTCAGGCATCGCCTTGGCAGCGGCCCGCAGTGCACTCGCAATATCGGTCGTCCCCAGCGGGAGCCGACGCTCCAGTTTTGCAAACCCATCTGCAATCTTCTCGCCGCTCGGAGCCCCCGCAGCCATCAACTGCACCGGCTCAACGTCGCACGCAAAAAGAGACACGTTGGAACCGTCCGAAAGCGATTCAATGACCGAACGAGCAATCTCGATCGATTCGCTTCGGTACTCGCCGTTTTGCGAAGCAGAAGTGTCCACCACCACCGCCACCCGTGCGTCGCGGTCTTCCTGACCCAACTCACCAGGAAGAAGACTCAAGGCGAACAGGGTTCGTCCTGAATCGTCGTAAGTCACCAGCCGACTTGCCTTTGCGACTTGGTCGGCAGAGCTGCTAGCCACCGCAACCACGGAAGTTGCTGGCACAAAACAAGAAACCGAGCCGATCGCAACCGCCGCCCCAACCGCTAAGCGTGGGAGGGTTGCTCGTGTAGCTCGTAACGCGCGATGAATCAGCATAGCGATTCGCTCCGAAAGTTCTCGAAGAGTCTAAATTGATCAAAATTCAACCGAGGAAACGGAAAGTTAGACCCGTCCATCCACTCCTAATCTATTTCTGATCCCTTTTCGATGCCATCAAAAAAGGAACAAATGATCAAGAAACATGGACCGTACCCACCACCCGACGCAAGTTGTTGGATCCAACTCACCTCAGGGTTCCGCGACCGATATAACCGACCAACAGCAAAGCACGGGCCAAAAAACAAATTTGTTGCCAAAGTCGGGGGTAGGAATGCAAAAATCGAGATGGCCGTCTATTTCAAAATGAAGCCCCGTCAGATTTCCATCAGAAACGTAGCCAAAGCGACATCGACCTTTTCGAGGATCGCAGTGGAGCCTACGAAGCATCGGGAGAAAACCTGTCGTTTCTGGACAGAACCGCTGCCAAATCGCCTCAGCATGGGCTAATTCGCACACCGCGAGCGGCCGAAACGTTGCAATTTAACACATTGGTCGCTCCCTCATTCGGGACCTAATAAAGAACGGGGCATACCCGTGACGCGTGTCAGAAGGCGTTCAACAGCGTCAAAAACCGAAAAACCGTCAAATTCTACTTAACCCCCCAGCCTTTGCAGTCCGATCATTCCAAGAGACGCCCACGGATCGGCAATTCGACCGCTCCGCGTGCGTTCTGAAGAAACCCGTGACGCATCCTCCCCACCACGCCAAAAACCGAAGGCGCTCCGGGAACTTGCTTCAAGTGCTGAGCACAAGGATTTGCAAAGAATGCTACGAATAAGCCTCCTCCTACACAGCCTTCACGGAACCCCAATTCGAGGCATCGAGAGGAGAGGTCGACTGCACCTTTTGACCTGGTTCGTGGCGACCTCCGCTCTCGCGATTGCAGTCTCCAGTAACACGGGCTTTTGCCAGGAAGATACGTTCGAGGCGGCACCCCCACCCTCAGGCGCGGTCTCCGGGCTGTTTAGCCGGGTCTTTGCGCCCTCCGCATCTCGGCCGAAACCCACTAAGACCGTTCGGGAATCGCCATCCAATGGCGGGCTGTTCGTTCCCTTAAAGTCATTTTCGAACGTTTTTAAGAGTCGGTCAGAGTCGGTCGAAACACCGGTAATCCCTTCGGAAAGCAGACCGCTGCTCCCACGCGTTCCCAAGGAACCGTTCCAGAATCTTACACGCCGCGACCGGCGTGAAAAAAGTGATGTCGATGTCGAGGTCCGCGAAGACAATCGCGACGATAGTACAGAGCCAGCCAACACCGCCACGGCTAGCGTCACTGCACCGCCAACATCGCAGCCTGTTTCGAAATCATTTTCCGGTTCTGCGTACACCGCAGACCAATCCAAAGCACCATCCCAGGAACCAGACACTCCAGGAGCGGCCTCTCAAGATCGTGAGACCGAAAGCTTGAACTCCGCGAGGAGCTTTGAAGCATCACCCCCGAGTAGATCCATCGATTCGAAAGGGACCAGCCGTCGCGCTGCTGGAAGTACTGACAATGCCAGACTTCCCTCGTTGTCGAAGACATCTCCGCCTGAGATGGCGGGTTCATCAGCACCCGTTCGAAATCCTCTTCCCTTGGTCGACTCCGAAAATGTCAACTCAGCGAATGCCAACTCAGCAGCAACACCCGCTAACGCAAAGTCTCAAGACAATCCCGCCCCTCGCGGGATTGCTGGCAACCCACCAAAGAGTAAGGATGGAGGTTTGCCTCCCATCACTGCACAACCTACTGCAACCAATCGGAACTCCGCACCACAGTCCGTACAACCTCGCAGCAATATGACGACCGCGTCAGGCAGAACACAGGTCATAGGACGCAGCAACAGCGACACACCTGTTGTTTCAAAAAACGGTGCTGCTTCCGGCGCAACCGCCAATCTCGCTCCAAGCACTGGTGGTAACACCTCGAAACTAGGGAACTCTTCTGTGCTCGCCGACAGCTCAGACAATGCTACTGACAGCACCCTTGCTGCTAATACCGTTGCTGCAAATACCGATACGCGGTCCCCTGCGACCGCGTCCCCCAAGATCTCTATGCCAACGACGATAACCAATCCGACCAACGCTCCCCAAAGTAAAACTTCCAACGTATCCAAACCTACTTCTGGTTTGCAGCAAACGATCCCTCAAGTGCGATTGCAAGTCCAAGGAGCGAATTCGATCCTGGTGGGCCAAGGCTCGCCGTATGAGATCGTCGCAACCAATGAAGGCAAAGAGGTACTTCAAGGCCTGCTCGTTCGGGCATCGGTACCCAAGGGAGTGCAAATCGGTGACGTCGCCGTTACCGATGGAAATTTTGAAATCGATAGCGACGAATCCGATAATGGTGTCGTTTGGGAACTCGAGCAACTCCCCGCAGGGACCTCGAAAACACTTCGCCTGATGATCAACGCTGTCCAAGCGGAACACTTCGCTTTGGGACTTGAATGGACAGTCACTCCTCCTTCTAGCCAGATGCAAGTCCACGTTCAACAACCGCAATTGCAGTTGGCACTCGAGGGGCCTGCCGAAGTGGACTATGGCCGACCACAGATTTATCGCATGCGTATCCGTAATCCAGGGAACGCAGATGTCCAAAAGGTTTCCGTGGAATTGACGGCCGAACCCTATGGCAGCAATCAGTCGGAAATCGGCGATGTACCCGCCGGTAGCGAACGTGTTGTCGAAGTCGAATTGACATTCCAACAAGCCGGCCGGTTGCCCATCAAGGCAAAAGCCTTCAGCACGATCTCGAATCTCGACGCATCCAGCAACATCGAAGTCAATGTGCAACAGTCGACCCTGCTTGCGACCTGGAATGGCCCTACGGAGTTTTACCAAGGCAGCACCGCAGAGTATGACCTGACCATCGAGAACCAAAGCGGTATCGTTGCACGAGACATCACGTGCAACATCAAACTACCCGCGGGCGTCGATGTCATCGGACTACCCCCTGGGATCACTCGATCCGGCGATCGGCTCCGCTGGGAGATCCAGTCCCTGGGTGCACAAGAACGGCTTGCGTATCCCCTCCGATTGCTGATGAACCAACTCGGGCAGAATGAGATCGGTTTCTCGTGCGAATCGATTACCGGTGAGCCGATCCAAGCAACCATCAAGACGGCCGTCGATGCCGTCGCGGATCTACATCTTTCGGTTACCGATCCAATTGCTCCGGCACCTGTCGGCCAACCGGTAACTTATGAAATCACCATCACTAACCGAGGTCGCAAGACAGCCGAAGATGTCTTTGTCGTAGCCCAATTCTCCGAAGGAATTGAACCTACTCGAGTCGACGGACACACGGGCAAACTGATCCCGGGACAAGTGCTCTTCGATGCGATCCCTAAGATCCAACCGAACGAGACCATCGTCCTGAAGGTATTTGCCGAAGCGGCCAAGCCTGGTACCCACCGATTCCGCGCGAGCGTTAAATGCCAAGGCAGCGAAGACGATCTTCTCGAAGAGGAATCCACACGCTACACGGCAGCAGCCACCGTTCGTTCGGACCGTAGATAATCCCCTACAGACTAGGGGTTCTTCCGCACAGCACGTGTTGCCCGGCTCACTTCGCAAAGCTCTGTTAGTACGGATTGATTAGTACGGATTGATCGCATTCACCAGACGCAGCGTGGCTTTGGATCGGTCGCCGTCCGACCACTCCAACAGATCCTGCGACTGCTTGCGTTCATCGGCTCGTGGCCATCGGGATTGAACGATCATGAATGCGTGTTCGACAATTTGCTCCCAAGGCAATCCGCTTTCCGCCAACTGCTTTGCCAAGGCGTCCGCCTTCGCGTAAGGGATTTCATTTCCTAATTCATAGGCCACACGCTGTGCCGGCCAGCGATCCAACTCGTCCGTCGTGGGTGATTGCTTGCCCGTCGCAGATGGCTGATAAACTACCGATGGCTGTGCCAACGCAGTCCTGTCGATCGCCGTGGCATAATTCGGTCCATAGTACTTGACCAAGGTCGCCAATTCGTTGGTTGCTGCCGCTCGCTTCAGGTCTCCTGAATAGGTCGCGAACAACTGACTGTTGCGTCGTTGCTTGACGAGCGTTGCCGCGTCCAGCATAAGATAATCCGCGCCACCGAACGACGCTTCCGTTACGGATGCCGGAGCCGACATGGCCATCCAATAGACTAAACGCCTCAAACCAACCGAATCCCGTTGGAGCTTGGAACCTAAGAATTGCAACAGATCCCGGCGTTCATCGGCTCCTTCTTCATCCGTCAAACCGAGGGGAGGGACTAAGGGTTGGCCGAACGACTGAGTCCAAACCAAATCGACTAGAGATTGCCTAGCGCTAACAGCCCCTTCAAACCACTCGCCCAACGCCACTCGACGATCTTGCTTGCTGATCACTCGCTTGCCATCCGGAAATAAAGGCGCGACAATCGCCAACCGATCTTCTGCATCGGCCAAGAAAAAATCGGGTTTGGCAGCGCCAGCGACGGTCGACCAAACCGCAGCCAACCCCGCGAAGAGACCAGATTCACGGCCCCCGTCAAATCGAGAGAGGTTCTTCGACCACTCGGCGCGATCGCTGAGACTTTTTGAGTCCTCGGTATGACAATGACTGCACGCAGCAGTAGACTTGCCCGCCATCTTGAAACTTTGCATAGCGAGAGTCTCAAGGGACCCCAGCTGATTCCGGTTCAGTCCAACCGCCTTGTGGGAACCAGAATCCAGAATTAGCTGCTCACTAACTTTCCATGACTCCAGCCAATGCTTGACCCAATATGCCTCTGGGTGTGTAGAAATCTCTTCGGGATCCGCCGTTACCATCGAGCGTTCGATACCACCGATAGGCTCATTGCGATGGATCGATTGTCGCAACCAAGAAACGAACGCTTGACGGCCTGAATCCGCGGTCGACTTGCCGCTCACTCCAACGTAATAACCCGCGAGAACATCAGCCCAGTGCTGATCAAATTCTTCGCTGGCTATCCACTTGTTGGCGAGTTGTTCAATTGCGTCTCGCGTGCTCTTCGCACTTTTGCGAACGGACTCTCTCTCTGCTGAGGTCGGAGTTCGTCCGATCACAATTCTCCCTATTCGATCTTCAAGCTGTTCTCGTTCGGTGAGGACTTTCGTCTCAATATCCAATCGTTTCCATAAATGCTGGAACTGATCGTCAATAACGCCGATCGTCTCCGTATCTTCAGTCGCCCCTAGCGTGAACGGCTTTGCCCCAGCCGCCTTCGATGCAATCTCGGTGCTCGAGGCTCCCTCCTTTGATTCAACCTCTGTCTTGGGTTCTCTGTTAAGATCCCTTGCGACAACAACCCCTTCAGACCCATCGCTGTCCAATTTGGCATCTGGAATTTGCACACGATCGCGAGCATCTTTTTGGCCGAGTGGGCGATTGCTGGCCCCGCCAGCAACATTGCTTGGATCCACGCTCTTCCCGGCTACCCCTCGATCATTTCCTGGGATCGCGGCAACGGATCCACCATCGAGGACTGGCCCGTTCGCGACGATCGCTTCCGTAGGGATCGGTTCTGGGTTCGCCGTCGGTTGCCCCGACACAGATTCGTTGACAGATTCGTTGGCGACCTTACGCTCCTCAGAACGCTGCCACCAAGAAATCCCTAGCAGGGTGCCAACTAATGATGCCGCCACAGCGAGAAACACCCATCGTCCTAAATCACCGCGTTCCTCGCTCGCTACTGCCGAGGGGGTTACCGCCGAGGTTGAGTTCCTCGGGCCACTCGAAACCGCCGCACTACGAACATGGGTCAACGGCGAGCCGGCGGTAACTTGGATCGGAGGTGCAACTACAAAGCTTGGAACTCGCTCAAACTGTTTCAGATCACGTTGGGCGGCTTGTGCAGCCATTTCCAATTCTTCCACGGTAAAGAAACCGTGGTCGGTATTGGAATCAACGTTATCGAACTCAACTCGATCCGCGATCTTTTTGGCTTGCAAGCGGGAATCCTCAGGTCGATCCCCACGAAGCATTTCGAACAGCAACGCATCGAGCGACTGTTCCGCAGCCGGGTCAATAGGTTGCAATGACAACTCGTTCTCGTTTTCGTCGGGTGTTGAGGATTTCATGGAACTCATTTCGATTCGGGCGTATCTTCGTCTCGTATTTTGACGATCCGTTTTTCATCAAGACATAACTTCAATTGGGTTTTCGCGCGTTGCATTAAGTTTTTCGCACCATGCTCGGAGATACCCAGTTCCTCGGCGATTTTTTCTCGCGATGCATTCTCGGAGAACCTCAAGCGTAGCGACTGCTGCGCTCTTGGGGATAATCGGGAGAAACAATCCGTGAGCGCATCGGCAACCTCATTCCCTGACGAATCCGCTCCAGCCCACCGGACCCAATGGCTGTCGAGAACCTCCATGTCGTCGGTCACTGCAATGCGATCCTCTCGACGCCGCAGCGTGACGAGCAAATGGAACGCAACGCGGCGGAGGTAGGATGCGGTCGAAGCGTGGCTGAAATCCTGGAAAGGACGCCGCAACACTGCGACGAACGTTTCTTGAGTCAGATCATCTGCCAAACTGGGATCGCAACCGATCGCGCGGAGGTACCTCCACACCCCGGCTTGATGCTCGGCGACTAGCACCGTTGCATCGAACCTATTTCCGTCAGCCTCTGGAGTGTTGGTCAATTCATCAAGCACGCTACGCGAACAGATCCTTGATCAATTTACCGCTGTTAGCAATCTTCATCGGGCGACCATTCTTGCTCGTGAAGGTTGTTTCGAGGGAAATCCCGAGAGCGTGACATACCGAAGCCATCAAATCTTCCGACGAGTATGGCTCGCCGACAACTTCGGTACCATCTTCATTGGTCGCACCAACCGCTTGGCCACCCTTGATTCCGGCCCCACCGACCACGACGCTCCAAGCTCGTGCCCAGTGATCACGGCCTGCATCTGCATTGATTCGAGGCGTGCGGCTGAACTCACCCATCCAAATGATGCAGGTATCTTCGAGCAAGCCCCTGTCGGAAAGGTCGGATGTCAGCGCAGCCATGGCCTTGTCCAATACAGGCAATCGATCGTTCTGAAGCGTACGGAAGATGTTTTGGTGATTGTCCCAACCACCTAGATCAACCTCGACGAACGGCACGCCAGCTTCCACCAAGCGGCGAGCCAACAAGCAACCTTGGCCGAAGCCATTCTTGCCATACATCTCTTTCATCGCCTCTGTCTCTTTATCGACTTGGAACGCTTCCATTTGCTTGCTCGTGAGCAAATCAAACGTCTTGCCGAGAACCTTTCGGTGATCTTCGAGCACGCTTCCTCGCTTCTGAGCGATGAACGAGTTCTCGATCGTTTCGAGAGCAACCCGGCGTTGCATCAATCGATCGTTGTCGACGCTCATTTCCAAATTGCGAACACGTCCATTGCTGGTGACGTTGAACGGCGCCCATGCCATCCCCAAGAACCCTGGACCTTCGCTGGCTCCCCCGACCGAAACGAAGGGAGGGATTTCCAATTCGGGTCGTTGCGAAATCACTTCGTGTGAAATCACTGAGCCATAGCTCGGATAATCGACGTTCGCATCGGGAACATAGCCCGTGTGCATGTAGTAGCGACCGCGATTGTGATCGGCTTCGCGAGTGCTCATCGATCGAACGATCGCCATATGGTGCATTTGCTGCGCCATCATCGGCATATGCTCACTGATGAGAACATCTCCAGACGTACTGATCTGCTTGAACTCGCCACCGTTATCGGTTCCCGGCTTCAAATCCCAGATATCCATGCTCGAAGGGCCGCCACCCATCCACAACAGAATGCAGGACTTGCGGCTCTTCTTCAACTCGTCGGCATGCACGCGGAGCGAGTGACCGAACGACAAGGAAGCTCCCATCATCGCCCCAGCCCCTGCCGCGTGAGACATGAAGTGCCGTCGTGTCATTCCACTGGGTGTTACATATCGATTCCACATAGTTCAATCTCGCTTGATCTGCCAAAAACGGCCGCCTAAAAAAACCTTGAATCAAAGGATCGCCAATGCACACCCGATGTCCACCTACAAGGTGCACGCAGGACACGTCACGGCGAGTACTGTTAGTGATTGAAAATAAACTCGTTGCTGTTCAAGATCGCCCACCACATGTCTTGCAACATGCCGCCGACCTCACCCTTCCTCGCTGCCAATATCTGAGTTGCTACCGTCAACTCCTCAGGCTTGGGCTTGCGCCCTAGCCCCGCGATGAACAGATACTGGACCTTATCCTGCGGAGCGGCCCGATTCTGACTCAGTTGATGCAACCAAGTACCTGGTTCGAGCGATATCGCCTCTCGAATCAACTCCCCATTGAACATCATCAAGCTCTGCGGAATCGAGCCGTTGAACGTCGTCGTTTCATCCCCCTCGTCCGTACCGAAGGCGACGATAAACTGACGCATCCAATCCTCGCGCCGACGTTGTTGCTCCTCCAAATTTCCCTTTCGATTGGCTTGTGTCGCAACGGCCAACGAGGTGTACAACTGCTCCGCAGACATTTGTCGCGTGTAGAAATGAGAGAACTTCGGCAACTCCCCAACACTCGGATCGTCGCTCTCGTTCTCCTTGCCAATCTTCGATGTCAACTGATACGGCTTGGACATAGCAATCCATACCATCAACTGCTTCAAGTCGTAGCTCGAGTTCCTAAAATCCTTTGCCAATTGCTCGAATAGCTCAATGTGCGATACTGGGCTGTGCGGCCCTAAATCGTCGATCGGCTTTGTAAAGCCATACCCCAAGAAGTGGGACCAAACTCGGTTCACGATCGCCTTATCCAGGAAGTCGCTCTCCATCATCATCTTTCCGAGCTCTTCCCGACGGTTTACTTCGCTCACGTACCCGCTCTTGCCGATCGCAGTTCCATCGATAAAAACAGGATAAGCAACCTTGGTCACACCATTTCGCAACTGGTAGTAGATCTCCGCCTTATCAGGATGCGACCCTTCACCCGCAAAGTCTTCGTTTACCAATTCCACGAAGTTGATATCGTTGGTCCCCTTGGTGTACCGACGCAGTGCGCGCGATTGGCGGAAGAACGCGTTGAACTCCCAGAACTTCTGTTGCTTCCACTGATTGAATGGATGGTTGTGACATTGAGTGCATTGGACCTGGAGGCCTAAGAAAATCTTTGAGACCGCAGCCGTCGCTTGAACGCCATTCTCTTCGTTCACCTTCATCGCTAAGAAATTGGCCGCACCGTTGAAACCTTCTGTCCCGGGTTTGGTAGTCCCTGTGGCGGTGACCAACTCGTACACCATTGTGTTGTAAGGCTTGTTGTTCGCGAACGAATCTCGCAGATACTTGTTCATCCCTTGGCGATCTATCAACGACCGCTCTTCCATCCCACCGTTGCGACCGATCAAGGTATTGGTCCAGATCGTCGACCAATGGGCTGCATACTCCTCCGTGTACTGGTCGTCGTTGAGGAGTTTGTTCACCAGCGTGTACCGTTTGTCCGGCGACTTGTCCTTCGCGAACTCGGAGAACTCCTCAAAGCTAGGGATGCGTCCGATCAAATCCAAATAGACCCGGCGGCACCACTTGATCTCATCCTCCACCGCCGATGGCTTGATCTTGGCATCCGCCCAAGCCGACTCCATCGCCTTGTCGATCTTCTCGACCTGTGGCGGAAGCACCGCCCGCTTGCTCGCGCGACCAGCGGGAGCCGAAGCCCCTTCCGTCGCTTGGAAGGCGCACACGGCCGACGCCAGCCCCAACCAACCCAAAACTGCCGCACCCAAAACCACTCGGATCGTTCGGGCGAACATGGTTCGTTGCATACGATGAATCGATCGCATGAAGAGCTGAATCGATCGCATGAAAAGCTTCCCTGACTGAAAAAAACATGAAAGACCGATAGGAGGTGGCGGATGTCCACATCTTTAGAGGACACCAATCAATAATTGTACTCAACTCCTTGAGACGCCGCTGACAAGTTTTCGAAGAGAAGGCATGCCGATTCGAAATTTCTTAAGTCAAGGTTCTACAAACGGTTCCGAAGGCCCAGGAGGGGGCACCGTTTCACGGGTGAGATTCTCCAACGCCTTGCGAAGTGGGCAATCCTCCATCAACGGTTTTCCAGCCCGATAGCGATCGAGCAAAAAGCGGGATTTTGCGGCCAATTCGCGACGAACCTCGCGACGAGCACCACGTTGGCGAGGGATTTTCATGCCATCGTAAGCAGTCGTCTGATGCCGCATCCAAGCGATCACCGCGGACTCGGCTCGCTGCTCCACCGGTATCCGCTGCGTTCGGGCCACGGTCCCGCTCCCGACCGGTGTCGCATGTGCGGCGATTGCCGTCGCCATTCGTTTTTCGAGCCCGGCATAGGAAGGTGCGAACTTCAGGAATCTCGCTACTTCGGCCTCAAACTCGAGCACATAGTCACTCTGCTGTTCCGCACGACGCTCGGCCGCCTTTTCGAGTTTGACCGCATAGCTAACCTTGGAACGCTCTTCGTCAATCTCACGCTTGACGGCAGAAATCACCTCCGATGGGGCCCACAAACCCTTGGAAAAAAGCTTGCGCCCAACTTTCTCTTGCACCAACCAGTGCTCCGCCCGAGCCTTCACCCGGCGAGTCCACATGGGATCCCCCGGAGGCAACAACACCCAACCGGCCGGAACGTCGATAATCTTGCCCGACGCCCCCCGCACCGTTCGTTCCGATGGCCCCGGTTGATACACGTTGCTCGGGGGCGCTTTTTTGCTCGGGGAAGCTTTTACGATAGGGGGAGCTTTTGCGGAGGCCGAAACTGCTTTTCGAGTCATACAATCCCATCCACTAAATCCAGCGGGAAAATCCACCGGGCACGCGTTGAACCACGCCTCACATTACCGAACCGTCACATTGCTGGAACACCCCATCGCGGCGGACGATACGTTCCTGCAGACGCCATCAACCGAACGTGACACCATCCACCCATGCAGGCCACCCATGCAGGCCATACTTGCAGGAGGAACAGTGCCGCTGGAATCCTGTGTCGGCCTTAGTTGCCAATACCCTTCAATCGCTCCGCAGCGATGGCTTTTGATTCGGCCATAACGTCTTTGACGAGAACAGGGACGCCCCCTCCGTCAGACGACTTTTGTGCCGCTTGGATAAAAGCCATGATCTCGACCGATTCTTCCGGCGACACCGGAGACACACCGCCAGCAAAAAACTCGGCAACCCGCCGCACTAACGGTTCGTAACCTTCGTACTTGGCGTCGTTCTCGATGAAATCGGCACCGAAAACGGTCAGCCCGTATCCAGCCGATCCGTTCCGGATCCCCCGGAAAACGCCGATGCGCCCCCCCTCCCAATTCCCAACCACCACATCGGTACCTTCCGATTTGGTTCGCGTGACCTGCTCGCACCCCGTCCCCATCGCCGTGTAAAGCGCCTCCACGCCGTGAATTCCATACCATGACAAATCGACATGATGAGCCTCCAAAGCGCACGGACTCCATGCGTGCGCACCGAGGATCTTCCGGTCCACTCGCTCGCGGTAGCGGTAGATGGTCGGTGTAAATCGCAAGCTCGACGAGGTGAACCACGGTGTTTTGGTCTTTGCACCCAACTCTGCAATCGCAATGGCATCCGCCAGATCTGCTGCCAGCGGTTTGTCGATGAAAAGCCGCTTCCCCGAGGCCAAAACGGGGGCAGCTTGACGAAGGTGCGTCCGACCATCGAGGCTATGCAAGATCACCGCATCAACCTTGGGTAGCAACGCTTCGACACTTCCTACCATCTCAACACCGGAAGCCTTCAGCTCTTGGGTGTACCCTTCGACCCGGTCAGCACTCGATGGAATATCTGGGCTTCCTCCCGGAAACGCCGCCACAACTTGCAACCTGGAAACCGGGCTACCAGCTACCGCCTCCCGAATAATCTTGGCAAAGGCGCCGGCGTGCGATGTGTCCAAACCAATCAATCCGACCCGGATTTTTTCCCCCTCAGACAATTTCTCAATCTCCTCAGCTGCGACCATCATCGGCGTACCCACCACCAAAATCCCAATCGACAATAGGCAACCACGAACCAAACGCGCGAGGAAGCGACTCCCCGTAGGCCCAAATGGTTCGGTAAAACATTCGCTACGAAACCTCAACTCAACAGGGATTTGCAACATGTCATGACCTTTCAACGGAACCCTTGCCGCTACCAAGCGAGCGTGGGCAATCAGCCAATGTTTAGGGAAGTACGGTGTAGGGAAGAACGGTGTAGGTAAGAACGCCAAGAGCCTTCGCTCGAACATGCCCCTTGCAAAGAACGGGGAGCTGCACAATATATCGCGAGAACCGCCAAGCAGTCACATGCCCGCAGGATCCTCCTCGATGAGGCCGAACGAATTCCGGCCCCCAAAACCGCGAATGCGGCAGCTAAAGGAAGATAAGTCGCCGTTAGGCACACAATCGGTCCGAATAGGTGGGATCGGCCAGTTGCAAGGATCAGCAGGATTGGAGTTGCGTTGTGGGGAAAAGTCGTTACCATTCCGTGCTTCGAAGACTGTAGTTGGCCGAGTCGAGCGTGTAGTGAACGGCCTTGAGCATTGGTTGTCTGTTGTTTGTGAGTTGTTCTCTTCATGACCGTTACGAAAGAGCGTAAGCAAGAAATCGTTAAAGAGTTTAGTAAGCACGAGAATGACAGCGGATCTGCTGACGTTCAAATCGCAATGCTCACTGAACGCATCAATAGCATGACCGGGCACATGCGGTCTGCGGTTCGAGATTATTCGAGCCGCCGAGGTCTGTTGAAGATGGTCAGCAAGCGGCGAAGTTTGTTGGACTACGTGCGAAAGCATGAGCCTCAGCGTTATCTCGAGCTGATCACGAAATTGAATATTCGTAAGTAGCTCAATTGGCTTCGACGGGCTGGTGTTTAGGTTCCAGCCCTGTTTTGTTGCTGACTGAATCCGATCCTGGAATATTTGGTAGTTGTTGGATTCGGTGGCAGATGCGAACGTTGACTCGGAAATCGGCAGCGTGCAATGGCATGCGCCCTGAACGAGCTTGGCCGTTGGGGGGACCCGATGGCTTCCTTCGGTTTTGGTGTTATGATCCAGTTTTGGCGTTGGGATCAGCTTCGCTCACCACAAACGTTTTGGGGTTGAGGCGTCCTACACGCGGTGAGCAGGTACGAGCCTAGCCCGTGATTTGTTGGCGAGTTGAGTTTTTGTTGGCGAGTTGAGTTTTTGTTGGCGAGTTGAGTTTTTGTTGGCGAGTTGAGTTTTTGTTGGCGAGTTGAGTTATAGCGTTCCAGGTAGCTAGAACGCATCAAGATTTTTGGTAGGTAGTGTGGCTGAATGTGGTTCGATCGTTTATTCGATCGCTAGAGTTGGGATTTCTTAAGTCGGCATGATGCCCGAAGCTCGCCAGATTGGGGCGAGATTGCCGCTGCAGCTTGTTTTGTAGCTTGTGGTTGTTGGATTGATCTTGTGGTTGGTGGATTGATATCGAGTTGTTGTTTTTTGGTTTTTGGAATTGCGGGCAAGTGACCCTCGTTCGACCGTCGTTGCCATTCCTTTTCTCTTTTTTTGGCTTTTGGGAATAGCCCATCCTTTCTAGTGGTTCTCTTTTTGTTGTGTCGTTGTGATTAAGGATTGAAATTGTCGTGAAGATTCGAGTTGAAAAACAAATTGGTGATTCTGTATTGTCTTTTGAAACCGGCCAGTTGGCCAAGCAGGCGACGAGCGCCGTGCTATGCCAGTATGGGGAGACGGTGGTCCTCAATGCTGCGACGTCAGGCCCATCTCGGCCTGGCACCGATTTTTTCCCGTTGACCTGCGATTATCGCGAGCGATTTGCGGCGGCTGGTAAATTCCCAGGTGGGTTCCTGAAACGAGAAGGTCGCCCGACGACCAAGGAGACGCTCACCAGCCGGTTGGTCGACCGTCCGATCCGCCCATTGTTCCCAGAAGGCTTCATCGATGAAGTCCAAATCCAGTCGATCGTGCTCAGCAGCGACGCTCAAAACGACGCAGATGTTCTCGCGATGAACGGTGCGGCGTGCGCGCTGCTAGTGAGTACCTTGCCCTTCCAAGGCCCGATCGCTTCGGTGCGAATCGGACGTGTCGAAGGAAAACTGCTGGCGTTCCCAACGGTTACCCAGTTGGATGAAAGCGATCTCGACATGATCGTCTCCGCCAACGAGCGAGAAGTGGTCATGATCGAAGGTTTCTGCCATGAGATTTCCGAATCGGACATGGTGGAAGCGATCAAGTTCGCTCATGGAATTTGCCGTGAAGTGATCGACCTGCAAAAGGAACTGCTCGAGAAGATCAAGCCGGTCAAGGTCCAGTTTGCCTCGCCAGACGATTCCGCGTTGATCGCGCAACTTAAGGACAAGTACTACGATCGATTCCGCACGGCCAAGCAAACGGAGGGCAAACAAGCTCGCAACGAAACCTGTTCAGCCCTGCGAGATCTCGCGAAATCGGAAATGATTCCCGATTCAGCGGCTGAAGGTGCTCTCTGTCCGAACGTATTCGGTCGCGCATGGCACACACTTGAGAATCGGGTTGTTCGCGACTTGATCATGGCGGGAACGCGCAGCGACGGTCGAGACGCAACCAGCCTTCGAAACATTCACTGCGAAACCGACTTGCTCCCACGTACCCACGGAACAGCCTTGTTCCAACGGGGTGAGACCCAAGCCTTCATCACCGTGACACTCGGTACCAACCGAGACGAGCAGCGGGTCGATGGCCTGATGGATGAGTACAGCAAAAAGTTCATGCTCGACTACAACTTCCCTCCATTCTCCGTCGGTGAGTGCAAACCGAACCGCGGGCCTGGACGCCGTGAAATCGGACACGGAATGCTCGCCGAGCGATCGCTCGAACCCATTCTCCCAGACCCAGATGATTTCCCGTACACCATCCGCTTGATCAGCGACATCCTCGAGAGCAATGGCTCCTCCTCGATGGCCAGCGTTTGCGGTGGCTGCCTGGGATTGATGGCTGCTGGCGTTCCTATCACCAACCCTGTTGCTGGTATCAGCATCGGATTGGTTCGCGATAAAGAAGATCGCTTTGTTCTCCTCACCGACATCCTCGGTGACGAAGACCATCACGGCGATATGGACTTCAAGATCGCCGGTACCCAAAACGGAATCACCGGGATCCAACTCGATCTCAAGATCGACGGGATCAGCGAAGAAATCATTCGCGCATCGCTTAAACAAGCTCGCGAAGCACGGATGGAGATCCTGCGTAAGATGCTCACCTGCATTCCTCGCCCTCGCAGCGAGATCAGCCGCTACGCTCCGCGATTGCTCCGTACCAAAATCGATCCGGACAAGATCGGGTTGCTCATCGGCCCAGGTGGAAAGAATATCCGTTCGATCCAAGAGGACACCGGTGCGACGATCGATGTGGATGACGAAGGCAATGTAACCGTAGCTAGCTCCGATGCCGATGCAGCCCGCGCAGCTCTCAGCCGCGTGGAAGCATGCACAGCAACGGTACAGATCGGCAAGATCTACGACGGTGTCGTTACCAGCATTCGTGACTTCGGCGCGTTCGTCGAAATCCTCCCAGGAAAGGATGGCCTCTGCCACATCAGCGAACTGTCCAACGGGTACGTGGCCAACGTCGATGCGGTTTGCCGCGTCGGGGATCCAATGAAGGTTCTCGTCATCGATATCGACGATCATGACCGCGTCAAACTCTCGCGACGCCGAGCCCTCGAAGAACTCGGTATCGAAGATGATCTAGCGACCGACGAAGAAGCACCACTCGATGATGAGTTCGTTGGTGATGAAGAAGGTGGCGAACGCTCGGACCGTGGTGGTGACCGTGGTGGTGATCGCGGTGAACGACGTCCTCGCGGTGGCGATGATCGCGGCGGAAGCGGTGGTGGCGGTGGCGGCGGTTTCCGACGTCGCGGCGGCCGTAGCGGAGGCGGAGGCGGTGGCGGTGGAGGTGGCGGTGGCGGACGCTCTCGCGGTGGACGCGGCGGCGATCGCGGTGACCGTCGCTAAGTGCGCTCGGTGGTAGTAAGTGCGCGCGGTGGTAGTCGCGGTGGTAGTAAACTATGACCATCCGAAGCCACGTGGTCCAATGCCGGACAGTCCTCCGGCGAACATGATTTAACACCGACTGAGCGAGCGATTTTTCGCTCTCTCAGTCGGTTTTTTCTTCGAATGGATTCGAATCGTATCCCGTTGATCTGATCCGAATAGGAACTTTTTCGAATCCCTGGTACTACCACCTATGAATACCCTAAACTCGATTGCCACCCTCTCTCTTGCATCTGTATTCTCCCTCACAACCATCAGCTTACCGCTGTTCGCGCAGTCGGCCAGTAATGCCGGAACCAGTAAAGCTGCAACCGCGCCGTCGGTGATCCGACCTGGCGATAACCTCAAGACCGATGGACTTCCAGAAGTTCCCAGCGAACTAGCCGATTCCGTTCGTTTGTACACCGAAGCTCGCGGCGCATCGATGTTTTCGTGGCATCCCAAAGAACGAGGTATGCTGATCTCCACACGATTCGCGAACTCAAACCAAGTCCACCGCGTGTCGATGCCCGGTGGCGCTCGATACCAACTCACATTCTTCAATGAGCCCGTAGGTTCCGCAGCCTATCCACCCAACGATGACTCGTACTTTCTCTACACCCGTGATGTTGGAGGTAACGAGTTCGCGCAACTGTACCGCTTCGACTTGGATTCTGGAAAATCAACGCTACTGAGCGATGGTGGACGCTCACAAAACGGCGGCTGGGTCTGGGATCGTTCCAAGTCGATGGTCTGCTATGCCTCGACTCGACGCAATGGTGCCGATCGGGATATCTGGGGAATGAACCCGAAAGATCCCACGAGCAACCGTATCCTTTTTGAACTCAAAGGAGGCGGATGGTCTGCCCAAGACTGGTCGGAGAACAATGTCGATGTTCTGATCCGAGAAACACTATCCATCAATAAGTCCAACCTCTATCTCGGCGAAATCGCTCATGGACGACTCCGTCCTATCACCCCAGAGGACGACGAGGTATCCTATGGCGAAGCCGCCTTCGCCGCCGATGGACGCGCTATTTATGTCACCTCCGACCGCGGCAGTGAGTTCCAACAACTCTCCAAGATGGATCTCGAAACGGGCAAACTCGAGTCGATCACAAGCGATATACCTTGGGATGTCGAGAACTGGGGACTATCCGAAGACCGGAACCAAATCGCCTTGGTCGTGAATCGCGCGGGCATCTCTGATCTTTACGTCTACGACACAACGACAGGCACCCGACGCCGTGTCGAAAACCTTCCCACCGGTGTGATCAGTCTCGGCCCATGGCGAAACGACAACTCCGAGTTCGCGATTACGATCGCTTCGGCCCAAAGCTCGTCCGATGTTTATAGCGTTCGCGCTGACTCCCTCGAGGTAACACGATGGACGGAAAGCGAAATGGGGGGACTCAAACCCGAATCGCTTGCCATTCCAAAACTGATCGAATGGAAGTCGTTCGATGATACGGCAATCAGCGGATTCCTCTACGAACCTCCATCCTCATTCGCCGGCCCACGCCCAGTAATCATCAATATCCACGGTGGACCAGAAGGGCAGTCCCGACCGAACTTCCTCGGACGAAGCAATTACTTCATCAACGAACTCGGTTGCTCAATCATCTATCCAAATGTGCGAGGTAGCGTAGGCTATGGCAAGTCGTTTACGAAACTCGACAACGGCTTCAAACGCTTGGATTCCGTGAAGGATATCGGCGCTCTTTTGGATTGGATCGGAAACGACCCTCGTTTCGACAAAAAACGAATCATGATCACTGGCGGTAGCTACGGGGGCTATATGACCTTGGCATGCGCCGTCGAATACGATTCAAAAATCGCATGCTCCCTCGATGTCGTTGGCATCTCGCACTTCGGCACGTTTTTGAAGAACACCGAAAGCTACCGCCGCGATCTGCGCCGCGTCGAATACGGCGATGAACGCAATCCAGACATGGCGGAGTTCTTCGAGAAAATGGCCCCGCTGAACAACGCTCAGAAAATAACCAAACCTCTCTTCGTCGTCCAAGGTGGCAACGATCCGCGGGTTCCACTCAGCGAAGCTGACCAAATTGTGGCCAAGGTAAAAGGCAATCAAGGAGCTGTCTGGTACCTGATGGCGACCGACGAAGGGCATGGATTCCGCAAAAAGAACAACGCGGACTACCAGTTCTACGCCACCATCCTTTTCATCAAGAAACATTTGCTGGGGGCTCCATGAGCGACGAACCAACCAGCGACCAATCTGCGGATTCGATGAACCTCGGCAGCGAAACGCAAATCTCGGCAACACCCCCGATATTGGACGAAAATGCCTCGGACCGCGCAACCGTCTATCGGCTTTCTCCTAAAGTCGAAGAAAAACGCATCGCCGAGATCGCTTGCGATTTTCTGGAGAATCCCCGAAAACCTATCGGCGTTCCCGCGAGTCTCGAGGTTATCGCCATGTCCACCGGACGAGGACAAACCGCCGAATCGATCGCGCGCCAATACGAAAATGCGCATGTGCTTCTTTGGTACATCGACCAATACCACTCGCTCCGAGCGATCGCACACTCGCAAATCCAAGAAGCACCAGCAACCGATTCCGATGCAACCGATGCCGGAGTGGTAAGCGTGGCGAGCCCAACCAATCTCGAGATCCGTTGCCTCGCAGACCTCCCTGAAAAGGAGTTCGATCTCGCACTGCTCCCTCTCCAAACCAGCGGTGAACAAGAACTCGCACGGGATTTTCTGCAACAGTGTTACGATCGGCTTCGTGTCGGTGGAACACTGATAGCCTCCGTCGACAACCCTAAGGACCGATGGTTGCATGACCAATTGAAGGGTTACGAAAAGAGTGTCAAGGTTCGACCGTTCGAGGACGCGATGGTGTATCTCGTCGAAAAAACGAAACCCTTGAAAAAACTCAAGGACTTCAGTTGCTCACTCGCCTACCGAGACTGCGATGAATTGATTCAGTTGATGACTCGCCCGGGTGTATTTTCGCACCGGCAACTCGATAACGGTGCACGGCAATTGCTGGATGCCGTAGACGTGTATCCCCAATCACGGCTCATCGATATCGGTTGCGGTAGCGGATCCGTTGCTCTCGGGCTCGCCATCAGAGATCCATCTGCAATGGTTCACGCCGTCGACTCCAATGCCAGAGCCATCTGGTGTGTAGAACAAGGAAAACGTCTGAACAAACTCTCCAACATAACCACCGAACTGAACGCCACCGGCATGTATGACGGCCCAGGTTCGTTTGATATGGCCTTGGCCAATCCACCCTACTTTGGAGATTTCCAGATCGCTGAGAAATTCATCGAGGCAGCCCACCGATCCCTTAGGCCCGGCGGACGCTTGGTATTGGTGACCAAGCAACCAGCGTGGTACGAAGAAAATCTGGTGCGTTGGTTCCATGACACGGAAGTATTCCCGTCGCGACGTTACCATATCGCATCAGGCGTGAAATGACTTCGCTGTTGGCTAGGATCCAAGATCCAAGCGGCAGTAACGGATCTGGTTTTCGTAGCTGTTGTCGCCGTCTTTCCACCTGTCGAGTACCAACAAAAAATCCACCGGGCTTTCTGCACGGTGGATTCCATCGTTTTTGAATTAGCGAACGCGGAGGGTTCCGCGTCCGAGGATCAAGTCACCACTTCCTTGATCTTTTGCAAGAAGTGGTCGTTACCGTCTTTGCTCAATTCCTTGGCATGACGTTCTGCCTTTTTGACATCTTGGTACTCAAAAACCGCTACACGCTTGAGGTGCTGGTTAAACACACCCCAATACAACTTGATCCGTGGTTCCGCGGCCGCTTTACGCGTTCGCTTTGGTTTCGCTTCGACTGCGACTGGATTCTGGTCGACTTCCGTGGCGGCCTTCTTCGTACGTTGAGCTTTCGCAACGCTTGCCATGATTAGGCTCCAAACTGAATGAGAAGAAAGCAAAAAAAGTAAAGTCCGCGTGGATGCAACGCCTTGGGTTACAAAGGGAAGGAAGGAGGCAACCCGGGTGGGATACGTTTCCAAGCGGCAAACCTCCATTATAAACGAAACCCGAGAAACTCCCATCCTGTAGACTCCAACTGGAAGGAAATTACTTCTCGGGTGGCTTTGCCGATTAATGCAAGCATCCTTGCCTGACCAGCGCTCTCAAGGACGAAAAGGCTGGATTTTGCTGGGGAAAACGGCATTGAAGGGATATCCGTAATCGCCTGTCTCGTTGCCATCACCCCCCGATTGAGCCAAAAAGAAAACCGTTCAATCAGGGCGATCTCACTATGGATGCGATCAGAACATCCACCTTGTACCGACGCCCAGGGAGTCTTAACTCCCGTTTAGTAACGGTACTGCAAACCGTAGTTCACGCTGTGGAGAGTGAAATTGCTTTCGGTCAGCGAGAAGCTCGGACGCGCTGCGCCCACCAAGGGATTGGTTAGGTTCGATGCAAGCTGCGGGTCGAATTGATCTGCAGCCCTGACCACCTTGGGAAGCTCCAAGAACGAATACCCAACCGTTGCTTCGAGATTCCGAGTCAAACGATAACCTAGGGTTACATTCAACTCCGGCGAAACGACGAAAGTATCGTTGGTGTAAAACCCGTTGTTCGTGCTTCGAGCTTGCAACCCGTTGTTGGAACTGGTCACTGACGGTGGCGTGCCTGGCACTGTAATCGTCTGCGTACCGTTGATGGTGACGTTTCGTTCCATGTTCCCAAGACCCAGCTTGAACATCCCAGACAGGCTCCAGCTGCGGCCGTAGGTGATGCTCGACACACCCAGCGTACCACCGTAAAAACGGTTGTTGGTGATGAATGTATCGTTGAGCTGCAAGAGGTTTCCTGAAGGGATGGCCGAAGTCGTCGAACTGACCGAGATGCTATCGGACAACCGTGCCGCTTGAGCTCCCGCCAGAAACTCCGTCCGACCCATGTAATTGTTTCGGATGATGCTCTTGAGAAGTAAATCCCCCCCGTACACATCGGAGGTCGCATGGGCGAGCAACGAACCAGAAGAGACACCCGGCTCGACCACGGAGATCGATTGCTGTGTATTTGTCGTCGGATCCAAATAGGGTCGCACAATCGACGTCGCGTTCGATTGCGTGCTATCAAAAGTCAGAGACTGCGCTCCGGAATCAAAGAATCGCAATTGCATGCTGGAACAAAGATCGTTTCGGAACAACCAACCAAATTCCCCACGCAGTCCCTGCACCGTTTCATCCATCGGCACCGTACCTCCGAACAAATCCGAAGAACCAGCGCTCCCTACCGCACCTGTTCGCACCAAACCTGGAATCGTCGAGTCGCTCGGCCAAAAGGTCGCCGCTTCCAACCGGGCCGAGAATCGATTCAAGACAAACCCATACGGGAACGCCAATTGGATATTCAGTGTCGGTACTTCTCCACAGCCGCATTGCCCTAGGTAGCCGCCGCAACCAGCACATCCACCACTGCTCGTTTCGGTCTCTCCTTCGATCGTTCCTTCACTGACAACCACTTCCCCTTCGGAAACGGCAACTCCATCGGATTCTGGTTGGGTATCTTGGGCATGCGAATGCGCAATCCCCTTGTTGCAACTGGGGCACGATGCAAGCTGTACCTTGCTCGGCGATGCCGAAACGTTCGACGCTGACCGGGCGGCAGTCGGCTGGCCGGCAGTCGGCTGGCCGGCAGTCGGCTGGCCGGCAGTCGGCTGGCCGGCAGTCGGCTGGCCGGCAGTCGGCTGGGGACTAACAGTCTTCGCGACAGCGGGTTTCGTAATGGCAGACTGCCTGACAATCGTTTGCGAGGGGGTGGATTGAGTTGGTGCACTCTTAGCTGGAACCGACTTCGACGAACCCGTTGCTACAACTCCACTTGCCGGTCGATGTTGCTGAACCAGCTGAGGCGGCCGCTGGACCGCTTGGGTCGCAGGAGGCAGCGGTTGGGTGGGAACTGGTGCCGCCAACACCGATTTCGGTACCATCTTTTTGGCTCCTGAAGCAGCAACCACGGCGCCGGCAACCGCAGGATTGCTAGTTGCTTGTCCGCGGTAACCAGAAGCATGGTTCAACGACTTCGAATTCTCGGCCGCTTGTTGCTGCAATCGTTCGACATAGCTCGCGCGGCTTACGCGTGACCCTTCGGAAGCATTTCCTGCGGCTTGCCCTTTCGAGCGATCCGAACCTCCCTCGTCGGTCGTCCATTCGAACCGTTCATTGACTGGGCTGGAAATCTCGAGCGAAGCCCCACTCGATGCGGCGGGCATCCCGGGCTCCGTGGTTTGTGTATCGGCGATCTGTGGCGACGTCGATGTTCCGTAAAAATCTCGACTCGATTGACGGCCTGTTCGTAATTGCGCGACCGCGTCCGACGCCATGAAAAGCGGCGAGGCGACCGCAAATGCCGCTACCAGCTTGGCGATTCTTCGGGCGCGCTGTGCGCTGTTTCGAGCGATTCTCATCTTGGATTCCACCATCTTCTTAGTTCAGGCCTGTAACGTCGAATGCTTGCAATCGCATGCATCACTGCATCACTGCATCACTGCATCACTAAGGACCGGTTCGCCGAATTGGGCATCGTTGCGCAGGAAGCCCCTGCCACGGCCTATTTGGAAAACTCTTCCTCGTGCATCGGCTATTCCGCTTGAGAAGATTGAGCAAACCTGGAAGATTTTGACGGCTGCGTTCGTTTTTGCGGCGGTAATGCTAGCGTGGCCTAAAGCATCCACCACCAAAGCTCGTGGGAAAATCTCCTGATCGTAACGGCTCTATCGCTACTTCCTTGGATCATCACCTAGGAAGGCCGAGAGCGTCGATAAGCAATGTTGGGGTCTGATGCACCCCAGCAGGAATTTCATTCGTAAAAGGATTTACCTATGCGTCGCCTATGGATTGGTGGTTTGGTATTGGGATCGCTTTCGATGGCAACCCAGTCCGCTCAAGCACAATGGACCGAGGCAAAGCATCATTGTCATGTGGATTTTGCACGCAACAACTCATGGCCGCAGCCATTTCGAGGCCAAGACGCACGATCGGTAGTCGCTCCTTTCGAAGTCATGAAGAACAACGGCTGGCGCGACAACAACACCGTCGGTAATCTGATGTTTAAGGATGGGGAGATCTCAGAAGCAGGGCGTCTCAAGATCGCTCAGATCCTCACTGTCCCCCCGCCGAGTCGCCGCATTGTTTACATTCAGGCCGCTCCGACGGTCAAGCAAACAGAAGCTCGCATCCAAAGCGTTCAAGTCGCAATTTCGGAAATGGTCCCCACAGGACCTCTTCCTGACGTTGTCGTAACGAACGTTCCTCCGAGCACGTCATCTGGCTCCTACCAAACCTCTGTGCATCGGGCGATTGCCAACTCGACCCCTCTACCTCGCTTGCCCGCCTTCAGCGGCATCAACGCTCCGTCAGCGCAGACAACCGCTCCGCAAGACTCGGGCAACTAACCTTTGCACTGCATGCCGATGCTGTTCGGTTATCCCCATCATCTTGGGTAACCGAGGGGGATCCGCATGGCGATCGAAGATCGCTAAATACGTACAAAGATGCCTTGACGGTACATCCACCTCAGGATGCACCAAAACAAGAGCAACGTGATTGCGCCCATCAACATCGGTTGCACCTGCTCAGACACGATCCGGTCCAGCAGAGCACCAAAGTGACGCTCGATCGCGTCCTGGGTCGGCTTCTCTAGCGTCCAACTCATCACGTAGGCGGCAATCGAATTGGCACCGATCACGGTCCAAAAATACGCCCATCTGGTAAATCCACCCACATCGCAGATCCAGTGCAAAGCGAGCAACCAGACGAAGCAAAGACCACCGCTCCAAAGGGTCCAGGAGGGCGTCCAAATCCGCTTTACAATCGGGCATACGCCGACATAGTCCAATCCCCAAGCCATCGCCAAACAGACCGCTGCTGCGAAGAGAAAAAAACGACTTCGTTCGGATTCACTAATCTCCTGCCGTAACCAACCTCCGGCAATCAGCCCCAGAGTCATCGTCGCTAACGTAGGCACAAAGCTCAGCGTGCAATAACCTCCGCCGGAAAACAAAAACGGCTTCTCGCGAGGGAACTGGTTCATCCACCAAGTATCAAACGCCCACGCCAAATTGCTGTTCTTGTTCCAATGCGCTCCGAACCCATCCGCGTGATGAGACCATGCTGATGGCACCCCGACGGCCGCATAATCAAATTCAGATGTCGGCAATGGAAAAGCGGCAAACGCTCCCCAGACCAACCCCAAAATCACCAATACCGTTGCGATCAACCAGCGCGTACCTAACGACGCAAACATAAAAAGAATCCAGTACCCAAGTCCAATCTGGGTGAGCGTATCGTCAAACGTGAAATTGGTTTGCGACTTGCCCAAACTGCGTAGAAAGATACCGAGGAATATCAAAATCAAGCTGCGCCAACATGCGTGCAGAAACATCCACCCCCACGTCTGCCCGGATGCAACTCGTTTGGCATACGAGAAGGCTAACGATGTTCCTACCAAAAAAGAAAAGCTCGGCTGAATCATGTCATGCAGTGAACAGCCTCGCCATTCAACGTGGGATGTATGAAACGACACCCACTCAAATACCCCTTGGATCCACGGGGAGAAACCCTCTTTAAACTCGCGCAGTTGACTCCAATGAAGCACCTCCGCCAGCATGAGGAACATGACCATACCGCGATAGATGTCGATACTGGGCATCCGGCGACTATTGGATCGTACTGCCGCAGCCTCCGTCGCATCCACCATAAGACCACCTAAAATCCACTCTAACGAGTTCGGAACATCGGTACGACAAAGTCCAACAGCGGGGAACCTGCAGTCAGCAAAAACCCCCATAACCACGGCAGGTTATCCCATAGCTCAGACGGTAGCATGGTAGCGGCTGCCAACAAGCCGATCGCTGCCACCAGAAAAAATTCCGCTCGCAAAGGCCTCTGCCACGCAGAAAACCACAAGACGACCACCCAAAACGCAATCATTAACCCAACGACCCCCATCGCCATCCAGCCGAACAGGATCAGCAGGAATAAGTGGATTAGGTAGTAGTAGGTTAGCTTGAAGGAGAATAAATTTCGAAGTTTAGCGAGTAAATTCATAGGCAGCTTGATTCTACACCTACTTCGGTTTTTTTTCGAGTTCCAGCATGCACTCCTTCCGCGACAAACCCCCAGCACGGGCCGCCCCAGGCTTTCCTAGTCTTCTCGCCAGCTGCAGACACCTTACTGTCGCTCCATAAGGCACCTCGCACAACCGCCCCCATACGCTCTTCCGAAACGGTGCGCCGTTGCCCTCACTCGGAACATCAAATCGAGTGCGTGCAAGAGCGAAATACTCCATTACCACCTGGATACGGTCTCTCGACAATCGTCCAGTATCCGATCACCATTCGGGCTCGGCAGTTACCAAAAAATAAATTAATGGAATCAGCATTGCACAACAAATACCTGCAGCCACGGTAGCTCGTAACCATGGGTTCAAACGTCGAGCGCATAAATCGACAATCCCCACCATCGACGGCAAAAATAGGACAAGCCAAAACCATCGACTCGGCAACGCCTCACTCACGTAGAACGTTGAAACTACCAAGCATGCAACCCCCATCCAGCTCAGCCCCAAGATGACAGGCGCTAGAGGCCACGAAAACAGCACTTCAGAAGAGCGAGTAGGTCGGAATAACTGGACCACACTGACTCCACTAGAAACACCAACCCCCACCAGCACCCACTCACTCAACGACGCATACGACGGTAATACCATCGCAACGATACAACCAAATTGCGCGAGCAAAACCAAGGGATACCATCGCCCTCCTGGTCCATTCGCAATCCCATCCATCGCATACGCATTCCATGCTGCGGCAACAGCGCTCGATACAGCCAATCGCCCCACCGTAGGAAGTTTGTCCTGATACCCCTCCCCCATCGGAAAAAGCAAGTAACTAGCCCCGATCCAAAACGTCAACAAACAAGGAACCCTCCATCCCTGAAAGCCTTCCGAAGATCCCAAAAAGAAGTGTTCGAGGGCTAAGGACATGATGACTGCCGGCACCAACCAAACCATCAACATCCACGGTTCGCGAGCCTCCCATCCAAACCACTCCTTCGGAGATAGCAAAATCCCCCGTTGCATAAAGTCGGACACGATGAAGGCAGAGCAAATCACAAGTGCTCCAATCACTCCAATCCCGGTTAACCCGCGCGAGGGTGCCGGCGAATCCTGACGGCGCACAAGCAACCATGCACCGATCCATGCCAGTACCCCAGGTACCAGCAAACGTTGAATCGCAATTTGGAGCTCAAACCATACGACATCACTCACGCTCTCACTCCATGTCGACAAAATGGATGCTTTGAAATCTTCGATAGCCAAGGCTTGCGGCGAACGCCATCCCATTTGCAAGAACGAGTTTTGCCGAGAACCATCTTTTCCACAATGATCCTTGATAAAAAGGATTCGTAAAACCCTAGTAACTCCTGACTCATACTGGAACCCCCTCGCTCAGAAATCACACATCTCATTGGATTTGTTCACTGCAAATCGTTTACTCCCCGCCGGAATAATTGCCGGCAGGATATAGTATGACAGGGCCTCTGGAGATATCGCATTCGATTTTCCAACACCCCAAACCCTATCGCGTGGCTGCGCCACTCTTGACGTTGCTTTTTCAAATCCAACCCTCGCCATGCCTGAATCGCCATCTCCAATAACCGAACCACTGGCAATAACCGAACCACTGGCAAAAACCGAACCGCTGGCTTCGGTCTCTGTCTCCATGACCCCTTTGGCTCGCTATGAAGAGTTCCTTCAGTCGCGAGGGCTTCGGAATACCAACCAGAAAAAGTATTTGCTCGAACAAGTCTTCAATCGGCATGAGCACTTCGATGCCGATCAACTGATCGATCAACTTCCCTCCAAGGGTAGCCCGAATTACGTGTCCCGCCCCACCGTCTATCGCACCCTTCGTGAGTTCGTCGACGCCGGGTTGCTTCACCGCTTCGAACTCGACGGCCGAAGCATGTATGAACTCAACTATGGATATCCCGAACACGACCATTTGTACTGTTCCAAGTGCCGGAAATTGATCGAGTTCACCTGCGAAGAGATCGTCAAAATCCGCGATGAAGTCGCTCGAACCCACCGGTTTCGAGTTCGCGACCACCGATTTATCATCCAAGGCGTTTGCGACGAGTGCGCTAAGAAACGATCTGTAGGCCGCCGGCAAGATCGCGTTTAAGCCACGAGCAAACTTGCAAGCAGCCCGCGATTGTATTTCGAAAACTGCCAATTGCTAGCGAATCACCAGCATCTCGCTCAGCCCTTCTCCCGCTTGCATGCCTCTCTCCTGTGCCTGCTTCTGTCTTGCATAACAATCGGGGCGATTCCACCAACGCCCAATCCTAGCAGTCATCCTGGGTGACGCAGTCTCCCCAAATTGTTTCGGCCCCCCGCAAATCTCTCGAAAATCCTAACGTCCGCAACGGCTGACATTGCTTCGGATTTTCTCTTCTTGTATTCACTCCTAGTGAGTCCCTATTGGGAGCGGTCCCCGACGGGGAACTGCCTCACGTGTACGCACGTTCGCCCACGTTTAGGAGGTCAAGCCAATGGCCCTACTGTTCATGACTAGCACCCGGCTTAAAAGTCGAAACTTGATCGGCCGAGGTATTGCGCTCGGCTTCATCGCATTCGTTATTTCGAGTGCCTTTGGTCCCAGTGCTGTTGTGCCGTGCAGTTATGGTCAAGGAGGTGCTGGTGGGGGCCAAGCGGGTATGCCTGCGTTCAATGAACCAACCTTCAAAGAGCGAATGTACGAAGCTGGCGGTCTGCCAGTTCGTGAGGTTCGCGAAGGGGCAGTCATCCTATCGGTCAAGGTCGAAGGCAACCAATCGGTCTCGGAAAACTTTATCTTGTCGCAAATGCAATCGCGCGAAGATCGCGCGTTTGACAAGGAGACTTTCAATCGCGACATCGCGGCCCTGTACCGAACCAATCTATTCCGCAAAATCGACTCGTACCCTACCGAAACCCCAGAAGGGGTCCATATTCGGCTGGTTGTTTCCGAACGACCGATCATCAAGTCGGTCGAATTTCTAGGGAACGAACGGGTCGATGAAGGCCCCCTCAAAAAGCACTCAGGGCTTCAAAAAGGTGACCCTCTCGATCCATTCTCCCTGAACTCAGCCCGCGGACGGCTGATCGAATACTATCAAGACAAAGGGATGAACCAAGTCGACATCCAAATCATCAAGGGACTGAAACCAGGCGAGCGCGAGGTCCAATTCCTCATCAACGAAGGGCCTGTCGAACGGATCAACACCATCCGCATGATCGGAAACGTTGAGTTCAAGGAAGACCTTCTCAAACATCGCATCAAAAGTCGCGACTCCCGCATGGGGCTGACCTCATTCGCCGGCAACAAGTGCTCGGATGCCAAACTCGTCGATGACCGCGACGGTCTCCTGGGCTATTACCGGTCCCTGGGCTACTTTGACGCTCGTGTCGATTATCAAAAGGCCTACAACGAAGCTGGTGACTTCGTGGATGTTACCTTCGTGATTTCGGAAGGCAAACGCTACTTCATCAATTCGGTTTCGATCATTGGGACCAAACGGTACCAACCGAGCGAGCTGATTCCTCACATGACGATGAAGTCTGACGCCGCCTTCCTGCAGATCAACAAGCTGAAGGATGAAAAATTTCTTCGCGATCTGTTTGGCGCGCAAGGCCATATCTTCTGCGACGTCGAAGGTGAAGTCGTCTACCAACCGAACAACAATCGAGTCGACATCGTCTACCACGTCCGTGAAGGTGACGTCTATCGAGCCAGCGACATTCGAGTCAACATCGACGGTGATCACACGCAGCGTCGAGTCGTCCTGCAGCCACTGCGAAATCTGCGACCCGGGCAAACCATCGATTCTCGCGAACTCGAAAACGGAGAACGCCGACTTCGTTATTCAACCATATTCAACACAGACCCATCGCGCGGTGAATTGCCGAGCGTTTCGGTACAACCCCCTGAACGAATGGAAGACGATAGTTTCTGATCCTCGAATCGCGACCCCAAAAATCAGCCTGTTGGATCCATCAGACGTACTCGACAAACTGCCAAACCGAGCTTTTATCTATGCAGCCACTTCATCCAACCATTTCGATTGCAATCGCAAAGCATGCATCGATGCTTGGGCATAAACGATGTCTGGCAGCGCTTGCAGTATGCTCGATGGTGCTGATTCTGAATACTCGAATCGCTCACGGTCAATTCGGAGCGCCGGCACCACCTCCTGTATCGGCAGCACCTCCCTACGGTTACGGCACCATTCCTTCCGCGGCAAACCCGCAACCCGGATACCCTGCGGTCAATCCTGCTCCCGCGGCCACCAACTTTGGACAACCGGTCGGCGCACCATCCACAACCGTCTATGGACCGGGCGTGCAACCGCCCGGCTACCCGGTTTCGCAACCGATGGCGGGGTATCCTCAAGGCCCGGCATATCCACCATTGGTTCCTGGCCCGATGAATCAACCCGCGCCACCCTTGAATCAGCCATGGACCATCGATCCCAATATTGGCTTCATGAGCCCCCCACCCTTTGGCTATAACCCCAGGATCCGCGACGTACCGATCGATGTCACTGTCGCCGAAGGTCAAACCGGTCGGTTCTCCGTCGGTGGTGCGGTCAACAGCGATTTGGGTGTGACAGGAAATATCATTCTGGAAGAGCGTAACTTCGACATCTTCCGGCTCCCAGGTCGCCCGAGCGATATGTTCAATGGAGCCTTCCGTGGCGCTGGACAGAACTTTCGTTTGGAACTGGTTCCGGGAAACCAAGTCCAACGTTACACCGTCAACTGGACGGAACCGAGCCTCTTCGGCTACTCCCCGTTTAGCTTGTCCGTAGGTGGCTTTTACTTCACCCGTTTTTATAGTGACTGGTCGGAACAACGCTTGGGGGGGCGCGTCGCCTTGGGCTACGACATCACACCCGACTTGTCCTTGTCCACGGAACTTCGAGGCGAGGATGTCAAGATCTTCAATCCTAGCACCAACGGGTCCGAAGAGCTAAATGCCGTCCTGGGTAGCAATGACTTGTACACGAGTCGATTCCGCCTGGCCCACAACACGCGCGACAGCCCGTTCATCCCCACCGAAGGCCATCTGCTGGAGTTGATCTACGACCAAGTCTTTGGGGAATTCGATTTCCCGCGAGCGCAAATCAACTACAGCAAGTACTTCCTCGTTCGCGAACGAGCCGACGGCACCGGGCGTCATACTTTTACGACAGCGTTCCGAACAGGGTTTGCCGGTGACGACCAGCCGATCTTCGAAAACTTTTTTGCTGGGGGTTTTTCGACCTTCCGCGGCTTCCAATTCCGCGGTGCGAGCCCCGTACAAAATGGCGTGCAGGTCGGTGGTACGTTCCAATTCCTAGGAACGATGGAATACATGTTCCCGATCACCGCGGATGACATGCTCAGAATGGTTGCTTTCGTCGACTACGGTACGGTCGAACAAGACATCGAGATCAATTGGGATCAATTCCGCGTCGCGCCTGGTCTCGGTTTCCGCGTTGCTGTTCCAGCCCTCGGCCCGGCACCTCTCGCTTTCGACTTCGCCGTCCCAGTGGCTTACGCCGATACGGACACTCGACAGGTATTCTCATTCTCAGCAGGCTTGACGCGATAATGATTGCCTTCGATGTGGATCTTCCAGGCTATCACGGCCCACTCGATCTACTCCTCTACTTGATCCGCCGCGAGGAATTGGAGATCCAAAGTATTTCCCTCGCCAAGGTGACCAAGCAATACAGCCAGTTCATCGAAGTCCTCAGCGAACTCGATCTCGACAACATCAGCGAATTTGTCGACATCATCAGCCAACTGATCGAATGGAAGGCGGAACGGGTACTACCCACCGCTCCGGATGAATCCGACCCGCTTGCGCGAGAAGAAGACGCCCAGTCTCCGCACTTGATCGAGCGTTTGATCCAATACAAGCGATTTCGAGACATCGCGAGCGTCCTCGACGAACAGAGCCGATTGTGGCAACTCCGGTATCCACGCCAATCCGTCGAAATCCCGAAGCGCCGCGTACCTGCAGAAGAGCATCCTATCGCGAAAATCGAGATCTGGGATTTGGTCAGTGCTTTTGGTCGAATTCTCAAAGCCCGGCAGACACCTCCCACCCAAGAAATTCGTTACGACGACACCCCGATCCATGTTCACATGCAGCGTATCCATGCTCGCGTTCAGGAATGCGAGCGGGTGGAACTACAGGATCTTTTCGCGCCAGGGATGCACAAAAGCGCTCTGGTAGCCATGTTCCTAGCGACGCTCGAGATGACTCGTTACCACGGCCTCATCGCTGTGCAATTCGATTGCGACGGTCCTCTTTGGCTCGAAAAAGGAGCCGGATTTCCAGCAGAGCTCGCGGTGCATCAAGTCGACTCGATGGATGCCAATGCCATCGCGAACTCCAACATGCCGGTACGGCCTCGTTAGCCCCTTTTTTTGTTCCAGCATTGGGTTCGAGCAAGTTTCTCATGCCATTCCCTTTCGGGGTGGTTTTCGCCCGATCCACATCTGAGAACTTTGTTTTTACTCCACGCCCCTCGAAAATGCTCCCCGGGTGTTGTCGAAATCCAGGATTTAGGTCAGCATGTTCGTTATAGCAACGCTGGTTCGGATGCAACGAAACGAAGAAAACCATCTAGGTCCCTACACTCTCTGCAGTTAGGCCAAGTAAACTTGCGACATGGCCCCGAACAACGATTCCGAACTGGTCAGCTCATTCATTGAATCCATCCTGGCCCTCACCCCTGATCCTGAGCTAAGGCAGTTCTTGGATCGATTGCTGCGCTCGCAACTTCAAACGCTCAACAATCCGTCGCGATGCCTGGAACGACTCCGGCGGTTCGTGGAGGCTTGCCGACTCCCGAGAAATCAACTCAATCAATGGGAACGAGAACCGGACCTGCTCGGTGCGCTCCTAAGACAATTGGACGTTGATAGTCCAATGGTTGAGTGGCTCATCGCAGACCCTGATGCCGTAGATTGGTTCCGCGTCGTCGAGACATCCAGCGAAGGAGACTCGTTCCCTCGCAAACTTCTTTTGGCAGAGCTCAAATGCCTCGAGGACGATACTCAAATCGTTTCTGCAATGCAACGATTTCGGCGACGAGAACAGCTTCGCGCTATGTTCGCGATGACGCTGCAGGATCGCTCCGCCCAGTCGGTCGAGGAACATTTGAGCAAGATCGTCGAGGATCTGGTCCAAGGAATCTTTGAAGTCGTGGTTCGCGACAACTCGGCGGATACTTCAACGTCGTCACCAATTCCAGTCGCGTTGGTCGCCACCGGCCGCCTGGGAGGAGCCGAATGCGACTTCACTAGTCCCTGTGATCTCCTGTGCATCTACGAGGAGGAATCTACCTCCCATCGCCACCGGGACCAAAAACAATCCGAAGTGGATCTTTGGCAGCGCAAACTCGAACGACTTGTCGGTTTTCTTCTAGCACTAGGACCGGACTCACCGAATGCTGGCGGCATGGATGTTCGCTTCCCGTTGCAAGCGAGAGCGGTAGTGTCCCGGTCGGGGGATGATCCATCGCCGGCCATTTACGAGTGGCATCACTGGCTCGAGATGGCTGCTTCCAACGGCAGTGCGTTGCATCGTACTCAGTTGCTCAAAGCGCGCCCCATCGCTGGCGATCTTCGCATGGCCCAACGATTTGTAGCGGAAGCAGCCAATTTCGTTTTCCCGAAGTACCTGAGTCGCTCCGAGATCGCCTCGCTTGCAGCCTACCTCCGCAAAATCGAACGGGCTTCGAAATCCGACTTGATGAACGAAACTCCTGCATCCCTCTCCGCATATGACCTACACGGAATCCTCTCGGAGATCCGTTCGTTGGTTCTTTTTCTCCAATTGATTCATGGCTCGGAACTTGACGAAGTCCGCTCCCGATCGACCTTGGAGGCCATCGATGCATTGCTTCGCCATGGATGTTTAACAAGCCACGAACACTCGCTACTCGTATCGACCTACGCGTTGGCCCAACGATGCTCTCTTCAGTTCCAGATACGTACCTACCCAGCACCGCTTGGAACCGACCACCAATACAATACCCAACACGATCCCGAAAAATCGCAACTATCGCTGACGGATTGCGATGGGAACGCACGCGTGAAATTGCTCGAGGCACTCCCAAGAATTCGACAAATGGCGAACCATCTACGGGGCCAAGTCTTCTCCGCCGACGACCAGCTCAGCGTCGATGAGTCGGATCTTATTCTCGATCCGAATCCCAATCCAGATTGGGTCCGACAGGTTCTCGAGCGATTTCATTTTCACGACATCGAACTAGCCCATCAGAATCTAAAAGCCCTAGCTGTTGAAGACGTCCGCGTTCTTTCCACGCAACGATGCCGATACTTCCTGGCCGTCATAGCGCCCAAACTGCTCGAGCGTGTTGGCCACACGCCGTCTCCCGACCTGACTCTGAACAATTTAGTTTCCACCTGCCGATCGATCGGTGCCAAAGGCGTACTTTGGGAATTATTCAGCCTCCACGAACCCTCGATGGATCTCTATGTTCGTCTTTGCGGGGCCAGCCCTTATCTGGTGAGCATCCTCAACAGCCACCCGGGGATGATCGATGAACTTCTCGATTCTCTTGTGCTGGGAAGGCTACCGACCCAATCCCACTTGAGCCTGACGCTCGATGAACTTTGCCGCGGTGCGGAAGACATCGATGCCATCGTCCAATCCTTCAAGAATACGGTGCACCTAAGCATCGGTGTTCGCGATATCCTCGGCAAGGAAAACGTCTCCGAAACTCACCGAACGTTAGCCGATGTCGCCGATGTTTGCTTGCAACAAACCATTCATCACCATTTTAACACCCTCGTGAAACGGTATGGGATTCCGACTTTAGAATCGGGAAACCTCTGCCGATTCGGTGTCATCGCGCTAGGAAAACTCGGCAGTCGCGAACCGAATTACCACAGTGATGTCACCGTACTTTTTCTATTCGAAGGGCCCGGGGCCACGCGCCCCGTGGGACCTGCACGCCATCACCAAGCGATCGGCAATGATTTCTTTTTCCATCAATTGGCCCAACGCGTTGCCCAAGGCGTCAATCGTGTTACGCGGCATGGCCGCCTTTACGAACTGCACCACTGGCAATTCCTCCGCGAAAGGCAATCCAACCTCGCGTGGCCTGTCCATGCGTTCCTCGAGCAGTTTCTCCACGGGAACGTTGCTGCAACGCAACGCATGCTCCTCAGTACCTCGCGCATCATCGCCGGCGACCCATCCTTCGAAGGAGGTATTCGCGATACGATCCGTCAAGTTCTTCGCGAGATCCCTTGGACGCAATCCGACACCGACGAGGCTCTAAGTGCTCGCAGCCTCTCGGAGCAAACCGCACGGCCGGAAAATCTCAAACGAGGTGTTGGCGGCACCATGGATGTCGAGACATTAGCTCAAATCCTTTCTATGCAGCAATCCAAATCCAATTCGCTTTTCCCTGTCCCAGGCACCATCGATTCGATCGAGCTGCTGCGCAAGGTTGGAGCGATCCCTCCCGAAGATGCACTGCAGTTAAAGGATGCTTACAATTTCCTAAGAGGGGTCGAATCAGGCTTGCGGTTGATGAACTCAAAGGCCCGGCACGACCTTCCAAAGGACCCGCTTGAACTGGCCCGCCTCGCATTCGGTCTCCACATCCCAGATCCAACTCAATTGCAGGAAACCTGCGATCACTACCGCCATACTGTCCGTACGATTTTCGAGCGAGTGATCGGCAAGTCGATTCCACAGAACGACCGCTCTGCAACATCGTCCTCCCCTCCCTCCACCGAAGAGCTTCATCGATGACCGAACAAGAATTCCTACAGCATCATCAACTGGCCCGAAACCCATTCGTCGATGAAGACGCTCAAACCGATACGGTGTTCCGAGACTTCTGCATCTCAGGTACCTTCCACCCATCCTGGAGCAAAGTCGTCGGTGATGCAAAGCAACCTGCCACCGCGATCGTCTTCGGCGCTAAAGGCTCTGGGAAGACTGCAATGCGTCTGCAGCTAATCAATCATATCGAGTCCCATAACCAGTCCCAGCCGGACCAAAAAGCGTTTTTGATCTGCTACGACGATTTCAATGCGTACCTAGGCCCTTTCGAAGAGCATCTTCCTCGACGCTCGCGTAATCATCCCGACCGGGTCCTCAGCTCTCTACGGCTATGGGACCACATGGACGCCATGCTCAGCGAAGGTGTCACGCAACTGCTCGACCAAATCCTAGTCGCTGATCTTCCATCCACCAACGCCGCAAGCCAAATCACAAACGCCCCAATACCCATCGAGCGGCTCGATCGCGGCCAAAAACGTGATCTCGCCTTGCTCGCTGCCATGTATGACCACTCCAAGTCTGGGAACCTGCAGGATCGTGTTCATGCGTTGCGGAGGAAACTTCGATTCTGGTCTTGGTCCACGTGGAGCCCATCCATCACCGGTTACTTGCTGTCCATGTTCGCAACTTGGGCGCTGATCAGTTTGGTCAGGAACGAAACCATCTCCTTAAAATCAGCGCTCATCGCAGCCCCCATCGCGGCTTTGGTAGCCTGGGGATGGTACGGCGCTCTCTGGTTTCGCCGCCATCGACTCGCATCGCGAATCTGCAAAAACCTCCGTATTCTCAACAGGGATTCAGGACAACTCCGACCGCTCTTGCTCGAGTTCACCTCCAAAGAAATCGATGAACAACCTGCGCCTCAGTCGCAACGTTCCGACGATCGCTATGCACTCCTCGAAAAACTACAACTCATTTTAAGAACCCTCGGATATCCCGGACTGATTGTCATCATCGATCGCGTCGATGAACCCGACTTGGTAAACGGTCAAGCCGAACGGATGAAGCAACTGGTTTGGCCACTCATGGACAACAAATTGCTCAAGCACGAGAACTTTGGGATCAAGATGCTCCTGCCCAGCGATCTACAGCCCTTTGCCGAACGCGAAACGCGAGAGTTTCATGAGCGGGCACGGCTCGACAAACAAAATGTGGTCGCTTCTTTCGATTGGACCGGTGAAGCTCTATACGACCTGCTCGGGTCGCGCATGAAGGCGTGCGCCATTCCAGGAACATCTCCCTCACCACAAAAGTTCTTCAGCACCGAGATTTCGGATTCCCGTTTTATCGCGGCCCTTCAATCGTTACGAACACCTCGAAATGTATTCCGCTTCCTGTACCAACTCATCGCTGAACACTGCAAACGGTTTCGATCGGAATCGCCGAGTTTTCAAATCTCAAGCGAACTGTTCGAGTCGACATTGGCTCTCTATCAAGCGGAAGACCGTCGTAAAAACTAATCGATAATCCCCGCTTCCACGGGCGACCCTGGCATGCAGTTCAAGAACCTCAACACCGATGGAACCACAAGAGTTGGATTTTGCTTCGATGTTTTTATCCAGACCATGGTCATTCTGTCCTTGGTCGCTTTCTCGGTCGAAACGCTCCCGGATCTCGATCCTGCGAAGATCAACTTTCTGCGTTGGTTTGAACTCTTCTCAGTCATTGTCTTTTCATGCGAGTACTTGGTCCGACTCTATTTCGCCAAACCTAAAAGAGAATACGTCTTCAGTGTTTTTGGAATCATCGACTTGCTGGCGATCCTTCCCTTCTTTCTGGGCCTCGCTATCGACCTTCGGTCTATTCGAATCGTTCGAGTTCTCCGGGTCTTTCGAATCCTCAAATTCGCTCGATATAGCCGCGCGATACGCAGATTCCACATCGCACTCGATATCGCCCGCGAAGAACTCATCTTGTTCTTGTGTGTCACATTGATCCTGATCTACCTGGCTGCGGTAGGGATCTACTACTGCGAGAATGAAGCGCAACCCAAAGTCTTTGGGTCCGTATTCCATTGCCTTTGGTGGGCAATCTCAACCCTCAGCACCGTCGGTTATGGCGACATCTACCCGATCACCGTCGGCGGTAAAATCTTCACTTTTATCATCCTTCTGATCGGATTGGGCTTCATTTCCGTTCCCGCAGGCCTAGTCGCATCAGCGCTCGCGAAAGCCCGACAGATCGAAGATGCCGAAAATGCGTCCGCCACCACTCCAACTGAGCACGAATGAGCGATCGGTGTGGGTATGGAACGCCCCCTTTTTTCGCGAAAAAACGTATCGGCTCGTTGGAAAGCAACGTTTTTACTGGCCACCGACTCCCCTTCTCAAGCCCTCCAACCACTCCAAGGCTTGCCGAAGCCCCATTCGCGAATTACGCTTGATCGGGTTCGCGTGGATTCCAACCGCGGATTTCCCCTAGTTCTTCCATTCCAGTCCACCAGACGGTCCGTGACATCATGTTTAACCTGCTGCCCTACCTTTGGATGGCCTTCATGTTGGCGGTTATTCTCGTTCCAACCATCATGGGACTAATGAATCGACCCAAACGACAACCCAAGGTGAAACCTGCTGACGGTGAACTCGTCGACGGTGCTGCAGAAAACCCAGAACCGGTCCTCGATTTCGGAGATGAACTCGCAGGAATCGAGAACAAGTAGCGAACCATCGGGTTTGGGTTGCAAGCATCCAAGAGCGAACGCCACGGAATATAGGGTTACCATTGCCCTCGGGAATGACGTGTTCGCTGTGGTCTGATCAAGGAAGGTAATTGCAAGGAAGGTAATCGATGTTTTGGTATTGGCAGGTGGACGGTTGGATCGCACTCGCAGGCACTCTGTGCGCGATCGCATGTGCTCTGGTAGGGAACTTCCTCGTCCTTCGTCGACTCAGTTTGATCGGTGATGCGATCAGCCACGCCGTCCTCCCCGGGATTGCTGCTGCATTTCTTTGGAGCGGTTCCCGAAGCCAATTCGTCGCTCTTCTCGGCGCGGTCGCAGTTGGCATGATTACCGTGTGGCTAACCGAGTTGATCCGCCGCTTCGGCAGCGTTGAGGAAAGCGCTGCGATCGGTGTTGTCTTTACCGCGCTTTTTGCCCTCGGCATCATGATGGTCTCCCGCGCTGAACATGTCGATCTGGACCCATCCTGCGTGCTGTATGGGAACCTAGAAACCATCATTTTAGAAATGGTCCCAACTCCCTTTGGAAAAATGCCGCTGGTCGTTGTGGAACTCGCGTGCGTCTGTTGCTTCAACGCTGCAGTCTTGTTCCTGTTCTACCGCCAATGGACACTGAGCACGTTCGATCCAACCATGGCACAGGCCCAAGGAATCCCGGTCGGTGTTTTTCATTACGCTCTCGCTGCCATGGTCGCAGTGACCTGCATCATCTCGTTTCGTGCGGTCGGCAATATCCTCGTAGTCGCCATGCTTATCGTTCCCCCGGCAACAGCATTCCTGATTTGCAATCGACTCGCACCCATGATCTGGATCAGCGCGATGGTTGCAGGCATCGCTGCTATCCTCGGCCATCTATCCGCAATAAGCTTGCCGCACACCATCGGATTCAAATCGGCCAATTCAGCCGCAATGATCGCCGTCGTCGCAGGCCTGCTCCTTTTTCTTGCGGCCATATTCAGCCCAAAAAGTGGCGTCCTCGTCCGATGGTTGGCACAACGAAAACTCTCGCGACGTATCCTCGGAGAAGACATCCTCGCCTTCCTTTACCGCGAGTCGGAACAGTCTGCACCCGCATTGGCCACGGTATCCATGCAGGCAATTGCAGATCGCCTCAAGATCTCA
>CAIYZV010000256.1 GCA_903930765.1 uncultured Pirellula sp.
ACGGGATTCTGTACCTGTGGCCGCAAGGAGAGTATCCCAAGGCGTCTCGGCGGGTGTTTTTTGGGGCTCCGTTTTTTCGGTGCCGGAGTTGGTGATGACGCGCGCACTTTCCACGGGCCCGGACCCCCAAAGGGCTTGCCACGGGATCGAATCCGCGCGGAGCACGCTCGTTGCGATCAGCACGAATCCGCAGATGGTTCCAATGACCCCGGCGAGGATGGAATAGCTCCACCCGAGCGATTTTTGGCCGAAGGCGCGAGCAAGCAGTGCGATTAGTAGAGTTGCAAGCGAAATCATGCCGACGAGCGTACCGAGCCATGTGGTCCATCGAAGCGTCTGCAGGAGCCAATTCGAGGAGTCGTTCGTACCAGGGGAGTCGGTGGTGTTCTTCGGTTTCAAAAAGGTGGCAACGGCTGCCGGTCGAGCTGACTGGTCAAACCGATAGACAGTCGTGTCGTGGTGTTGTTGCAACGAATCGAGCAATCCAGGTTGGCCGAGGTATTTTTGAACGGCCGCAATGCGGGAGGTTGCGGACGCAGGGTTGGAAAGAGCCCCACTCCCATCCCCAGGGTTGTTACCTTCGACGGGCATGGTCATGCTCAGCGATGTATCTACTAGCACGGCAACTTTGGAGGAGCGCGTGACCTTTTGTTCGCTTCGTTTTTGCAGATCGAAGAAGAAAATCAGGATACCAATCAGGGCGGTCAGTCGCAAAAGGAGCAGCGAGTATCCGACCATCCGCGGAATCTCATCCCAGTCCTTGCGGTACCAATAAATGACCCAACACAATATCGCAACGATGGAGCAGACCAGCAGGAACCAATGGTGCCATTGATCCATCTGTTCGAGGCGCATCCACTGGTAGAACACGCGCACGTCATCCTGGGCTAGGAACCATCCCAGTGAGGAACTGATGGAAGTGCGGGTGATGGTGAACATTTCTTTCAACGTTTGGGCAGGTGGTACGATGCGCTCCAAGCCAACCATTGTTCCGCGAGCAAAAGGAACACTAAGAAGGCCATCAGCAACATATTGCGATTGGTGAGACTCGCGCTGATCAAATTCGATCCGATGGACGAAGCGGTTCGATAATCGTGCTTGATCCCTGCGAGGTTTTGGATGAGCTCGGACGGTGGAATCTTTTCCAATTCACCTTCGGAGGGTGGTGTATTGCGAGCAAGATTCTTCACCAGTGTATCGCCTTGGGTCGATGTTCCCCACCATTCGAAGGCCCCGGAGGATGTCAGCGAACGGGTTACGTCCTCGCTGAGATTGCTGTCCCGCGGGTCAAGGGATGCTCGGATTGAATTGTCACCCACGCTGGTAGCATTCACTTGCAGCGTCGAGCGAACACTGCGAGCCGACTCGGGTGGAAAGAGCAGTTGGGTCTCCGGCAACATCTCTTGGGCGGAGAAATCCCAACGTAGCGGCGAGCCAGCGAATTTGGACGTTTCAGGCGAACGGAATGACGAGAGATAGCCAACCATTTTCAGCCCCGCAACGACAAACGTAGGGTCTTGAGGCCAATTGCTCCAGCGTCGATCGAGACTCGTCAACGAGATAAGGACGCGTCCCGCACCGATGGGATAATCGACCCAAAGGGGTTGTTGGTTTCGGAGGGTGGCGACGGGCTTCCAAGATTTCTGCGTGCTGGTCGTTGCTGCGTTGGAGTTGGCATCGATTTCAACGAATCGCTGGATGCGAACGAACTGGAACGGCGAGTTGCTCATTCCGAGCAACGGGGCGAAGATAGGATGATTGTCCGCGATGATATCCGGAGTTGTATCCCCGGCTGCTTTGCTCAATTCTGCCCCCCCCTTTAACCCAAATGGGAGGAGCGGAGTTGTATTGCTAGCTCCGGGGATGGGTTTGGTCCAGGCCGCATAGTTGCGAAGATAGTCTGTTGCGGAAACATCGTCACCGAACCAAAGAGACAGCCCACCTCCTTTGGAGACATAACGATGCAGATTGCTGAGGGCTCGCGCGTCCAGGTTTGGGATCGATTGCAGGATGATGCACGCGTAATTGTCGAGGGCCTCGGCATCGGCGTCCCGCAGGTACTCCGGGCCCTCTCGAGAGATGATTAAACCTGTCTTCGCGATGCCACCAGGGTTCAAGGCCGACTCGAAGAAGAATGAGTGTTTGCCACCCGGGTCGCCATCGACGAGCAGTACGCGAACGCCATCCGCCATATCCAGAACGCAACTCGCAACATTGTCGCTTTGCAGCGAGTCCGTCGGCAATTCCGCTTGGACCAAGTGCGAACCGCTCTTTGGAAAGACAACCTGAACGTTCCGAGTTACGGACTCACCGGGCTCGATACGATCGAATACCAATGGAGGGAGTTCCGTGGTGACCCCGGAAAACCTTTGGGTGGGTTTAGGTTCACCATCGCGTTGGCTGTAGTCGACCGCCGTGATCCGCGTGGCGACATTCCTTGCAGGGGTCACTCCATTATTTTTCACGGTGACATTGATCATGGTGGGTACACCAGCAGCGAGAACTTCTTGCCGCGGTTCCATGGATAAGATCGTTAGGTTCTCATGGCGACTCTCGACACAATCGATCAATTTGATTTCAACCCGATCTCCCTTGATCGATTGCAAGCGTTGTTTCAAACCAACCATATTGGTCCAATCCTTCGAGCGAAAGTCGCTCATCAGGTACACGACCACGCGCTCGTTCTCGTCGGCTTGGACAAGGGGTACAATCGTTTCGAGTGCATCGCTCAACGAGCACTCGAGTTGCGTTGGGGCCGTGCTATTGATTTTGGTAAGCAGTTCGAGGGGGTCGGAGGGAATGGTTCTCGCGAGCAAATCAGCGATGGTATCGGCTCTGAGTTTTTGGCCAGTGGTCCCGGGCGAAGAGGGTTGGTTAGCGTTTGCGTCCGGGATCGCTGAGTTCGGACGTTCCGATGCCGGAGTGGATTTCAGCGATGGATTGGATTCATCGGCGGTCGCATTGAGGCGACTAGCAGCGATGTTGGCTCGCGATGCCCGGAATAGGGAAAGAACATGGGACTGCGAGTCTTGCTTGGCGGCGCTCGCGATGGATGCGACCGCGCCGAGGGCTGTTTGGTAAGCTGATTTGCCGTTCGCGGTATCCCCCATCGAAGCGCTATCATCGAGAATCACGTAATGATGGATCGTCGATCGGCCGAGCAGCGAAAGCCACTTGGATCCTGATACCCATTGGGCCAGCATCGCTACCATGAGAGCCATCGCCAACATGCGCGAGGCGATTAACAGGGCTTGTTTGAGCCACACCCATTTTCGATTCTTGCGGTAGCTTTCCAGCAAGAACTCCATGGCGGCCCATGCGGTTCGGCGATGTCGCACCAGATTGATCAAATGGATGAGCAGCGGGACGAGGACCAGCAGGAATCCCCAAGCCAACGGTTGGAATAGGAATTGCATCAGCTCACCTTTTCCTCATATGAGCCATTCGGGCGCTGAGGAATGCGCTCAAGGCTGCGTCGATATTGCGGCTGGTGCGGATCAATTGATAATCGATTTGAGCGCTGGCACATGCTCGGCGGACGCGGTCGAGGAACCTCTGCAGCGATTCGAGGTATCCTTCACGGAGGGCTCGCGGGTTGCAGGTCAGGTTATCGATCGTTTCCATTCCTTCAAATCGGGTGGGATCGTTGAAGGGGAAATCGAGTTCATCATCATCCATGATATGGAATACCAAGATGTCATGCCCCGACTTTCGTAGCGAGGCGAGTCCTTGGAGCGACTCCTTTTCACTGCCGAGGAAATCCGTGGCCAGAACCATGAGGCTCCGTTTGGGATAGGTGTCGTTGATCTCTCGGAAGACCTTGGTCAAATCGGTCTTGTTGGTCGGTTTGGACTGTTGCAGCGCGCGGTAGATGGATTGCAAATGGTTTCGGCTGGAGCGCCACGGAAGCTTCGTGCGGATCTGCTGATCGAACAATGTGAGCCCGACGGAATCCTGTTGCCTGAGAGTCAGGTAGGCGAGGCACGCGGCGAGGGTTGCGGCATAGTCGAATTTGTTCAGTGGGCCACGACCGTAGTTCATGCTTTCGGAACCATCGACCAGCAGTGTGCACCGCAAATTGGTGTCTTCTTCGTACTGCTTGATATAGAGTCGGTCCTGACGGCCCCAAACCTTCCAGTCGATGTGCCGAAGATCGTCTCCTGGGACGTACTGACGGTGTTGAACGAACTCGACGGATTGCCCAAAGTATGGACTGCGATGCATCCCCGAGAGAAAGCCCTCAACGATGTTGCGGGCCCGGAGTTCCATCGACGATATGCGTCGGATTGCTTCAGGATGCAAATAGTTTTTGGAATCGGGCATCACGCAGCAATTCGTCTTGAGCTGTCGGTGTGTTCTTAAGGAGTTGTTCGACGACAGTATCGCTGGTGACTCCATCGCTTTCGGCGGCGAAATTAACAACGATACGGTGACGCAGAACGGGTTTGGCGCAGAATTGGATGTCGGCGGTATCGACCTGAGCACGCCCCGACAGAGCCGCTTTCGCTTTGGCGCCGAGGATCAGGAATTGAACCGCACGTGGACCTGCGCCCCAAGCGAGCTGGTCTTTGACAAAGTCGGGAACGCCAGCTTGTCCGATGCGCGTTTGTCGCACGATCGCCAACGCATATCGAATGACGTTTTCGGAGACTTCGATGCCGCGGATGAACTCTTGCAAGCTCAGGATTTCAGGGCCGCTGAGAACAGGTGTTGTTTCGGTACTCACTCGCCCGGTGGTGCGACGGGCGACTTCAAACTCGTCCTCGAACGTCGGGTAGGAGACCCACACCTTGAACATGAATCGGTCTTGTTGGGCTTCCGGGAGCGGATAAGTCCCTTCCTGCTCGATGGGGTTTTGGGTTGCCAGAACGAAGAATGGATCTTGCAAGGTATGTCGCACGCGACCGACGGTGATCTGCCGTTCTTGCATCGCCTCCAACAGTGCCGCTTGGGTCTTTGGAGGAGTCCGGTTGATTTCGTCGGCGAGGACGACGTTCGCGAATAAAGGACCTTCCATGAAGCGACGTTCGCGGGCGCCGCTCGATTTGTTTTCCTCGATGATTTCGGTGCCGGTGATGTCGGCTGGCATCAAGTCAGGTGTGAACTGAATCCGGCTGAACGAGAGGTTCATGGTCTTCGCCAAGGTGCTGATCATCAGGGTCTTGGCCAGCCCTGGGACACCTTCGAGCAAGCAATGGCCACGGGCAAAGATACTGATCAGCAGTTGCTCGACGACTTCTTGTTGTCCGACGATGGTTTTCGATAGCTGGGCGATGATCTGATCTCGAGCCCGTTGCAATCGGTCGAGATCGGCTTGCGCTTGTGCGGCTGCGGTCATTGGTGGATTCGCTGAAGGAAATAAAGGCGGCGGAGATGTTCTCAGACGCATGAATGGTTTCGGCGGCGAGCATCATCGATGAGGAGACGGTGCCTCGGGGCCTGGATTGTACCACGTACAATCGTTGCAAGCAGCATGCTCACTCTAGGTTATCCAAATCCACGGGGGGCAATTTTCCTTTCCCGTAGAACTTGGTGATATCGATTCCTTGCCGCTGCTCTTCCTCGAGGAACTTGATCCTCGCTTCGAGTCGTTCGATCCGACGTTGCATCTGTGGAATCAATTCCAGCGAATTGTCGAGGACTTCGCGTTTGGGGACAGAGGGATACCCGAGGTGACGCTGCATCGCTGCAAAGAGAAACAGCGGTTCTTTGCGTCGGTTTGCGAATGCGATTTTTCCTTCGCGAGCGCCGAACAAGATCGGGTATTCTGCTTCGGCATCCGCACCTAAATGCCTTTTTCGATAGGTCACAAAATCCTCGCTGCGACCGTAGATCAGGTCGGCGAGGTCGACCAGTCCGAGTTGGTTCCGAACGATCAGGAGCCATTCTTTCCACGCAGGTGTGTATGCCGGATCATCGCTCATGCTTTTCAAGCCGGCATCGTAGGACAAGCGGTTACGGCAGATGGCTTCGAACTGGTAGAAGAAGAGCCCTTGTGGGTCCATTCTCTCACCCGCTTTGTAGGAAGCTTCCAACTGCAAAATTCGGAGTGCTGTCCTAAAGTCGAACCGACCTCGATCCTCTTCGGCTTGCTCGATCAGAAAGCTCTGGAAGGGTGTGAAGTAGTGCGCCAGGCGACGCATCCCTGGGCCGAGGATGCCAGAGTGCTTGAGCTCGTTGCTTAGAAAGTCGAGTGCGAGCGGCAGTTTGGTCGTCGCGAGAACCTCAAATCGGCATTGCTGCAGAAGATCCTGCAGCGTGATGTCTTGGCCGAGCCTCTCCCAAAGAATGCCGAACAGGTAAGACTGTTCGACGTATTCTTCTCGGGGCAGAGCTTCGGCCATGGTTTACCTTGCGCTCCCCTGAGGAGCTGGGTTACCAACGGAGCTAGTTGCCGGCAGCAGGGACCACCCAAACTTTGAGTTCGGTGGCGATGTCGGCGTGAAGTAGGACCTTGACCGTGTACAGGCCGAGTTCCTTGAGCACACCGTCGAGCTTAATTTGGTCGCTGGTAACGGTGAACCCGTTGGCCTTGAGAGCGGCGACGATTTCAGTTGCACCGACGCTACCGTAAAGGTGTCCATCCTCGTTCGCATTGGCTTCGACGTTGATCGATTGCTTGCCGATTTGATCCGCCAAACCGCGCAAGGTTGCCAGTCGCTTCTTCTCGATCTCGAGCAGCTTTGCCTTGTGCTTTTCGATCATCCGCTTGTGATGCTCGTTAGAAACGATGGCCAAACCTTCGGGGAGCAGGAAGTTATTGGCAAAGCCTGGCTTGACTTCGACAATGTCACCCGACTTACCGAGATGCTCGACATTTTGGATCAGCATCAACTGGATTCCGCCATTAGGACCTTTGGGGAGGCGAGGAAATCGGGGGGTTCTTTTTTTCGTCGTTGTCATGATAGCAATGAATTTCAGCCAAAAACTTGGGATTTGAGTGGGATGTTATAGCTTGAGATTCTCTCGGCTAGAAGGGCATTTCTTCGCCTTGATAGAGAGGTTCTTCGTGGATTTCGGACGTATGCATGTCTTCTTGTTGGGCTGGGTAACTGTTTTGCTGGGCTTCGAAGCCGTTGTCGGCGAATCGAGCGGGGGCGTTTCCGGAGCTGCCGGCGGGTTTGCTACGGGTGCCTGCACCCCCTTCCGGCTTCCCGGAAAGGAACTGCATTCTCTCGGCGATGACGTAAAGTTTGGACCGTTTCTGGCCGTCTTTTTCCCACGTGTCGAGCTTCAGTCGGCCTTCGATAAAGATCGGGGAGCCTTTGCTGAGGTACTCGCTCACGAGTTCGGCCATCCGACCAAAAAACGTGACATCGACGAAGGTTGTTTCGTCAACCCATTCTCCCGCTGCGTTCTTTCGCCGATCGTTCACAGCGATCGCGTTTTGGCAAACCGCCATTCGGCTATTGGAAGTATGGCGGATCTCGACATCTCGGGTAAGGTTACCGATGAGTACGACGCGGTTGTAACTGGCCATGGGTTGGATCTCCTCACGGGTTGGTCCGGTGTTTCTGGTCCGGTGTTTCCAATGGGGTGTTGAGGTTCGGATGGATTGATTCTGAGTCTAGGGAGAAAACTCAAAGATCGTCACGGGTGCGGATTGCGTATCTGCGGATGCATATCTGCAGAGCGTGTCACGGGCTGAATCGAGATCCTTCGAAATCAGCCACCGGTCATCGTTCCGTTCGGTCGTTTCCCTTCGAACCAACAGTCAACAGTAGCGCAAAGGCGAGGATTATTCCTCTTCGACTTCCACTTCTTCTTCGTCATCCGCACCGATAGCAGCACCGACGGGTTGACGTTCGAGTTGATCGATCGGCACAACCACTTTTTCTTGTGCGTGAGCGACCAAGGCATCGACCAAACGTGGGTCGACGCGCGTGAATAGGAAGCGAAGGAGTGCTTCGTTCAATTGGCAAGTCCGGTTCAGTTCCTTCAGCTTCTGGGTGTCGAGCTTGAAATAAACCAACCAGTAGGTTCCCTTTTGGTGGCCGTTGATCGGATAAGCGAGTCGCTGCTCTGCCCATAGGCGGCTTACCAAAATCTCGCCGCCGAGATCGGTGATCATCGACTGAACGCTGCTGGCGATCCCACCTGGGTCGCGAGCGTAGTGGTTGCTGTCAAAGAGAAACAATGATTCGTAAAATGCGCTAGCCAATGTCCAACTCCTCGGTCAATTTCGACTTCTAACGGTATTCTCTTGATTGTTTCGAGCCTTGGCTGCGGATGCAAGTCACAAAGCTCGCAGATTATGCGGTTCTCGTTGTGCGATTTTCGTCGCTTGCTGTCCGTCAGCGAGTCGCATTGAAGCGATTCATGGCTATTTCAGCCCCTTCGGTCAGCCAGCATTTGATGGCGTCGGTGGCGCGTGACAAAGCGTCATTCACCACGTTTCGTTCCACGGCAGAGAACTTGCTGAGCACGTAATCTGCCGTTTCCCAGTGTTCGGGCGTTGCATCAATCCCGATGCGTAATCGAGGCACATCCTGCGTCCCAAGCGATTTCAGGATGTCGTCGAGGCCTTTCTGGCCACCACTGGATCCGTTGCGTCGCATCCGCAATTTCCCTAGTGGCAAGCTCAGGTCGTCGCATACCACTAGGATGTTTTCGGCGGGAACCTTGTAGAACTTGGCAACCTGCGATACCGCCCGGCCACTGCAGTTCATAAAAGTCATCGGCCACAGCAGGCAGACATCGCTTCCCGCGATTGTCCCTTTGACCAGTTGTGACTCGAATTTGGCTTGAACCACCGAACGGCCCATGGAGTCATGGAGTCGGTCGAGGCAGTCAAAGCCTATGTTATGTCGTGTATGTCGGTACTTGTCGCCGGGGTTTCCTAGCCCGACAACGATCGATAACCCTCTCGCCCCACTGGGGGTTTCCAATTTGCTCGCAACCGATTTGCTTTGTGCTGGCGAAGTCTGCATCGCAAAACCTTGCTTCACTGGCCGCTGCTATCGACTGGCTGCTGTAATCACGGCCGCTGTAATCACGGTTGCTGTAATCACGGCCGCGGGTTGGATCGTGTCCGGCTTACGTTGCGACAACCGGAAGCTGCAGGAACAAGTGGCGAAACAACCTTGGGCGATTACTGAATCACGAACGGTATTTTCGCTCGGGCTCAGAATGCTATTGCACCCGGAGGACCTACGCCCCAGTGTCCGCTGCCTTCTCCTTGCG
>CAIYZV010000257.1 GCA_903930765.1 uncultured Pirellula sp.
CATCAGTCACGACTTTGCCGAGATACTTGGTGCCAACATCGTCAGCGACGACGCTGCCATCCTCGTCAACGTAGACTTTGGTGCCAGCTTCGAACTCGATAGCCAGAGCGGGGTCTTTGGGAATATCAAAGACACCGTCCACAGCGATGGAGCCTAGCGAGCCGGCCTTGATGTCGCGTTTGGTGATCCCTACCAAGTCGCCTTGGATCACGATTGATCCAACCGCGACATCAGCGGTGGGAGTGAAATCGACGGCCTTACCGTCATGAACGAATTGAGCTTGCATGGATTATGGAATCCTTGAGGACGAAAAATGGTTGGTTTCAGAATGGACAGGAGACGAGGCTTACTCGCCGGTGACCTTCACCGCGGCACGTGGGTCTTGCGAGTTCACACCGAAGTCGATGTATGAGCGGAAGCCCATGCCGAGTGTGTTGGCTGGCATTTCAACGCGCTCGATGACCGGCGTACGTCGACCATTGAGGAACACGATCTCGAACGCAGGCAGCACATTTGGATTGGCGAACAGATACCAAGCCGAGCCGCTGGCTCCCTGGTAGTAGCTGTCCGACAAATGCGGCGTTGAAATGACGCGGTACTTGTTGCGGTGAGGGTTGTCGACCGGAATCTTGGTCGGTGTTCCTTGCGCATCCATCATCAACTGAGCCGAACCCATCAGTAGTTCCGCGTCGGTTTCAATCTCGACGGGAACAACCAAGAACTCAGGCCGAATGTTGATCGGCTTTTGGTCCTTAGCTTTGTTGCTCGGTCCGGCCTTCTGTTTGCGGAAGGTTGTCTTGGCAACGGTGAGCGATTCGGGACCGAACTTTGTGTCTGGACCCGTGAGCAAGTTGGCGTTAGCCGAGGAGAAGAACCCAGTGTTCTTGAGGAGCAACGTAAAGAACAGGTCGTCGATCGACTCGGCTCCGCTGCGACCCATTTGACGCGGGATGTCCATGAATGCGTTGAGGTCATCGTTGATGATGTCGTGGCGCGTCAACGCAAGGATCTGGCCATAAGTATCAGCCTTGTTGCTGTACTTTTGGTCGGAAAGCTTGCCATGCTTGAGCTCACCATCCGGCGCGACTTTCTCAAACCCGCCGGTACCAAGCAATCGATAGCGAGCGATTTCCTTGAAGTCGCTCACAGTTCCAATGCTGCACAAATCAAACGCCGCGATCGGTGTAGACTCATAGGCAGACAGGAGCGTCTTGTTCATGACGTTCTCAAGGATGCCGGGCAGCGACAGCGTCGAGAAGCCGGCGCGAATCGATGGCGGGAAGCTGCGATCCACCTGCATTGCAAGTCACTTGGGCTGTAGCCTCAAGACCGTCAAACGCGAGCTCGAAACCCTCCGCTTGGCTGGCCGCATCGAGTTCATCGGCCCGAGCAAAACTGGGACCTACCAGCTTGTGGGAACGTGATTGCGATGTTGGATTTGCTACAATTTCATCATCCTTACGTTCGAACTGATGGCTAATAGCAGAAGTCATTTAGATAATCCAAAGCAAATACTTCATGTTCCAATCGATATGTAAAGGTGTTATTGCTGTATCACTTTGGCTTGGTGTTGGGGCCAGTATCTCTAGCGCTCAGCCTCCCAAAGAGATTACCAACAGCATCGGGATGAAACTGGTGCTGATCCCCAAGGGGACATTCATGATGGGCTCACTCGAGAGCGAGCAAGGCCGTAAGCAGGATGAAACCCAACACGAAGTGACGATCAGCAAGGACTACTACCTCGGTGTGTACGAAGTAACGCAGGCTCAGTATGAGAAGGTTATGGGTAAAAATCCAAGTCACTTTCAAGGGGCAATAGTTGGTAACGAGAATGCAGATCTCCCTGTAGAGAATGTTTCATGGCATGATGCCGTCGAATTTTGCAAAAAACTATCGGAATTGCCCGAGGAGAAAAAAGCAGGTCGTGTGTATCGACTGCCGACCGAG
>CAIYZV010000258.1 GCA_903930765.1 uncultured Pirellula sp.
TCCAGTCCTCTCCCTCGCTACCTTGGTCCCAGCCCATGCAACCATTGTCTTCATTCGGATCCTTCCCCGCGACCCGACTTCGTCGTTTAAGGCGATGGGATTGGGTGAGGCAAATGGTTCAAGAGACCCACCTTTCGTCCGCCAATCTGATTTGGCCGATCTTTGTGATCGACGGTACAGGGGCCACCGAGCCGATCAAAACCATGCCCGGGGTGGAACGCATGAGTGTCGACTTGGCAGCCCAAGCCGCAGAGCGAGCTGCTTCGCTCGGGATCGGTGCGATTGCGATTTTCCCGGTCACACCACCGGGCTTAAAATCCGAAGATGGTCGGCATGCCCTCGATTCTGAGAATTTGATCTGCCGTGCAACGCGAGCCATCCGCGAGCGATGCGGCGATAAACTCGGTATCGTTTGCGACGTTGCGCTGGATCCATACACCTCGCACGGTCACGATGGTGTGATTATTGGCAACTACGTCGCGAATGACGAGACGGTAAGTATCCTTTGCGAACAAGCGATCAACCAAGCCCGCGCGGGGGCGACGGTAATTGCACCATCGGACATGATGGATGGACGCATCGGGGCAATTCGCAAGGCGCTCGATGACGCAGGGTTTCAGCACGTAACCATCATGAGTTACGCTGCGAAATACGCCTCGGCCTTTTACGGACCATTCCGAGATGCCGTCGGGTCCGCAAAAAACCTAGGTGGTGCGTCGAAGAAAACGTACCAGATGAATCCAGCCAACACCGACGAAGCGATCCGAGAAGTTGCCCTCGATATTCAAGAAGGTGCTGATATCGTGATGGTGAAACCTGGCATGCCATACCTGGATATTGTCCGCCGATTGCACGATTCGTTCTCGATCCCAGTGGCGGTCTATCAAGTATCCGGCGAGTATGCGATGCTCAAGATGGCGTCTAGCGCCGGTGCTCTGAACGAAAAAGAATGCGTGCTCGAAAGCATGATGGCATTTCGCCGCGCCGGAGCCAGTTGCATCTTGACTTATTTTGCAGAACAGGTTGCCGAATGGCTCAACGCTGCTGAATGAAATCATATAGTTGTAAGCACGAGCATCGTTATCCCAAAAGACATGGCTAAAAGTTAGTGCCGAAGTTTCGCTCAACGTTTCAACCGGATTTGAAAAAGCTTCGAACATTTTCGACATGCTCGAACCACCACGTCCAACGGCTTCAAGAGGAGGAGTAGGAGCGTTATGAGCAACGGGCTGAAGATGGGCGCGGAATTGCTTGGCATCTCCTTATCGTTAAAGTAGTGCATTGTGGTGGCTGGGCTTAACGCTGTCCGGATGTATTGGATTGGTGATCGAAGTTTTCGCAAGCTTGGAAAACACCCCATCTCACGTGCGAGTTGATCGCAGTAAGGAAACATTTCAACTGGATAGACGTTGGTGGTGTCTAGGTTTGCAAAACGGCGTTCCAATTCGATGCGATTGCGATGATGGATCTTTTTGAAAACTGAAGTATCCGCAAGTTGTTTGGCTAAATGGAAAACGATATAACGAGCCTGCATCTCACTAATGGATGGAATGTTTCCAATGATGGGGCGTGTCATCCCAACGAGGAATAGGCTGGCATACTCGATATGTCGAATACCCAAATAGAAATCCCGAAAGGCAATTTCACCGTTGGTCAATGCCTTTAGCTGCGATGCGTATCCGATTGCTGGCACGATCAAGTCTGGATCAATATTCATTACGTCGCTAGATCCGAACGCGTAGAACCTTCGGTACGAAGGGTCGCTATTTCCTCCGATAATACGGATTCGGCCCTCCGCGACATCCCCAAGAAAGTCGTCGCTTTTGTTGTGGTACATGTTGAAGAGGCTGTCCTTTGCGGACTCTGTCAAACGCAAGGCCCATCGGTCACGGACATACTGGTTCACTTCATGTGTGGAACTGCGAAGTTTTTGATTGGCTGGGAATAACCGCTGCAGTACCTTGCGACAACGCATTCGAAACTCGACGAACCGTTGACCAACAACATTTCGTAGCCCAGCGTCAAACGATAAGAGCAATCGATTGCGAAGAAAGTCTGAGGGGACGCCACGAATCGGATGGTATCTCGGGCTGACCCGAATTCCCGTACGGACAGAAAGCCACACTTGGTTGTTGAGCGATGGGCCCGCCAATCTTCGAGCAACATCCACTGCAGATTCCCCCCCTCCTACTACGACAACTTTTTGATTTCGGATTGAGTCTCCAAAATCAAGTCGAGTCAAGACTTTCGCTTCCGCCTTGAGCGGTTTCGGCGCGTCGGCTAAACCCGTGCAGATGACTACTGCATCACAAACAATCGATTCTTCAGTGCTCCCTTGATCGCTTTGAACGTCGGGCGGAGATGCATGCGACAATTGCAAATCCCACTTCCCATCGCTGTTCCTTCGAAGTTGCGATACCTTCGTGTTCAGACAGATGAACTTCTTGAGGCCGAAGTGGTTCGCGAATTTCTCGAGGTATTCGCCGTATTCCCCGTCGCAGAAAAACTCTGGATATTGAAAAGACGGAGATGCCGACGAAAGGTCTCGACGGACGCCGGCGTCGTACAAGGGATAACAGGCGAATTGTGTCGTGTACTTTGTTGATGTCGAGACAAAACCACTTGGGGGCCTTCCCCAACATCCTGTGATCTTACTGGAGGCCTCATACGCAATGATCTCCCAATCGCGAAGTTCGTCCAATGCGTACTTGAGCGTAATCAGGCCGCTGCTGCCGCATCCAACGATGACAAGTTTCTTTGACATAGGAATTAGTCGGTAGGTTGGATGCTATTAACTTGCGTAAGGCTAATCATGACGAAGTTGAATTGACCGGATTCGGGTATGAATAGCAGCAAACGATCGCCGGCCTTCGATTGCTGTGTACGAACGAATTGGTCCAGCATCACGAAAATGCTCGCAGCACCAGTGTTGCCTGCCGTGGCTAGATTCGTCCACGTACTAGGTTGAGCACCCTTGTCACCACACAGCTGCGTTATCAATCGCTCCATTTTTCTCTGGAAAAAATACGACGACAGGTGTGGAAGGATAATCTGATAGTTGTCAAGCTTCTCCTGGTGAATCTCAAAGCATTCCGTAACGAACCTTCTCGCAAAGACGAACAAGTGCTTCGATAGGATATCAACATCCTGGCTCAGTCGGGCAGAACGATTGTCATAGTGCATGCACAAGGGCGCTTCAGAGGCATAAGAGCGTGAAAAAGTCCAGTTGATTTTAAAGCACGTGCGATCCTCTCGAGCTTGGGATTCAAGAAGCCAGGCGCCTGCTCCATCGGAGAGCATGAACCTGAGAAACACCGACATGAACCATTGTGACCTCTTCAGATCCCGCTCCATGGTTTCGGTATCTTTGATGATGCGAAAAGCCGTGGACTTCAGTGCTTGCGTCGATTGCTCTGCGCCGATGCATAGCGCTGATTGATGAACGCCGGACTGAATAGCCCGAAATGCATTGATCACGCCAGTCGCCGACGACGTGCAAATGCCCGAGTTGGAGTTCACCTCGACTGGCTCGGGTATGATCGCTTGTTGTGCAAGTTGCGAATGCACAATCGAAGCAATTCCAGGTCCGGAATAGGGAGCATGGGTTGTTCCTGCCGATAGATAACTGATCGGAGCGATTGGCGCAGAGCCGGTCAAGCAGTTTTGAGCAGCCAAAACTCCAAGCTGGTAAACGTCGAACGTTTCGTTCTGGTCCGTATCCAAAGCGTAGTGTCGCGTACGTATCCCATTCACGGCAAGAACTTGACGTCTCACCAATTGCTCCCCGTCGATGATTCCTAAGTATTCCTCGATCGAGTTGTTGTCTATCGGTGGACCAGGTAAAAATGATCCGGTACCCGTTATGAAGGTGGACATTCTGATACCCTAGGGTTTTGGATTTGGTTCAGGATTGAGTGCGAACAGGTGGGAACTTCATGCGAATACTATTGGCGGGGTTTGATGGTCCTAAGCATGTCGTAGACACATTCATCGAACACAATGTGGTAGTAGAGATATTGATTGGGGTTGGAGAAAAATGGGCTGCTACCGAAATGTCCCCTGTTTGTTTCTGACTGCATGAAAAAATCGAGGTCTACCAACGCCTCGGGGTTGTTGGCATAAATATGCTTCAGGCACCATAAGACGATCGAATCGGAGCCGAACGAGTTCAACGCCCTCAACGCAGTCCTTAGGTCGGCAAAGATAGTGATCACGAAGACAATCATGATCGAAACATTGGTCGGCCCCAATAATTGAAGTGAATACCGGCGATTTTCGTCAATTGCCTTCTTGCTGAATTGATTATGGTCCTGGGGAACTCGCTCTCGGATTTGTGATAGATGTTCCAGAAAGCAACGCTTTTCAAATCGGTCGCCAAACTCGTAGGAGAGTTGATCGTGCCCGATGGTCATATTGTTGCGGTACACATCGCCTATACAGTCGACATCGAAATTGGCGTCGATCCCATTAAATCTCGGTGGAGGACTTTCGGGAGCGTGAGCGCACGTCGATAGCAAGTGCCGGTAGATCAATGGTTCGATCTGTATATGTCGAACGAGCAACTCAACCGCTTCGGTTCGTGCGAGATACTTCATCCCGAAAGACAACGTTCGATCGACCAAATATCCTTCACAGCCCAACGTGAAGCGATGTACCAGGAATTTCAATGGGAACACTAGGCATCTATAAAAGAAGTAGACGAAAATGATGATCGGTCTTAGGTAGATGTAATCCCAGCGACGTTTCTCTTTGTCAAAGAGATCGTTGATCGGATCGGGGATGTGGGGAAATCGTCTCATCATTTGGTGGTTGTGCCGTGGTTACAGTTTGCTTGCATCACCATCAGTCGTGCTTGGCGATCAGGCTATTGCCGCTCCAGGGATTGTCGCGGCGGTATGTTGGTGCCCTAGAAATAGCCGACGTGCTACCCTTTTTTGGGTGCAAATCCGTCAGGATCGCCGATCCGTTGACCAAATGATACCAGATTGCTTTGGGCATCGCGTTCCTAACACTTCCTAAGCAGAGGGGAGGCTCTCGTGGGGACCGACATGCAACACCTTGAAGGCGCATGCCGTGGATGCTCGGCGAATCCAAAGTGATTCGCCACAGCTGCTCAACAACCGCCCGCCAAAGTGCTAGGTGCCGCGCCCCTCCATCCATGACGCAAAAAATCAGACATTACCGAAATTAAGAATCGCTGCGATCGACCTTGGGCAATGTCGAGTTCGATCAGGAAAACGGAGAGCGCGACCTGTTGCAAAGAGTCAAGAGCCTCGTTTACGCACCCTTCGCCGCCCATCCCAAGATCCCCGAGCTAACCGGGACGGGACACAAATCGTGTCAGCAACAGACCTGTGAGACCACCCACGAGGATGTAGAGCAAGAACGGGATGGCGGAGTGCGCCCACGTCCAGTTGTCGGTGAGCGTGGTGCCGAAGACCGCACCCAGTGTCGCGAAGGGGAAGAACAACGCGGCAAGGATATTCAATCGATGGGCCGCTAGCATCATCTTTTGACTTGTCTGCGCTTGTTCGTCGGCACGACGAACAACGGCCACATCGAGCGCGTTTTTGGCCGACTCGTAGAGCAAGTCAGCTTGTCTCGAAAGATCATACGCTCGATCTCGATGGTCGATGAGAGCTCGATCGTCCGGGATCGCTTTCCTGGCTTCTTCCAGCGTCTCCAGTAGGTTGCGGCTGGAACGAACGATGGGGGCCAAGCCTTCGAGAAGGGAAAGGTACTGGTCGGCCTTAACGGCCTTTGCCTCCGCGCTTTCATATTCATCGAGACGCTTCGCATAGCGGTTGAGGTGCATGCCCACCGCTCCTTTGCCAGGATCCCCGTTGCTCGCTCGCCATTCGCCTGACGCATCACGCCAAAACAGAATCCCCCGGCGTCCAGCCTCGTCGTGTTCAGGCACCCAATGTGCAACAATCAAGATGTTACCTTTCGATTGCATGAGCCGTTGACGTCCAACCGTGCTTCCGAGTCGCTGTCGAAACTCCTCGGGAAATGAAGACCAGTTCGGCGGAATCACCAAATTGGAAACCATGAAATTGTCATCTCCTTTAGGCAGTGATTTGTAAAAATGGACTGCGCAACTTCGCAGTTTATGATCAATGGCTGGTTCCATCGGCCTGTGTTTCATCAACAGGCGGTTCAGGGGCAATTTGCGATGCGGCTTCCATTGCTTGGTATCGGGTCATCAGCTCTCGAATCGCGGTGTTAAGCCGCTCCGAGGTCGTGGATTGCTGGGAGACACCTTCGAGGACAGGTCGCAATCCGTCGTAGAGCAGTTGGAACTGACTACGGATCAAGTCGGTCATGACGCGCGGTACCGCGTGCTGCACGATAACCTTCGATTCCAGTTGAGGCATCGTAGGCTCGGATTGGCGATGCGCGGAAGCGGCTTCCACGGCACCGCGGATCGAATCCAATCCGTCTTGGATGCCGAGGAAGGAAGTAAGGAACTGCGATGTGGAGTCGTCGCCCGATAGACCTCGCATCCGGCTCTTTTCGACAAAGGTTTTCTTGATCGATTTCCATCGACTGGTTTCATCTTCGGTAAGGATCCCCAGTAAATCGCGCATCTTCAATAAGTTTGATTCTCCATCGCGCGAAAGAGTTTGTGCATCTTGCTGGTAACACGTCAAAATCAATCGCTGTAGCTCGTCTTCGTTCATCACGGTGACAACTTTCTCGGCGATGCGATTCATGTTCCGATAGCTTCCTTGGAGTTTAAAAGGTGGCTCGGTCCGATAGTCGTCCGCTTGAGCCGCACTATGGATGTACGCTTGGTTCATGATCAGAACGACATCGCGGACTCGATGAAGTTTCGTGAGAATCGCAATCATTTCGCGCACTGCGTCTGCCGAAAGATTGCTCTCCAACTCCAGGCCATCGATCATGCCCCGCTTCGCGGCTTGGAGCACCGTGCGCTGGTCGGCATTGGAGCATCGCGCCAACGGTTGCAATACTGGGTTGCTGGTTAGACAGTTCTCGAGGTAGGATTGCTCGAAGGATTCTCTACTGTTTCCGACAATCTCACCTAGGTTGTACACGTCGGCTCGGTTCGCGAGCATGTCTGGAATCTGAAACCGCTCCCCCGTTTCGGTGTATGGGTTCCCTGCCATCACGACCGCGAACTTGCGACCGCGTAGATCGTAGGTCTTGGACTGCCCGTTCCAAACGCCTTCGATCCGGCGAGTCGCATCGCAGAGAGGAATGAACTTTTGAAGTAGCTCGACATTGCAGTGCTGGATGTCATCGAGATACAACATGACGTTGTCACCCATCTCGAGCGCCATGTTGATGCGCTGTACCTCTTCGCGCGATGCAGCATTGGTTGCTTCACTGGGATCGAGCGAGGTTACCCCATGCCCTAACGCGGGACCATTCACCTTGATAAAGACCAATCCGAGACGATTGGCGACGTATTCCATCAACGTGGTTTTTCCGTAGCCAGGTGGACTCACTAAAAGGAGCAATCCCATCCGATCCGTCCGTTGGTTTTCACCCATCGTTCCAATTTGCTTGGCAAAGTTATCGCCGATCCTTGGCAAGTAGACTTCGTCGATCAGCTGATTGCGTACAAAACTCGTGAGAACCCGAGCTTTGAACTCATGGGCTTTGATCTTGCGCTCCGCTTGCTCGACAAGCCGTCGTTTTGCGGCTTGCAGTTCCGTCCATCGCGGGAAGATTTTCTTCGCATGCGTTCTCAGTCGTTTCATGAAGCGATGAAAATTAACGGCCAATTCACGATTGACGATGTTGGGGTGATCGCCAGCGAGTTCAGGGACGGTGACGATTGGGATCGCCGGATGCGATTGGTCAACATCTCCGGCATCGTGCGGGTGATGAAGTGATACTAAAGCTAGGGCGAGTTCTTCTCGGTAGTCGGTGTTCGGATCGAGCGGATTCTGCTGTGCGTTATGTTTGGTTAGGTTCTCGAAATAGGCATCCACCGCTTTGAGTGCCACCGACCAAGCTTCATCGGGGTTGCTCAAATGAGTACGGATGGTTTGTAGCAACCCATTCCAACGCTCGTCGGGCATGTGGTGTTGCATGCCATGAAGTAGTTCCTTGGTGCGTTTTGCAATCCTGTACCCAGGGCGGCCTGGGGATGCTGGATGGTGGTTTGTAGGGGCTGTGTCACGCAACACCGACACCAGGAACTCGGCCGCTTGAGACACCGGCAATCGTTGCCGGAGAGGACTGTCGCAGGCGCGCAATTGCTGCGCTACCTTGTCGAGACTTTCGTGATTGGGCATCCCGTTTGGCAAGAGTCTATCGACGGTGGATAGCGACCGAATCCATTGCTCGATGGACGAGCGATCTGTGGATGGGACGTGATGGTACCACAAATACCAGCTAATACTTCTCAGACGCGGTGGTGCGGCGTGCAGGCCAAGCGATTGGCGTGCCATTAAGAGACCTGTCAATATTTTTGCAGCATCGTGGTCGTGAACCCCCCGTACGTATCCTTCTGCATAGCGACTCTGCATACGCTCTCGGACCCAATCCGCTTTCTGGGCTGCATCCAAACTCATGTATTCAGCGGAGCGCAGGATGGGGGGGGCTGCATTGAAATCCGCTGCTAGTGGCGATGTCGCAGAACCGACCCGACGACGCGGTGGCGTCTCTGTCAATTCATGGAACAAGCAATAGGCGAGGTATTCCCCGCGATACACTTGCTTCGATTCGCTCGGAAGTGGCTGTTCCCACAAATCTCTTGCGGCATCGAGCGAGGGGTCGGAGAGGGGTTGGAAAAATTGAGTTCCCGTTAGATGCAAATTCAAAGTGTCGTTTCGAACGACGGTGGTCAACTCGATGGGTTGCTGATTGACGCTAAACGAGTGTTGCCCAAGCCGGATCGCGGAATTGCCATCGCTGAGCAATTCCCGTCGATCGCGCTGTTGGCGTATCGAGTCGTCCGAGATCGCCTTCAAACGTGACAGAACATCATCGCGACGTACCGAGTCTCCGAGCTCTTTGAGTTGCCCTGCGATCTTCCGAACCTTTTCGACCATGAGGTCCGACGCAAAATAGGCCAGCAGCTCTGTGGGTGATTCGATTCTCAAGGATCGCGAGGTAATGCCGTCCAATATACGGTTGGCTGCAGCAACGAGCGTATTCGCCCTTTGGGTCTGTTGCTCCACCAATTGCTGGCGTTTGGATTCAAACAGATCGCAAAGTGCTTGCCTCTTTTCCGTGAGGCGCAGCAACAGCTCTTGCGAGTCGGCATAACGTCCTTCGAGCTCCTCGATCTGCAGCAGGATACGGGTTAAGCCGGAATCCACCTGTTCCAGCGAATTCGATGAATCCAGGCCACTTGCGGCCGCTTGATCGAGAAGTTTGGATTGGGACGCAAAGTCGGATTCGAGTTCCCCCGTGGTCAGCGATCTCAGCCGCGTTTTGAGGGACGATCGGATTCGATTCAACAGAGCGAGGCAATTGCCGATCCGATCTACGATATTGGTTCGCTGCGACAGATCCTCGATCTTTAGCTGCGATACGGTCTCGATGAGCAACTCCAGGTCGGCACCGATCTCGGAGAGCTGCCCTTCAAGCTTCTTGGCGGCCGATGACGATTCGACCTTCGGGATCTGCGCCTCCAACGCCTCGATTCTTTTATCATAGGGAGTTAGCGACGCAGGATCGAGCAGAAACTGAACACATCGCACCCCCAGTCGCTCAGCGGCTTCGACCAGTTGCGTCTCGATGCCGGCGACTCGATCGTTATCGATGTACCGCAATTCCCGAAGTTGAATGACCTTGCCACGCTGCGCGCGGATGGAGGCTAATTGCTGAACGAAATCCTCGACCTTGTCGAACCGAGTTCGTTCGAAGGCCTTGAGCAATTCGATACTTTCCTTGTCGGTGCGTTCTAATGCTGTGTTGGTTTCATTGCGAACCCGGACGACCTTCTCAAATTCATCCACTGCAGCGTTCGCCGCTTCTCGGATTTGTTCGATCGGAACCGATAATTGAAACGCTTCTTCTCGATCGAGCCAAAAATAGGAGTCGAGAAGGTTGGTGGCTCGCTTACCGAGATCCGCGTATAGATCTGCATACGATTCATCCTTGTCGATAAGAGTTAGCAACTCTTGGCACTCGGCCATCCCTCGAACGAGATCTCGATTCCCGATTTTGAAGAGGAGAGTGTCCGATTGGACGGTGGGACGAAAGTCGGTTCCCGTAAATGGGGTTTGCCAAATTTGGATGGCGTGGTGCTTTTGGGCTGTCTCGCCAGCCCGCATGCTCAGCATGTGCCCGTTCTCAAAGAAGGCTTGGCCATGACATAGGAGAGGTGTGTCGACTTCCTGTCGAATCAGGTTGTAGCGCAATTGCAAGTACGCGCCGGCGTCTTGATTGACGAATAGGTACAGATAGTCCTCGCCGTTGGGGGACCGAATCATCCGCTCAAAGGTGAGATTGTTGAGCTTGTGATCGAACAGCCGGGATTGGCCTGTTTGCAGGACGAAACCATTTGGAAAGATGATGCCGTGATCGTCCGGGAGCAAAACGCAGGATTGGCCGATCGAATCCAGGCGTTCCACCGTTGAGCGTTTCGTACTGAAAACGAGGTATCTAAAATCTCGCTCTTGGTAGGGACGAATCTTGAGCAGTATAAGATTCCCAAGGATCGCATAGAGGGTTTCCGCATCGTCGAGCGTCTGGTCGGGGCTGTCGACAGGCTCTCGATAGATCCCGAGCCCATCTTCGGTGTTATCCTCGACCTTGATGGTCAAATCGCCATGGACGCACTCCACGAAGACATGATCCTCGATTGAGATGTGAGGGTGCCTGCCAGGTCGATGATGATCGCGCGTGGCTCGCTTCCATTGGAATTCGTGTTGCGGCGGCTGGCGAACTTCGGACTCACTTCGATTATCGATATAATGAAGAGTCTCGCCGTCCACGGCCCACTTAAAGGCCTTGAAGCTAGTGGTGGTCTTTCCGATTTGAAACACCATATAAAGATTCGGTCCGTTGCACACGAATCTGGAAAATGTGGCGTTTCGATAGTATCGGTAGAGCTCTTGAAAGTCCCGTTGGAACGCACTGCTAAGGATGCTGTTGAGCGAATCCTGCTTGGCATGCTCTCCATCGAATCGATAGATGGAAAGGACATCCTCAGGTGCGATCTCGGTCTTCAATCCAAATTGCACGTTGTAGCCGAGCAACACGTGTTGTCTCGTCGAGAAGATATCGCGAGGAACGCAATTGTGATCTGTCGTTACATGCGTCGTCGCCAACAACCGTGTCTCAACATTCCCGAAAACAGCCGCGCGGGCTGCGTTCAATTTTGCGAATCGCGTTCTCAATTCGCCTGCTGATTCACGTAGCCGATTGCGCAGGACTTCGTACGTACCAGATGCAAGGGCATTGGTGGTCATGGTGTTCGCCTAGGATTATTTCTTGGTAAGGAAATTTCCGACCGGCTTGTTGGCGATATCGAGCGAACTCGCGAGCCCGAGTAGGGTCGCCAACTGCGTGTGCATCCCAGCAGCATCTCCTCCCGCGAGCAGTTTCGCAACCAACGCAGCGACACTGAGGTCCTTGATCTCGCCGGAGTTCAAGTGCAACTGCCCCAGAATCCGGTCCAGTTGCTCCTTGAAATGATCTGGATTGCCTGTGAAGAATGTATCCTTGATGTCGGTCGCAACCTTGGAGCTCAAGACGAAGCGATCGATCGCTTTGCCACCCTTGACCGCCGAGGAGATCTGCTCGAAGAACTCGCCGTCTCCGCCGACGATATCAATCTTAGCGGTTTTGAGCGCTTCTCCCAAAACGGCAGCTTGGCTGTTCGCTATCATCTGCTGAGCGTTGATCGCAGCCAGTTCGATTTGCTTTTCCTTTTCGAGTGTGAGCTTGAACTCTTCGTGGTCTTTACCGACCGAGTCGAGTTCCTTCATGGCGTTCGCTTTTTCGGTGATTCCTTGAGCTTCTGCGGTATACTTTTCCCGTAGAACGCGAGCTTCTGCGAGTCCTTGTTCCTGGGTTGCGGCCGCTTTCGCTTGCGATACTTGGGCTTCTGCTAAACCCTTTGCGGCATGCTCAGCGCTAGTTGCGGCGGCCAACATTTTCGTCGCGGCGGACTTTTGCTCCGCTTCGTCCCGATGCGCTTCGGCTTGGATGCGAATCATCGCAGCGGTACTTTCAGCAGCCTTGCGAGCCGCCTCGGCCGCTTTGATTTCTTTCACCAGCGATTGCTCGGCGGCCGTTTCCGCAGCCGTGATTTCTACCTTTTTGGTCCGTTCTGCATTCGCGAACGCCTCAGTATCTTTGATCTTTTGCTGTTCCTCGACCACAGACCGTTCGACGATGACTCGCTCGCGAATCACTTCTTGAATATTACGCCGCTCCAACTCGAGTGCCTTTTCTTTCTCAACAACAGCCAACCCTACGACCCGCTCCCGTTCGGTGGCTTCCAGTGTTTTATCTCGGTTGATGCGCTCAAGCTCCACGGCGTCGGTGCGTTCTTTGTTCCGCTGTGCGACGAGGATCGTTCGCTCCTTGTTCTGGTTTGCTATCCCGATTTCTTCGTCGACGGCGATCTTCGCTCGCTCCGCGGAGAGCCGATTTTCTTCTTGAACTTTCGCCGCAGACGCGTTTTCACGGGCTTGGATTTCCGCGACCTCTCGCTTCTGGCGTTCCGTGGCCTCGATCCGTTGGCGTTCGAGCTCCAGGATCGCTTCCTGAGCTTCGACGTCTTGCTTCTTAAGGGTCTTTTCCCGTTCGCGGGTAAAGTGGTTTTCCTTAATCTTCTCGTTGGAGGTCAGTTCCGTAATCTTCTTGATACCCTCGGCGTCCAGGATGTTGTTGGGATTGAGCAGCTCCAACCGAGTCTGCTCGAGGTAGTCGATCGCACAGTCATCCAAACGGTATCCGTTCAAATCGGTCCCGATGACCTTGAGAATCTCGTTCTTGAACTTGTCCCGTTTGTCATAAAGTTCGACGAATTCGAACTGCTTGCCAACCGTCTTGAGTGCCTCCGAGAATTTTGCGTCAAACAATTCTCGGAGCGTCTCGACTTGACTCGCCCGCTTGCAACCGATCGATTGTGCGACTTCCTTGATTTCCTCTTCGGTCTTGTCGACCCGGATAAAGAACGCTGTCTTAATGTCGGCTCGAATGTTGTCCTTGCAGATCAACCCCTCGGATCCTTCCCGAGCGATCTCGAAACTCTTCAAGGTCAAGTCCATTTTTTCGTAGCGGTGAATCACTGGCCAAATCAATGCACCGCCATCGATGATGACCGACATGCCACCCATCCCGGTCTTCACGATCGCTTCGTCAGGACCAACCTTCACGTAGAACTTACCTGCGATGACGATGAATGCGGTTCCGATTAAAAGGAGAGAACCGAATAAGATCAAAGCTCCTAAACCCAATTGGGAAGCGGTGACTGCGGCCAACATTGCGTTCATGATGAAATTCCGTCAGAGTGGGAGTGAGTAGATGTTGTCGTTGGTGAGACTAGATAAATTCGTCGCTCACGGTCGTAGTAGGTAATCCAAACCCGAGTGCCCTTGGGCAAGTGTGGTCCATCGGTGCGGACATTGAGCAGCAAGGGCGCGGCGTCGGTCTTGAATTTGGCTTGGCCGTGCTCAGGCGTCGCGTCGAGGGAGCAAATCTCCGCTTCGGAGCCGACGATCATTTTGGAGTCGATGGAAGGACTGTTTTGGAACCAACCCTGCATGGGATTGGTAAGCAGTTTTGTGAAGAACAAAGCGCACGCGATGTTCCGGACGATCATCATCGTGGTTGACCATGCGCCTGGATTCGGTGCAAGCCAATCATCGAGGGCCTGCCACCAGATAACGGATGCCGTCCACCAGGTTAACGCAAAGATACCCACCCAGAGAATCAACGGGACACTTCGTAGATTGAGCCACTTGGTCGGGGTAAGCACGACCGATCCCAATGCATCGCCGAGCGCATGGAAGATCGGGTGGTCAACACCGGCGTCCCCATGCCCCGGGAACCAACTCGACAGTGGATTATGAAAATGGAACGGCCAGTCGCCATGCATGTCCATGCCGTAACCGACCAGGATCGTGAAGAGACTCCAAGCGAGCACCAGCCCGAGAAGAACGGTGGCTGGTAGTACTGGACCAGAGATTAAAGGATGAATCAGTTCAATCACGGCATCATTTCGATAATTCTGCGAGGAACCTTACAAAGACGTCATGCCCAGTATTGTTTCTCTCGCTTCCAATAGCAATCTGTTGGATGACTAGGCCTAGAAACGCCTCGACGGGGGCGCACGTGCGATTCGTTCTTTAGAAATTCACAAATAGGACGTAAATGGCACGCCCGCGATGCTCGTTGGCTTGTTCCTTGGAAAAACTGCTGGTGATGATTTCCCCTGTTTTTAATGGCCGGCGAAGGCAGAGGGGGCCTGGGCATAGCCTGGATTTGATACCGGCTCTACGGCTCGGCGGGCGTCTGCATTGCTATAATGCGGCCTAGCGTGGGATGATTATGGCCTGTTTTTCATCGTCCATACCGGTTGCATTCCTAGTGCCCGCAAAACTTCAATTACAAATCTTGAGAGACATAGCATGTGCGATAAAGACCATTTCGAAGAAGACCTCAAAAAGTATTCCCGCCGAGATATCGGAGCGCTGGCGGCTCTGGGAGTTGGCGCAGCATTGATGTTTCCTCGAAGCGCTAATGCGGCGGAGGTTCAGGAAAACGATGTCAGCATCAAAACTCCTGACGGGGAGTGCGATGCCTATTTTGTGAGTCCCGCCGAAGGCGCTCATGCGGCTGTGATCGTTTGGCCAGATATCTTTGGGTTGCGTCCGGCCATGAGACAGATGGGCAAGCGTCTTGCGGAGTCTGGCTACAGCGTCCTCGTGGTCAACCCGTTCTATCGCACGATGAAATCGCCAACCGCTGCCAACGGCGCCAACACCCCGATCCAAGAGGTAGTGCCTCTCGCTCGTTCGTTGAACGCAAAGACCAACGAAACCGATGCCAAGGCATTCGTAGCGTGGCTAGATGCTCAGCCACAGGTCGACAAGAACAAAAAAATGGGAACGATTGGTTACTGCATGGGTGGCCCGATTGTGATGCGAACGGCCGCATCTGTTCCTGATCGGATCGGTGCCGGAGGATCGTTTCACGGCGGTGGGCTGGTTACCAAAGATCCGGAAAGCCCACACTCGCTCATCCCCAAGATGAAAGCATCGTTTCTCGTCGCCGTTGCCGAAAATGACGATCAACGCGATCCTGATTCGAAGAAAGTCCTCAAGGAAGCCTTTGCCCAAGCGAAATTGCCCGCCGAAATTGAGGTCTATCCTGCTGGTCATGGCTGGTGCCCTCCCGACACGCGAGTCCACAATCAGGAACAAGCAGAGAAAGCTTGGGCCCGATTGCTGGCACTTTTTGAAAAGGCCCTCGGATAAGCGGAGATGTTCGAAGCTGACAGGATCGGTTCCTTCGAGTAATCTAAGGGACCGCCCATCGGTCCTGCCTTTGCTCTCCCCTACCATTCATTGCGTTCATGCCTCAAAGCCGGACTTTCGAGTCATTACCGTTCCTCGCTCTGGTCTTCACAGCAGGGTTACTGGTTCCTCAATGCGCACACGCGCAGGAATCCGAAGTGACGGCCGGTAGTACGGCCAGCATTACTGATATGGCGGTCCGCATTGATCGAGAGATCGCAGCAGGCTACTCCAAACACGGCATCGAACCGGCCTCGTTGTGCTCTGACGAGGATTTTGTCCGTCGAGTCTATCTCGATCTCGCTGGTCGCATCCCTACCGTTGTCGAACGCGCCAGTTTTATCGAGGATGTATCGCCCGACAAGCGATTGGCCTGCATCGATCGATTGCTCGCGAGCGAAGACTATGTCCAAAACTTTACCGACACGTTTGATTCGATCTTGATGGGGCGAGGCAACCGCGGGAAAGTCGCCGAACGCAAAAAACTATGGCGCCCTTACCTCGAAAATGTTTTTCGCAATAACCGTCCTTGGGACCAAGTAGCCCGCGAGATTTTGTTGGCTCGCCCAGATTCGCCCGATCAAGCTGGGGCGGTGTGGTACCTCTTCGAACGTCAAGACAATGCCCAAGCGATCGCGGAAGCGGTGGCACCTGCGTTTTTCGGTATCCGAATCGATTGCGCTCAGTGCCACGATCACATGATCGCATCGGAAATACGTCAACAGCATTATTGGGGCCTCGTCGCGTTCTTCAATCGGAGCAAAAATCAAAAGACCGACGCTGGGCCGCGAATCGGCGAATCCGCCATCGGTGGCTTTTCCGAGTTCGCAAATATTCATGGGGCGAGCTCTCCGAATATCCTCACCTTTTATGCTTCCAAAACCGTCGAAGAACCCCGTCCGGAAAAAGATGCAAAGCAGGAAGATATCGATGAGCTGTACCAAGCACCGTTACCTCCCAATGAACCTCGCGTTCCTAAATTCTCTCGGCGAACGAAGTTTGTCGATGAGATTCTTTCGGGTCACCCAATGTTTGCGAAGGCATTCGTCAATCGGGTTTGGGCGCAGTTGATGGGGCGAGGCATCGTTCATCCCTTCGACCAAATGGATTCGATGCATGATCCGTCGCACCCCGAATTGCTCGATGGGTTGGCGAACGATTTCATCGCCACAGGGTATGATGTTCGCAACTTGATCCAAGGAATCGTTGCGAGTCGAGCTTATCAATTGAGTTCCATACGCCCGCAAGGTGTTGATGACCCTGCTTTGTTTGCATGGTCGATCGAACGATCGCTTACGGCTGAGCAACTCGCTCGCTCGATTCAGATCGCACTCCAGCAGAGAGTGGAGAATGATCATCCCATGTTGCCCGAGTTAAGGGAACGGATGCCAGATGTCATGCCGGAAACGATTGTCACCGATGTGGGTGACACCCTCTTTTTAGCGAACAACCCGAAAATGCATCAAGTGATCCTTGAGGGGAGCCAGAAGGATGGGCTGATCGCGAGGCTAGCGTTGCAGGCCGATCCCAAGGGGGCGATTGACGACCTGTTTATTGCGATTCTTGGTCGACACCCCGATGACGCCGAGTCCGAGGCTGTCTTGGAATTTATCCAACGCTCCGGCACCGCCGACAGTTTTGAAGGAAAAATCTCACGCTGGCAGAATGTCGTCTGGGCGGTTTTGACCTCCGCTGAATTTCGCTTCAATCACTGAGAGACATGCGCGTGGTGAAACACACTGAGACAAATGGTCGGGGGCGGCACGAGTGCGGGAGCCCTGAGCACCGAGTCCATCGTCGGTTGTTCTTGCAAGGCTCCATGGCATCGGGTTTGGCGTCCGTTGCAAGTTTCAATGGGCTGTTTTCGATTCCAGCGTTGGCAGAAGAGACCAAAAAGCAAGGAAAAAAATGCATCCTGCTGTGGTTGTGCGGAGCTCCGAGCCAATTTGAAATGTGGGATCCCAAGCCTGGCACCATCACCGGTGGCCCTTTTGGTGCGATCTCAACGTCGATTCCAGGTATCCAGATCAGTCAGTTGATGCCTCGATGCGCGACCATCATGGATAAATTAGCGGTGGTCCGGTCGATGAGTACCGAGCCCAACGAGCATTTCCAAGGTGTCGATGTTTTGACGCGCGGAGAAAAACCGAGGCCACCCTTTACTCGTCCCATTCTGGGTTCGGTAGTCGCTCAGCAACTGGGGCAATTGGATAGTCCCGTTCCGCAGTTTGTCTTGCTCGATCCGTGTCCTGAAGGAAACGAGTTCAAATCGTTCAAAGCGGGAAACTGGGCGGGGTGGCTCGGTGCCCAGTACGGCCCTGTGCGTTCAGGAGGCGAATACTCAATCCCTGATATCCTGCGCCCGGAAGCGTTGTCGGAAATGGATCATGAAGATCGCGAATCACTCCGCAAGTTTTTGAGCCGGAAGTTTGAGAACGATCGGCGGAGCGAAGCTGCCGCGGGGTACAACGCAGCCTTTGAGAGAGTCCAAGGACTGATGAGCTGCGCGCCGCTTTTCGATTTGGAAAAACTCCCTCAAGCCGATCGTCAACGCTATGGATTGGGTGCGTTTGCACAACATGCTCTCCAAGCACGCCATCTGATTGAAAATGGATCGACGTTTGTCATGGTAGCCAATGGAATGCCTTGGGATAATCATGTCTTCCAACACGAAATGCACCAGATGCTCGTGCCTGAGCTGGACAATGTACTCTTCCAGTTGATCACCGATTTGGAGCTACGCGGTATGCTGCAGGATACCCTTGTGATCGCGATGGGTGAGTTTGGCAGAACGCCGTGGCTGAATGAAGCGCGCGGACGAGATCACTATTCCAAAGCGTGGAGTTTGGCGATGGCGGGTGGTGGGATTCGTGGCGGTGTGGTGGTGGGTGAAACGGATCCTCTGGGGTTCGAGATCACACAGAATGCAATCGACAATCGCCGACTGTTTGCAACCATCTTCAAAGCGCTCGGCATCGATCCGCAAGAACAGTACGATTTGCCGGACCTGCCTACGTTCCATCGGGTCGAAGGCGACGCACAGCCTATCCAAGAAATCTTGCTCGGTTAACGAGGACGATCATGCAAAAAACGCTGACGCGGACCCACGATTTCAAGCTCCCCACGGCGATCCTAGGTGCTTGTTTGCTCCAGGATGAAAACGAGTTGATCGCAGCTTGCATGGATGGCGTTTATCGGGTGGAGATCGGGGCCAAGAAGCACCAACGGATCGGCACCCATGAAAGCTACGTGAGTTCTGCGGTCTACCTGGCACAGCAACAAGCGATTGTCACCGCGGGATACGATGGCAAATTGAAATGGCATTCGGCAATGGACAATGGGCTCCTTCGAGAGGAGAAGGTCCATGGGTTTTGGTCCTGGGATATGGCGTTATCACCGGACCAGCGATATCTGGCCAGCGTGACGGGGCAATACATGGCCGGGGATTACAAGTATTCACCGGCCGGTGAAACAGAACCCTCGGTGAAAGTGCTCAACGCGGCCGACGGGCAACTGGTGCATGCATTACCGCATGTGCCGTCCGTGCAATCTGTCGTATTCAGCCACGATAGCCAATGGGTTGCAGCGGGCAATCTGATGGGTGAAGTACGTGTTTGGGAAGTCGCGTCAGGAAAACAAGTGGGCTCGTTCCAATCTAAGGATTTCACGAGTTGGGGGATTATCAAAAGTCATTGCTATTTGGGCGGGATTTTTGCCATGGAGTTCTCCCCCGATAATAACGAGATCATCGTATGTGGCATGGGAGACATGCGAGACCCGATGGCGGGCAACGGAAAGCAGTTATGGCAGCGATGGAATTGGCGCGAAGCGAAAATGACCGCACAGACGTTGGACAAGCAATCGGGAGAAGGGCTCATGGAGGCTTTGGTGCTTCATCCTGCAGGAGAGAGCTTTGTCATGGGAGGACGATTGCGAGGAGGTGACTGGAATGCAGCCCTTTTCGATCTCGCCAGCGGAGAACGAATTGGATCGATCAAATCGGGTTTTCGGATCACTCAAATGTTTTTCAATTCTAAAGGGGAACTGATCGTGGTGGGTGGCCAAGGCCAACCGGGTAAAGAAGCCGACGGCAAGTTCCCAGATTTCGGACGAGTGGAGATTTATGCGATCGGCAGCTAGCCCGTTCTCGAGACGTCGATAATCGCTGCCTGCGTGTCGTGGTCGGTAGCTATCGGAGTAACCCCGGGCATTCTAGCCTGTGGCTCGATGGAATCGGACCGTACCTAGGTGGACATCCTGTTGAAACTATAGGTAATGGGCCGAAAAAAATAGAAGTTAACCACTGGTTCGATCAAGAATCTCCAATCTGCCAGTATCAACGTTGTAGAGAGAAGCCACGATCGCAATCTTCTTACAATCAGCGAGCTTTTTCAAAGTGGAACTTTCGGAGTAGATCTGCTGAGCGGACTGAATTGCGTTTCGACGAGCAATAGTCTCGATGATAACTTGCCGCTCCTCGTCTGATTTTTTCTCCCAACCGAGCAATTCGTCTTTACTTAAATTCTGTTGGATCGCATCGATGATTAGATCGAGGTGCTCGCAACCTACATCTGCGCAACTATGCCTGCCTTGTGAAGCAAGGTTGACGGCCGTAGTCACAGCACCGCACCGAGTATGCCCCATGACCAAGATAACCTTCGCACCGGCGACAGCGCATGCGTACTCAAGACTTCCTAATACTTTCGAACGGACGACATTTCCGGCAATTCGAGTGCTAAAAACCTCCCCTAACCCGACATCGAAAACAATTTCGGCGGGTGCTCTAGAATCGATACACCCTAAGATGATCGCCAAAGGAAACTGACCCGATGCCGATTCGCCGATTTGATAGTTCAAATCGCGCACGAGCCGTTGTCCTGACAGAAATCGCTCATTTCCACTCAGTAAGATCTTGATCACGTCATCCGGCGACAACTTTTGTTGAATTTCCTTTGTTGAATACTCAGCATAGAGAATATGGTCCTTGATCCCCATGCGGTCCTCGAACCCGACCATACTGACCTTGATTCCTCGGGTTGGGCCGGTAATTTCATGAAATTCTCTGAGCAAAACCAAGATATCGGGATCGATAAAATTCGTTTGTGTTGCATCGAAAACTAAATGTGAACCGGCCGGGGTTGTATCGAGGAGATTTTGCAGACTAGCTCGATTCAGGAAGCTTACTTGATTTGCTAGCTGTACGTGTGTGATTTTTTCTCCGAAGCGTTGCTCGTCAATAATCATGACGGGGCGTTTCATATTGCTCATCAGTATGAATCCAATACTGATGGCCAATCCGATAGCGACACCGATGATCAAGTCGGTCAATACGATGCTAATGAGCGTTGCGACAAAGGGAGCGAATTGGTAGATACCATCCCTCCACATTCGAAGTATGAGACTCGGGTGAAAGAGCTTTAGGCCTGTGTGCAACAGAATGGCGGCCAATGCCGCCAGCGGGATTTCATTCAACCATGTTGGAATGGCGAGTACACAGATCGCTAGAAGTACTCCATGAAATATAGCCGATATCTTGGTGGTCGCACCTGCATTTATGTTCACCGAGGATCGGACAATTACCGATGTAATCGGGATGCCACCTGTCGCTCCGCAAAGCATATTTCCAATACCTTGGGCTACTAATTCGCGATTAGGAGGCGAAGAGCGTTTCCGAGGATCTAACTTGTCAACGGCTTCAAGATTCAGGAGCGTTTCAAGCGTTGCTACGCTACAAATGATGCCACCAGCGATGTATACCTTCAAGTTTGTCAATTGTGACCAGTCAGGGAACTGGAGAGAACCGCGGATCTCAGCGAATTCGGTTGGCACTTGCACCAAGTGCGATGCCCCTATCTCCCAGCTGCCGCCGAGCCGATCCATAAGTGATTTCATTCCGATCCCGATCAACACAACAATAAGGGGGGCCGGTATCGGCGATTGTTTAAGTTTTTTGTTTCGATCCCACAGGAGAAGTAATCCGAGCGAGAGCAAACCGACAGCAATCGCACCAACGTGGATCTCGCCAAAAAACAGTTTTCCGATCTCAGTGAATGTGTTTTCGTGATCAGGCTGATCAAATGCCATTTCCCCTTCGGGATCGGTATCGTGCCCCAAAAGGTGAGGGAGTTGTTTCAGGATCAGGATAACACCGATCGCAGCGAGCAGACCCTGAATCACACTCGTTGGGAAATACGAAGACAAAGATCCTGCACGGACAACCCCCAAAATGATTTGAAGAACACCCGCGATCAGAACAGCCAACAGGAACGTGGGGAAGGCTCCAAGACTCTCGATTTGTGCGGCGACTATCGCCGTCAATCCAGCAGCTGGACCACTGACGCTGGTCCTCGAACCACTGAGAAAGCCGACCACGATTCCGCCAATACATCCAGATAGCAGCCCCGAAAAGATAGGAGCGCCCGAGGCAAGCGAGATGCCAAGGCACAACGGAAGAGCAACGAGAAAGACAATCAGTCCAGCAATGAGGTCTTTGAGGTACAGCCCAATCCGATTTTTCGAGGTCGGCTCATACTCATCCGGCAATTTTAGAGAGTTAGTGATTTCAACCATGTCCAACTCCAAAACTCCCCGGAGTAGAGAGTTTTTATGAGATCCTCAAAAGTCAGTAATGGATCTGGCCGAAACTAACAGATGGTTTAGGCAAGCACAATCACGGAATCAGCAAAGTCGAGTTCACCGACGACCGTCAATACGTGCCGTGCCTTCAATACGTGCCACCCACATAACTGAAAAATAGCATGCAAATCATGGAGCGTCGACGATTCCGGTATTGGGCTAGCAATCGCGAGGGCATACATCCCCCCAAAGGCCACTGCATCCGATTTTCTAACAGTAAAAGATGCTGGGGCCAGGCCATCGCAGGCGTCATTACGCATCATTACGTGCCACCCACGTAACTGAAAAACATAGCATGCAATAATGGAGCGTCGACGGTGCGGGTGTTGTGCTAGCAATCGCGAGGGCATACATCCCCCCAAAGGCCACTGCATCCGATTTTCTAACAGTAAACGATGCTGCGGCTAGAACTGCGCAGGCAAAAGCATCCCGATGCGCAACGCATTACAGGCCTGATTCGATACCCGTACCTCTCGTCCGCAATCAGGGAACCCAGCACAGGGAA
>CAIYZV010000259.1 GCA_903930765.1 uncultured Pirellula sp.
AGCATGTCGTAGCCAAAACTTTCTCCGGTCAAACTCTGTAACGCTGCGAGGACATCTTTGTGCTGATTGATTCGCGTCGAAGGTGGCGGAGCGCCATTTGCGAACGAGACACCTCCGTTGCTTGAGAAACCAGCGTTGGTGTTGCCTGGAGGGCCAGCGGGCACCACGGTGTCGGTCGAGAGCAACGAATTGATCATAATGCCGATGAAACGCTTGTCGTTGAAAGGGCCCATATTGTAAGCTGCGCGGTCCCGTCTCTTTTTGTCGGGAAGGAACGATGCGAAGCCATTGACCGCCATCTCTCGGACGTAATCATCACCTGCAGCGAGGTAATCCAAGCAGTTGTTGACGACATTGATATCGGCATCTTCCATCGCGATTTGGATGATCGTGGGTGTCACCAGGTACGGGGGCATCTGCTGGAGCAAGCCGAAATAGGTCATGCGATTGGGCGAGGGATCTTCTCGGAAGAGTTGATGGAGTTTCCTGATCAGCATTGGGTTGTTCAGAGTTTGGAAGTAAGCTTCCGATTCGGCTTGTTGCCGCGTGTTTCCGGAGAGACCTTTTAGCTTGGCATCGAGTTCCCTCTCGGCATCGCGCGTTTGGATCTTTCGCTTTTCGTCGAGATCCATCAACGCTTTTTCTTGCCAGGTGAACCAAAGGCCTTTGTCACCCTTGATTTTTCCACGACGGAAATTGGCTACTTCCTTACGGATCCATTTCCCGGTCGCTTCGTCTTTCATGTACTTGAGATTTTCCCAAGCGTTGCGGTCGTTAGGGTCGAGTTCGACGATGCGTTCGCGGTGTGCGTTGGCCAGGGTGACCATCTGTTGATTCATGCATTCGGTCACAATCTCGCGCTGGTCTTCCAACGACTCGCCACGTGAGACGATGCTCTCGGCATAGTCCAAATCGCGTTGGAGCGATTGGCGAATCTTGACCTGCTTGCGGTCGACTTCGATCACCGAACCGTCCTCGGTTTCGATGGTAACCAATGCACCTTGTGATGGATTGAGAACCTTGCCGCAAATGACCCCACCGTCGCGCAGTTCGACGATGTCCGCGAAGGCCGAACTAGGCCAGTAAACGCAGGCAATCAGCCCGAGCAAAACTGCGATCGGTTGCTTTCGATTTGAGAACTTGGCCGATGAGAGTGTTTCGGTGCTCATATTCGGATCCTAGATGGCCCGTTACGGATTGGTGGCGCCAGAGAAGTTATCGACCCTTGCCACCGATACTTCTAGTATAGAGTTCGACCGGACCGATTTCGAGCTTCCGTGGTACTGGAAACCCAGTTTTAGTTATGATGCTATTATCGATTGTTCGAGTTTTTTGGCGTGTGGTCCCCAAGGTTAGGCTGGTTTGGCCGGAGTTCCCATTCTGACTGCGTGGACCGTCGCACCGGGGCTCGGGCGGAAAGTGACTTGGCCAAGCACGATACTAGGGCGATTTGGATGTCAATGTCGGTATTTTTTAAACGCTTTCGGATGCAGGTCGAGTTGCCGCGGGCCATCCCCGAACGTTCTGCCGACTCGATCGTCCATTGGCACCCTTGGCATTCCAAATGGTGCAGTTTGCACGCTTTGGCGAAATGGGAAAGTTTCCGCTGCGAAATGGATGGAAATGTTTTCCCTTGCCTCGCCGATCGCGAGGGGTGTCGCCAGTTGATGCGAGACATCGCTGCCAAACTCAATTTCGTCCCCGAAGCGACATGGCTGGCCACTACAGGTGAGGACCATACAGACCCGACAACTCTCAATCCGATCGGGACCATCCAAGGCTTGCGAACGGGACCGGTTCACGGCGCCATCCAAAATATCGGTGTTGCACCCGAGTGGCGTGGGAAGGGAATCGGTCGTGAGCTGATCCGACGTGCATTGCTAGGTTTCCAAGAAACCGGCTGCAAAACGGTCAGTCTTGAGGTTACCGTACACAACCTTGCCGCCATCCGATTGTACCAGTCGGTTGGCTTTGTCAATAAAGAGACGGTCTTCAAGTACGGCTTTGTACCCATGCAGTAGCACCTAGGTCTGCGTCGCTATCGATGCGGCCATTCCCAATGCGGCGTTGCCCATCGCACTGCAATTAGTCGTCGCGTTCTCAACTAGTCATCGCGTTCAGAGCTTGTTGTCAGTGGATGGTCGCCGCGGATGGACTAACGGGCTTGGTTTCAGTTCCTCGGGCGAAGCTTTGTCATGCGAGTGTAGGTCCTCAGAATGCAGTTATTGCGGATGAGGCGTGGAGCGGTGGTAGTTTTCGAGCAAATGGATTGCTGCATCGTATCGGGATTTGACACCCGGCTGTGGGTAGAGTCCACCGCCGAGGATGAGAAGTGCCATGACGATGATCGCGAACTTTTCTTCGGGTTGGCTGAGCATCGGGATGGTGGACGCGTGTTTGGTACCAGTAAATATTCGGAAATATGCCCGCATGATGGCAATGCCATTGAGGGTGGTACTCAGGACCACTAAGCATCCGATCCAAGGTGAAATGGCGATCGCGCTTTCGGTCAGCAGTTCTGCTGCAATGAATCCGATGGTGCATGGGAAGCCCACGCTGGCCAATCCGGTGAGCAAGAAGAACGCTGCCATGGTAGGCATGTGGTTATAAAGTCCGTAATAGCGGTTCAGTTCGATACGACCAACCCGAGCTTCGATGCATCGCATGGTGATTCCGAAACCAGTCAATGCGATGCCCACCGATAACCACATGCTCAGAGCACCTGCAAGACCGATCGGGGTTGCGATTTCGAGTCCAACCAATACCAACGAGGCGTGGCTCAGGAACAAATAACAGTAGAACCTTCGACCATCGTTTTGGACCAGCGCCATTCCAGCCGCATAGACCGAGGTGGCCAGCGACAGAATACTGATGGTGTGCAAAGCCCAATCGGGTTCGGTAGGTAGAACCATGCGCATGCACAAATACGCTCCGGTCATGGGGGCGGTGAAAAGAATAGCCGATCCGAAGGATGCTTTGTCGAAGAGGTCGAGTCGCCAGCAATGAAA
>CAIYZV010000260.1 GCA_903930765.1 uncultured Pirellula sp.
TGATCCAACGCTAACCATCAACGTCACCGCCAATGGTTTAAAGAAGAGTCTTTCCGTGATGCCGATCGAGTCGTAATCGACGGAACTAAATCTACTTTCCGCGTCAACAAATTGAATCAAGAGGACCCGCTAATTCTTTGGTGGTTCGTTCTGTTGTGAATGCGTCCCCTGCCAGGATCGTAGTTTGTTGCGCAGTCGCTCGAGCTCCTGCGTCGCCTGCGTTTGGGTGTCTTCGCTGTCGCCGGTACGGGCGAACTCCAATCGGGCACGAGCCACGTACCATTGAACCATCAATAATGCATAGGATTGGTTTCCTCCCGTTTCGATCGACGCCATACGACGCTCAATAGCCTTTAGAGCTTGCTGAGCATCCTCACGTCGATCGCATTGACTCAGCATCCGCACCCGTTCTGCCTGGATCTCGGCAAGTCTTAATGGATAGGCTCCGCGGTTGGATGCATCGCGATCTTCATCGAGAGCCGCGTCTGCCGTATCGAAAGCTTTGATCGCATCGACGACGTTTTTATTGGCTCCTGCTAATCGTCCTGTCAAATATGTCAGCGTCGCTTCAAAGATACGATTCTCACGATCCGTTTGTTGGATGGAATCAAGTTCGGCGAGTATCTCGCGGGCGATGGCTATTTGTTTAGCAGCCTCAGCTAATTCCTCTTGTTCCAACGCAATCCGTATCCGCAATAATTCGCTTTGCATTCGGATCACTCGAACGCCAAAATCTCGCAAGCTGCCTGCTCGCATCGGGTCGAGCACCTCGACGGCTTGGGTAACATAGATCTTCGCGGCCTCAAATTCCAAGCGATCGAATTCGAATTGTGCGTATTCGTAGAGAGCGCGGCCATACCCGATACTAGCGCTGAGCTCATGCGGCCCCCTACTTTGCGCTTCGAAGTATTTCTTACCCACCTCCATCGCTATCCTGTGAAAATGGTACGCCTGGGCTACTCCGTTTCGGCTACGTTCCATCCGATTCCGGATACTGAGAATGTCCAGTTCGAGGGCTCCCCACGGATACCTTGTTCGTTTATCGTCTGGAACTACATGCAACTCGGCTTGTGATCGGAGCACGGTTTCGTAGGCTCGATCGAGTTCACCAAAGTGTTCGTCAACACTCGCCGAGCGGAACATAACATCGATCGCCAATTGTCGAACTTGATCGTCCTCTGGGTTGGATGCCAGCAACTGTTCCGCCTGGATGCGGGCTGTGGTCAAAACTTCCAAACGAGCCAGGTCCAATTCCGGTGTTTGCGACCATTTGTCGTCGGCGATTTTCGAGATGAGGTTTTGCATCACCAGGGCGGTGGTGCCCACCGAGTTTTCGGCTCGCTTGTATTGGATTTGCGCAACGTTTCTTTCTTGAAGTACCTGTTGGTACAACCAAGCCATTCCTGCCAAACTGGTGGAAACCAACAGCAAGCCACCGAGGAGAGCTCCTTGGTAGCGTTTGCTCCATCGGAGAACTCGCATCGGGAGCGACTCTGGCAGTGCGGTAACCGATTCCCCTGCGATAAACCGCTCCAAGTCCTCTGCCAAATCGGTGGCTGTGGGGTACCGATCTTCAGGATTCTTTGCCATGGCCTTCAAGCAGACCGCGTTGATTTCTTTTGGGATCCACGCATAGACATCCCGTGGTGGCTTGAATTGACAGTTCTTCGCTCGGCTCAAAATCTCGGCGCGATCAGACCCTTCGTAGGGAGCCGATCCGACCAGGATGGCGTACAAGGTTGCCCCCAAACTGAAAACATCGCTTCGTTGGTCAACCGACTCGAGCAAACCGTTGGCTTGTTCTGGGCTCATGAACGATGGGGTCCCCATCACGGATCCATAGGCTGTAGGCTGGCTCCCCGATTCGACCACATCGGCGATAGGCGGTTCCGAATGCAACGGGTTATGGCTGATTGAACCGAATGCTTTTGCCAGCCCCCAGTCGACCATGATGGTTTCGCCATACTTCCCGAGCATGATGTTGGAAGGCTTGATATCGCGATGAAGCACGCCTCGGTTATTGGCGTAAGCAACCGTATTGCAGGCGGCGATGAGATGGTTGATCAAGGGTCGGATAGCCTTGCGCTTCGCCTCCGCATTGGATCCTAACGACTTTCGTGCGCTCCCTTTCGCGGCTTGGGAGTCCAGCTCCTTGAGTCGATCCGCCAGACTTTTGCCTCGGATCAAGCGCATGGCATAATAAGGTCGTCCATCGGTAAAGGTGCCCATGCTGTAGATGGGCACGATTCCTGGATGCTCGAGCGAACCTGTAACGCGGGCCTCCGCCACGAATCGAATTCTCGCGTCTACACTTTTTGAGAACTGCTGGAGTATCTCTTTGATAGCTACTTCGCGATCCAGTTCATCATCTTTTGCAACAGATACTTTCCCGAGCCCGCCGCGGGCCAAGTCCCTAACAACTCGGAACCGTCCCACCGAATCGGTACCTCCTTTGGATGGCAAAGGCATCTGCATCGTTGTCGAACCGAACTGATCGATGCGATTTTGCCATTCCGCTGGCATGTTCAAATCGGTGTAACCGCTGAGCTGCTGGAAATCGATCGCGCCACCTGGAACATCGTTGGCGATCCCTTGCAAACTTCCTTCGATCGAACCGGCGTTATCAATCCGGCGCGACACGAGCTGTTCCAACAACGATAGGTCCGACTCGCGTATGAATTTTTTTTCGACCATGATTTGGCCGATAGGTATTTTCTTTGTTTCAAACCATGCGTTTCCCGCATCGAGCAGTTGATGGGGTTCGATGAATTTCAGTTGCAAAGCCAAGATCGCGAACAACAAACTCTCGTCGCTCGAGTTGCGCATGATTGGTCTCCGGTTCGGCTCCAAGCATCTTCATACGACCGTTTCTAAGAGACAGCAACGTCGGCAGCTTGGAGCCCCCGCATTCTAACAGCTACTTCTAACAACGACTTCTTTGGAAATGGATTTTATGGTTGCAAAAAAAGAGCGGCGGAAATAACTGCTTCCGCCGCTCGTTCGTTTGGTCGTTTCATTGCGTATTTTGCAATAAACCGTTGTCCTGAATCCTTGGACCGCGTGCTACTTCTTCGTCTTGTTCGGAGTCGGATTCGCGGTCTTGTTGGGTAGCTTAGGATTCTTTGCTTGGTTAGGAGCTGCCCCTTGGCTCGCATTTGGTTGCTGCGGAGCCTTGGGTGGCGGTTGGTTTGCTACGGGCAGTTTGGCGGGTGCCGACTCCATCAGCTGCTCGAGGGCCCGATCCATTTCGGGTGTGTAATGCGCCGTTCGCTTGACGACGACACCTTTGCCATCGATCAAGATCGTCACAGGGACGCTGAGCACACCCAGCTTCACCGCTAAAGCGCTTTGGAATCCGCCTTGTTCATGGATATGTGCCCAAGGATATTTCGTTCCATTCTGGTCGAGGAACGCCACGGCGGATTGCGGATTGGTATCCAGGTTCACACCGACGATTTGGAGATTCTGCTTTGCGTAGCGAGCTTGGACCTTGCGAAGTTCGGCCATGTCCTGCTTGCATGGCTCACACCATGTTGCCCAGTAGTGAACGATGGTTGGACCGTTGGTTTGGAAGTCTTTCCCATCGAGGGTCTTGCCGCGCAGGTTCAGCGTTTTTCCTTCGAGGTTTAGTCGAGCGATCGCTCCGGCAGCTTTCTGGCCCGCATCGGTCTCGGGGAAATTGGTAGCGACTTTGCGATACCAGGTTTCGGCTTCTTTTTCTTCGCTCCCAAGTTCATGATTAAGTCCGATTTGAATCATCGCTTCGGCAGCTTCTGGCGACTCCGGAAAATCCTCCGCAAACTGTGCCAGGTTTTTCATGTGCGATTCCATGATCACCGGGTGATTGGCTTTAGGATCTGCCATTTGGACCAGGTTCTCGGTGGTGAGCACTCGGAAAGCCACGTAGGCTTGGTGCTCTTTCCCAGAGGGGAGGTCGTTGAGGGAAGTCTCGAGGGACTTCAGTTGCTCTAAACCATTCGGGTAAGCACCGGTTTGAGCGGCTGAGCTCACAGAATCCGCGAATTGTCGGATCCATGAACCCATGTCCTCGGTCCCTCGGGTTGCCTGGACCAGCTTCTTCAGGAGGTTCGCGCGTTCGTCTTGAAGCTCTGGTGTGCCATTCCCGCTATCGCGGAGTTCGGTATCGATTCGATCCAGATCGGTGAGCAGGCTCTGCATGGCTGGCGACATGCCACCTTCGGCTGGACCGGTCGTCGCATTGCGATTGACAGCCACCGAGGGGAAAAAGAACCCTGCGTCCGCAACGACATTCGTATCGTTGAGTGCTCGAGGTAAATCGGTCAAACGCCACGTGGTACCGACTTGTACCAAAGTCCCCATGAGGACTTGTTGGCTGGCAGCATCACTTTCCACAATTGCGATCACATTTTCGTAGGCGATCAAGTCTTGCGCTGAGCCTTCGGTCCCCTCGGGGATCAGCCCAGGCTTATCTGCGGCAAAGTGTGCCCACTTCGACGTTGGGGTTACCACTTTTTGAGTCTTCAGGGTGGAAGCGAAGCCCTTTCGGGTCGACTCGAGTCGCTGGCTGAGCTGAGTTTCCTTTTCCTCGCCGAGCTTTAGGTTTCTCAGTTCGCCCTCGGAAAGCAGCAGACGCTTGAATCGGTCTTCGTCTTGAGTTTTTAGCGCCTCGACCACCTCGAAGGTTACTTCCTCGGCGGAAATCTGTTTCCACGAATCGATTTTGCCATCTTCGTTTTTGTCGATACCCCAACGTGTTCCAGCGGTTCCCAACCATCGGTATTGGTCGGCGACTCCATTGAAATCGCTATCGATATCCCGGTAGACTTCGACGCCGTCTTTGTAATAACACCATTGGTCCACATTGCGATCCCCGTTGGTGTCCGCGAAGCGCCGGAGCGTTTGTCCGTCGGGGTCGTAGATCATCAAACCATCGGAGCCGTTCCGTGTTTCATACTTGCCGGTGCACTTTTCCTCATCGGCCGATTGCACCTTGTCATAGTTCAATCCAGGCTGACGCGGGCTGTAGCTTAAGCCGGTAGCTACGAGTTTGTCAGGTTGCTGGGCCAGCACATCGGGTGCCAGGGTCAAGCAAGCGGTGGGGAACACCGTCCAAGCCAGACAAGACTTCAACACCCCTACGATCCTTCGACGATTATTGCTGCGCATCCGACGGTACTCCTAGCGTTTCTGCCTCGCGTCCTACGATTAATCAGGCATCTTTTCGAACAGCTTGCCCGTGCGAGTTTAGCAAAAACGAAGGACGGGTTCCTAGACCAGTCAGTTTTTGACTTCGCATCCACGAGTCATCACGGTTTTAATGAACGTGTGGCTCTAGCGTGCTGCCTAGGAGACTCTCTAGAAGATCGTTCAAAGTGTTGCTAGCTATTCTCGAGTCTCACTCTTTCTTAGGCTTTTCGTGATGCACGAGTTTCCAGGCGGTCAGATCGCTGAGCGCATCCTCCCAGATAGGGTTGGCATTAAGAACAACCACGTTGGCGGTCGTCATTTCGATCTGTTGCCCAGAGAGTTGAGTTGCTAGCAATTCCATGCCAGGATTATGTCCGATGACGAGGAGTCGTTCGGCGTCTCGATGATGATGTTGGATGGTGTCAAGGATGGTTGTGGGTGTCGCCAAATAAAGTTCGTCGACAAACTCGACAACTACTTTTTCGGATGGGTGTGCAGCCCAAGCCTTTTCGAGTCCGAAGAGTGTTTCTTTGGTGCGAGTCGCTGTGCTACATAGGATCCGAGTTGGGATGAGATGATGCTCGCGCATCCAATCGCCCATGAGGGGAGCCGCTTTTTTGCCTCTGGCATTGAGCGGTCGTTCGAAATCGGAGAGGGATTCATCCGCCCAGTCACTTTTAGCGTGCCGCATGAGCATGAGAGTAATCATAATGTGGAACCTCTGAGGAGCTACAAAATCGCCGCTAGTTGTTTTTCCCGTTCTTTATCGCGGTCACTCTCATGGGTCTTTTCTCGTTCTTTTTCGCGAGTCTGATGCGCGTAGATCTGAGTCAGTCCTAGGGGAAACATGAGCAGTGAGTATTCGATGCTCGAGAAGGAGATCTCGTGAAATGCCATTTGGATCGCGTGGACTGCGATCATGCAAAAGCTTAGCACAGCGGCGCTCCTCCCTGGGGGACTCGACGCGGGATTGCTGTAGACGTACCACGCGTTTTTGAGCATCGCTACCGTGGCTAAGAGAAAGAGGATGAAACCGATCAATCCCAAATCGACGAGAAGTCCCAGGTAGTAGTTATGATGCACGTAGCCTCGAATTGACTCGAGCCGTATGTCGGTCGTTCGATCATCCAGGTAAGGTCGATTGTAGACTTGGAATTGATTGAACCCGAACCCTGCGAGCGGTTTGTCTTGAATCATTTTCATCGACACATATGCGAATGCGCCTCGCATTTTGGTGCTTTCGAGCGTCTCCGTCGCGCTGTATTCGCGTTTGAAAGCGACCAGGCTGGGACCGATGACCAGTCCCCCCACAACACCTGCGATCGCCAGTGTTCCCAACGTCGCGACGCGTGTTTTTCCTTTCAGCATGGCGGCTAAGAGGATCACCACGATCGCCATAGCACCCATCCAAATGCTTCGTGTGTAAGTCAGCAGCAATCCAACGGTATAGATCGGGGTCAGAAAAAGGGTGAGGCACCATACGCTAACGCGTTTCGGGTAAAGCCAAACGGGAAACGCCCAAAGTGCCGCGAGGCTAGCGCTGATACACATCCCCAAGCGGACTGATTGCAGCATCGGCCCGCGTGCGCGTCCAAAGTGGATCCCGATTTTTGGGTTTCCGATGAAACTCGGAAATACCAGAGACCATTGTTTGGTGATTTCAAGGACCGCGGTGACACTTAGGTAGAGACCGAAGACCAGGATGACCCCTAATGCGACTTTGAGTGTCGACCCCTTGGGATCTGCGTGTCGCATGATGTAGTACAAAAAGGCTGGGACCAGATATCCGTTGACCAAGTGCATCACCGTGGACGGTTGCCCTTTGACCTCGGTTCCGAGTGGAGACATCAACGTTCTGAGAATCAACCAAGCCAAGAAAAGAAACAGGTAGAAATCAGCCCCGTTATGAGGTTTCCAGGTAGCTCTTCCCGTCCACAGGTCAAACGTGATTTGAGCGATCAATACCGCCATCCACAATCGGTCCGCAGTGATCGTTAACCCGATTTCGATGGATGCGAACTCTTGGGGGAAAACACCAGTGGCCACCAAAAAGATAGCTGTACCGATGACGACATCATGGATTTGGATGAGGATCAAAACCCAGACGATCGCTGCTAGTCCTAAGAGAAAAGCCGTAAATTCCAACGTTGATCCTATTCCCGCGCAGGTCTAAAACCGTTTACCTTCTGGCTTTGCTCCTTATCGGCGGTTCGAGTTGGAGGTTGTTGGTCCGCGTTGAGGTTCATCTGGGAAACGCTTAGGTGAGGGGGCTTCTATCCCGCAGGATCGTTACAACCCGTACGGTCAACTGGCGGCCTACCACAATTACCGATCCTTCACATGGCTGCGACAAACTTACTCGGGGGTAAAAAGCAATCCTTGACGCAATGTCTGACGAGGAACCCTATCGATACTTTGGATCCAATTTATGTCGCCCTTTTTACGAGAAGCTTCATTGCTCGCTTACCAGCGGGTGACCAAGCAGTATCGTCAATCGCTTGTGAATCGTTTCCGGTCTTGTTCGTCATTTCCTGGGGCTGTCCTCTTCTACCATCGGGTAGCGGATACCGTACCTAACTCTTGGACGATTTCGAGCCGCAATTTCATCCAGCATTTGGATTGGCTTGGTGAACGGTTTGATTTTGTCAGCTTGGACGAGACGCGTGCGGCACAAATTTCCGGCGCTCGGAGCCGAGCTACGGTCCACATCTCGTTTGATGATGGCTACTCCGAGAATTGGCAAGTTGCCTTGCCTGAATTGGTCCGTCGTGGGATCCCTACGAGCTATTTCGTGTCGACGCATTACATCGAGTCCGGTGAACCGTTCCCTCATGATGTTGCCGCTGGTGCTCCCCTGCGTCCGAATACACGGGCGGAGATTCAATCGATGGTGGAGGCTGGCATTACTATCGGCGCCCACTCGCATACTCACGTGGATTTTGGCCGAGACCTGTCCGATGAGACACTGCGCCGAGAGATTTCCGACGTTCGGAAGAAGCTTCAGGATTGGACGGGACAACCGATCCATTACTTTGCGTTCCCGTACGGGCTTCCAGCAAACGTCTCGCAACGAGCGATCGATAAGGTGTTCGAGTCGGGGTTTTTAGCGTTTGTAAGCGCTGCTGGTGGCTTTAACTTTCCTGGTGGGGATCACCGGCACGTGCAACGGATCCATGCCGACCCTGGCATGGCTGCGCTGACCAACTGGTTGACCTTTGATCCTCGCAAGACCATGCGTGGTTCCCCTATCCAGTATTCCTCGGAAAAGCTGGATTCGCGTCTGGATACCAATGCATCATGCTAACGTGTACCTTCGGCGAGACTCACGTAGACTCCTCCCCAAAGCCGTCATCGCTCGCGCTGGCTACCCCCTTTTCCGATCGTGTCAGTGCGTTGGGGAGACCTCTACGAACGCTCTTTTTGCTCAGCAGCATGCCGGTTGGTGGTGCTGAGACCCTCCTGGTAAACATGATGCGCCGGTTTCGTCCCGATAGGGTCGTCCCCGCGATTGCGTGCATGAAGGAATTGGGACCTTTAGGGGAATCGATCCGAACTGAGTTTCCGACATCGAGCCATTGGCTTCGCCATAAATACGATTATTTTATCGTCGATCGGCTTGCGGATCATTTCGTTCGGGAGCGGATTGACGCTGTCATTACTGTTGGTGCTGGCGACAAAATGTTTTGGGGACGAATTGCGGCTCGTTTAGCCGGTATCCCTGTCGTATGTTCCGCACTTCATTCCACCGGTTGGCCCGACGGTGTGGGTCGCCTCAATCGCGTTCTCACTCGATGGACGGATCGTTTTATCGCGGTTGCCAAGTCTCATGGGGAGTTTCTTTGCAACTGGGAACGGTTTCCGGAGAACAAGGTTGTCGTTATTCCGAACGGCGTAGATACGTTTAAGTTCAAACCGGATGATGCAGCCAGGTTGGATGTTCGTCGCGAGCTTGGGTTGTCCCCCTCCACGCCGCTCGTCGGGATCGTTGCTGCACTCCGTCCTGAGAAAAACCATTCCCTTTTTCTCGAGATGGCCAAAGGAGTCTTGAGGGTTCATCCGTCGGCTAAATTCATTATCATCGGTGACGGGCCTGAGCGAAGCTCCATCGAGCGTAGAATTGCCGATTTAAGCTTGGACCGATCCGTCATGCTTTTGGGATCTCGATCGGACACCGATCGTTTGGTTGCGGCTCTGGATGTTTTTACGCTCACCAGTGTCAACGAAGCTAGCCCCGTATCGATTCTCGAGGCTATGGCGTGTGGTGTTCCTGTGGTTTCCACACGCGTCGGATCTGTCGCCGAGTCGGTCTTGGATGCCTGGAACGGTTTCACTGCCGAGAGTGGAGATGCCATCGGCCTCTCCTCCGCGGTCTCTTCCGTACTCTCTGACCGCGAATTGGCTTCTTTGCTTGGTTCCAACGGACGACAGCATGTGGTCGAATCCTTTTCTCTGGATTCGATGGTGGTTGGATACGAGGAATTGTTGGCTACTGTCTTTGTTTCCAAAAGACCATGGTTGTTTCCTGCACCATCGGTACAGTGAGCTGGTTATCTCGATTTCGATGCTTCTGTGAGCAGTTCGTAGATTCTCGTATCGTGGAGCGTATCGGCGATCATATGGGCTCCTTCGAAACGGCCGTGCTGTGTGTGGACGTTGGGAACTGATATCACGATAGCGTTGGCCGCCACTCCTGCTTTGGTACCATTTTCGCTGTCTTCCAGCACCAGCATTTCTTCCGGTGCTATCTTCATGAGCGATGCTGCTGCGTGATAGATATCTGGATGTGGTTTTCCATGCTTCACGTCCTCCGCAGTGACCAAAAAGTCCATCCTTTTCATGATCTTGGCTAGACCTAGGGCTCGCGTAGCGAACTTCCTCGTGGAACTGGTTGCTACTCCTTTGGGCAAACCTTGGTTTTCTATAGTTTCTAGGAGTTTTTCCACCCCCGACATGGTCGCCAATCGCTCTTCGAGGATCGATTCGAAGATTTCATCCGTTTCCCTTTGGAGTTCTTGCCAGGTTTCATGGAGTCCTTCGTGTTCGATGAGAACACCAAAAGCTTTTGGGGCAGGCAAACCTATCATCCGCGAACGTACTTCGTCACGGTACTCTTTACCTCGCCTACGCAAAAGTTCTTTGCCCACTTCCTCGTAGAGATCCTCGGTGTTGAGCAGCAGACCATCCATGTCTAACGCCACTCCTTTCACTTTTTTTTCCTTCCTCAAGAACTCCTCTTTTCTCTATGCCGTTTCTCTTCGCGCTTTTCGGAAACTGGCTTCGTGGAAAACCTGTCTACTGACGTTGCTTCCTGTTGTTGCCTCTGTTGCTTGTGAACTTCTTTGAAAACCGTGTTGGCTACCCCTTGAGTTGCGTACGTTTCATCGCCCTTTTCCTACGCCCCAGCGACACGTTTTCCACATCGCTGCGACCTTTCTTTGTTCTGTATTATCGCGGGTAGATTGCTCTGATGGACGACTTTTCGACGGTTTGAGGGTCCTCTCTACAACAACTACAAGTTTATAAATTACTTACTTCTATTTGGCCTTCGGCCTTTACTTGCTTTTGGTCATGGTCCAACCATCCCCTAACGAGGCATCTTTGGTAACGATGGGAATACCATCTCGTACGTAGCATGGATCGAACTCATCGGAATCGATGAGGCCTAAATTGTTGACGACTTGGACATGCCTACCGATGCGAGCGTTTTTGTCGAGGATAGCTCCGTCGATGAGGCTGCCAGCACCGATCCCAACCCTAGGTTTTCCGTTGGCAACCAGGCGAGCCAATTCGTCGTCGGTTTCGGAGTAGTCGGCACCCATGATGATGCTATTTCGTATGGTAACCCCTTCGCCGATGATGCATCGAAGACCGATAACGCTGTTTTCGATGATGGTTCCTTTGCCGATCCGGCAACCGTCAGCGACGAGAGATCCAGTGACCGTGGCTCCATCGATGACCGTGGGGGGCAAAAAGCGAGCCCGGGTGTAAACGGGTTTGTCTGCGGAAAAAAGATCGAAAGGTGGGTTTGGAGTGGTGAGAGACAGGTTGGCTTCGTAGAAGGCTCGAATCGTACCGATGTCTTCCCAGTAATCGTCAAAAAGGTGGACTTGGACTTTTCGAGAGCGTATCGCCGCAGGGAAAACTTCTTTGCCAAAGTCGCTGTAGTTGGTTTTGTTGAGGATATCGAACAGGAGGCTCTTGTTAAAAATGTAGAGTCCCATGCTGGCCAAGCAGTCTCGACCACGCGACTGTATCCCCATCTTATCGATCCAACCTGGGGTCATAGCGACCATGTTGATCTCTTCGTCGGTCTTTGGCTTTTCCAGGAAACCGACAACACGGCCGGTATCATCGCAACGCATGATGCCTAAGGCGTGCGCGGCGGAACGAGCGACTGGGATGGCAGCGATCGTAACGTCGGCACCGGACTTGATGTGTGTTTCGAGCATGTCGCTGTAATCCATACGGTACAACTGGTCGCCGCTGAGGATTAGAACGTAATCGCAGTCTTCATCGTCGAAGTACCGCAAGTTCTTACGGACGGCATCGGCGGTCCCTTCGAACCAAGCGGTTTCGCTTTCCATCGTTTGTTGGGCAGCGAGCAATTCGACGAATCCGCCGCTGAAATTGTCGAAACGGTAGGTTTGTCGGATATGTTGGTGCAAAGAAACGCTAAGGAACTGCGTAACGACGTAGATGCGATTGATGCCACTATGAAGGCAGTTGCTGATAGGGATGTCAATCAGTCGGTATTTGGCAGCCAACGGCACGGCAGGCTTCGCACGGATCTTAGTCAGTGGGAAAAGGCGGGTGCCGCGACCACCACCGAGAATCAACGAGATTACTTTCCGCATATCGGTATGCATAACCGGGCAAGCCTTTTCAACGAGGGTGCAACAACAACGAAAGCCAGCTTATTCTAACCAAGGGCTAGATTTTAACACGCAGGAAAAAAAAGAGTTAAGATCGTAAGCATGAACGAAGCAAGGATCCAAAAAACCACAGCAGAGGATCTGCTAGGAAAACTGATCGGTTACGACTCGGTAAGCGACCAAAGCAACGAGTCCATTAGCCGTTTCGTTGCTGATATGCTTGAAGATCTAGGGTTTAGGATCGAATGGCATACGTTCAAAGATGCCAACGGCACCACCAAAGTGAGCATCGTTGGCAAGCGGCAAGGGACGGGTAATTCCACAGGGACCACCCATCGAGGCGGCGTGGTGTATATGGCCCATACCGACGTCGTGCCGGTAGAAGACTGGTACACAGGGTTTAGCGGACCCTTTGAAGCGACCCTTCGCAACGAAAGAATCTACGGCCGCGGAAGCTGCGACATGAAAGGCTCACTCACAGCCGCACTAAAAGCTGTCAGTAAGATTAGCGAGTCTAATCAAATTGCCCCCATCTATTTCATCGTGACGGCTGACGAAGAGGTAGGGATGAGGGGAGCCAAGCAGGTGGATCGCGAGTCGGCTTGGTTTAAGGAGATGATCGAAAACGACACGGTAGGGATCGTAGGAGAGCCGACGGAACTCAAGGTAGTTCATGCGCACAAGGGAGCCCAAGGGTACATTGTGCGGGCCAAGGGGATCAGTGCCCACACGAGTACCAGCGAAGGGGTCAATGCGAATTACCAACTCATACCAGCGTTAGGGCCATTGTTGGAACAACGGAATGAGAGCGAGAGCAATCCAAAGTACAGGAACAGCGATTTCGATCCAGCGACGTTATCGTGGAACATGGTGTTGATCAATGAGCCAACAGCGATCAACGTAACCACGTCCCATGCCGAAGCTCAGATATTCATTAGGCCTATGCCAGGTGTAGACCATCATCCGCTAGAAATCGCAGTGAGACGCATCGCAGCTGACCACGGTTTGGAGTTGATCGGCAAGGATGGCGTGTCGCCTTGGGGGGTTTCACCGAGTTCCGAATGGGTGCAAACCATGCTTCGGTTAACAGGAGAAACCGCCTCGCAAACGGTATGCTACGCGACCGATGGAGGGGTGCTGCAACGGCTGAGGAGATTGCTCGTTTGTGGACCTGGTAGCATTGAACAAGCCCACCGAAAAGACGAATGGATAGCGCTCGATCAACTTCATCGTGGGGTCGAACTCTACGAACGAGCCTTCCGAGAGTGGGCTTGTTAGGGTGGCTATGTTCCGAGGAATGGGGGGTTGTCACCAAGCCTAAAGTGTCCGAAAAGTCGAACGAAAAACCAAAGAAAATCTCAGTGTTCCGCATCCTCTTAAAAAAGTACTTTGATGAATCCCTAGCTTTGGGAATCGCGTTGGCATTGGTGCTCTTCGTTTTCCCCTGGGTACGAATATGGACCGTGAGTCAGTTTGAATTGACAGGATTCGCACCACTTATCGAGCAGTTTAAAGCGTTTGAAAAGTTCTCACCGGTCCCTCTTGAGCAATTTTTGACCTACCACGGAATGATCGGATTGACGTTTGACGAGCCCGTGTTGCTGCTGTGTGTGCTGGTGTGGAGTATCGCACGAGGGACCGATGTGGTGAGTGGCGAATTGGGCCGAGGGACGATGGAGATGCTGTTGGCACAACCGATCCGCCGTCGGCAACTGCTAACGGCTCATGCGAGCATCACCATATTGGGTTTAGCGATCCTTTGCTTCTTGGTTTATTGCGGTCTGAGCTTGGGCATCCAGACCAATTCGACCCCGGTACAGGAAGCCAGCAACATCCGGATCCCGTGGATCAACATGGAACTCCGCAATCCGATGGTATCGCCAGAAACACGATGGGTGCCGCTTTCGACGTTGACCAGTCCCACCGAGTTCATCGCATCGACGATCAATCTTTTCGGGCTAGGGTTTGCGGTGATGGGTTTGAGCGTCATGGTGAGCAGTTTTGATCAGTACCGATGGAGGTCGATCGGAGTGGTTATCGGGATTTACGTCCTGCAGCTGCTCCTGTTTATTTTGTCCAAATCGATGCCCTCGATGGCCTTCTTAAAGCCGTTCACATTTCTGGCCGCATACCAACCCGATTGGATGGTTCGCATTGTCCACAATTCGCCGGAACAAGCGTGGCACGTATTGATGGGCGATAGAGCAACCGATTGGCAGGAAACCTTGGGACCGTTGGGATACACATTCGTTCTACTGGCGATGGGGATCGCATGCTACGCCGTAGCCTACTGGCGGTTTGAGCGACGGGACCTCCCGGCCCCGCACTAGCGAACTGGCCCCGCACTAGCGAACTGGGCCCGCTGTAACCAAACACCGATTTGAGAGCGAGAAAGCGAAACCGAGGATTAGTCCTCTTTGGCGTCCTCTTCAGCGTCATCGTCGTCAAGATTCTTGTAATTGACTGGGGATATGGCTTTTTTGAGGGTTTTCACCATCACATCAATCGGCGGTTCCAGTCCGGTGAACAAGCGGTATTGGTAGGCGGCTTGTCGAACGAACATCTGTAGGCCGGTGATGATTTTGCAACCCGCGGCTTTGGCACCCTTGATGAAAAGCGTTTGCTCAGGGTTGTAGATCGTGTCGAAGACAATCGTTTCTTTGGGAAGATCGTTACAGCGGAAGGGGCAGTCATCCATCTCGGGAAACATGCCTATCGGGGTGCCGTTGACCAAGATATCGGGCTGGATCCATTCACGTTCCTCCCAAGCGGCATATTTTCCGTTGAAGGCGTTGGCAAGTTCGGCACAGGCATCACGATTTCGACCGGTGATGGTGATGAGCGCTTGGCGCTGAGCCAATCCATAGCCGATCGCCCGAGACACACCTCCAGAACCGAGCAGCAACACGGAAGCACCTTCGAAAGGATTAAGCTTATCCGAGGTTTTCGCCATGGCCTCGTTGAGGCAGTCCATCGCGGCGCGATAGTCGGTGTTATAACCGATCAATTCATCGCCATTAAAAACGACCGTATTGCAAGCCCCGATGCCTTGCGCGGCCGCTTCCGCTTGGGTCAGCAACGGCAGAACGGTTTGTTTGTGAGGGATAGTAACGCTCAAGCCACCGATATGCTCTTTTTGGCACCAGAGTAGAAAGTCGGGTAGATCTTTCGCTGCAACGCGGAAGGGAAGGTAACGGTAGTCCAGCTGGTTGGCTTCGAAGCAGGCGTTGTGAAGCATGGGGCTGTAAGAATGGGCGACAGGATCGGCGACGACACCGAATAGCTTCGTCTTCGGACCAATCGTATCGGCTCGAAAAATGTTCTTCATGTCGTAGAAGGAGAGTTGGCCGGGAGCCACTCGGCGATCGGCATTGAACACGCAGTAGGTGAAAGGGGCCCCATAGCGCGTGGCCAGGATACGTGTCAAAGAACCGTAGTCCCCCATGCTGATGCCAATCGTGGGCACCTTGGCATTTTTCATCAGATCGAGCATCTTCGCGGCATCTGCGAAAGAATTGGCAGCGACGGCGATCTTGACGATGTCCGCGTCGAGTTTGCTCAACCGTTGATGGATCGATTCTAAATTCGCCGGGGTCCCTTCGAAGTTGTGAAGGCTGATGATCCGTTTGGTTTTGCCATAACGAGGAATCTTGCTCGCTGTGTCTTCTTCGAGATCGACGTATTCCACACCCAGCGCGATGGCTTGCCGGAGCAGCATCAATCGCTCTTCTTCCGTCCGATCCCACCGTCCACCATCTTCTTTGCGACGGCAAGTAATGACCACGGGTGTGGGCCGGTTCTTGAGCAGACGGGCCAAATCGATCGAACGACCGATGTAATCCAAACGCAGTTCTACGAGCTTGGCGCCTTGGGCGGCTACCTCCAAATGCTCATTGATGGTGTGTTTATGACGAGTTCGAGCGATCGTGACGCAAAGCATGCTGACGTGGGCGTATTTGTTGGGGAGAGTGGTGTTGTGAAAAAGAGCCGGGGCGAAGGAGCACCGCAGGGGCGATGAGTATTCAGCGAGCTATATCTTATCGGGGCCCGACCAAGTCAGAAATCGTTCCAATAAAATCGGGCCCGGTTCGGTGAGGAAGCTTTCAGGATGGAATTGCCAGCCCTCCACGGCAAACTCGCGGTGGCGAACTCCCATGATAATCCGATTTCCCGCGGGGTCGTCCACCCAAGCCGAAACCTCTAGGCAATCCGGCAAACTCTCGGGAAGAATCACGAGCGAATGGTAACGGGTGGCGACAAAAGGGTTGGGAAGGCCTCGAAACATCCCCCGATCGTCGTGGTAAATAGAGTCGGTTTTTCCATGCATCAATTCCGGGGCACGAACAATCGTTCCACCGAACGCTTGTCCGATCGATTGGTGTCCCAAGCAAACCCCGAGGATGGGTACCGAGCCCGATAGTTCCGACAATAATTGGACGCAAATCCCAGCTTCGTTTGGGGTGCACGGGCCAGGGGACAGCAAAATCCGATCCGGCCGCAATTGACGGACTTGTTCCACGGAAAGTTCGTCGTTGCGAACGGTCCGAACGTCCAAGGTGGGATCGATCTCCCCTAGCCGCTGGACCAGGTTGTAGGTGAATGAGTCGTAATTATCGATCAGCAGGATCATCGATCGCGCGTTTCTAAAGGAAAGTTAGCATAGGCTTTTGAGGAGGGGATCGGCAATTCGACCAACGATTTCCCACGTAACTCAGCTCGCCGTACCAAGGTATCCAGGGAATGGCCGTCCGACCACAGTACGCAGCAAAGTTTTCCTAGGTGAAAAACTCAAGCAAGCACGGAGAAACGACGATAACGATCCTGTCAACGAGTTTACTTCCAGACCGTGTTTACAGGCAGATCGTGGATTCAGCCTATGGATCGCAAAATGGTAAACGAGGCGTCCGATGAGCTTTCCCGTTACATGGCTTTCGGCAGCAGTCCTACCGTCGGTGCCCATGCTGGGGGAAACCGCCAAGAACCTCTCCAACTCCACCGCTCAGGCCTTTGGGAATCTTCTTCAAAACCTGACATCGCCAGCCAATGGCCTCTCGGAAGCCAATTCCACGCCGAACCAGCCCAAACTCGACGGGCCGCGTGAACGGGATTGGAATGATCCCGATCACCAAATCAAAACCCGCCTGTCGGAGCTTATCTCTAGGGTAAAGAAGAGTTTAGGATTAGGTTCGACCGAGCAAAATGTCACCGTCATGGCGGATGGCTGGAGCATTCCCAAGGTCGAAGGGAATCCGCTTTTGAACACCCATGTTCAATCGCAATTGGAGCGGGATCCCGATTTGATCGCCTTGATCAACCAACGTGCTCGCGCAATGGCCGACCCCTATTCTCCATCCGCTTCTCCATCCGCTTCTCCATCGGCAATTGGTCCATTTTCGAGTCCTGAATCGGCCGGGGATCCACTGCGTTGGCTCCCGCAGCGACCCTTGGCAACGGCTTCATCGAACTTCGGGCGAGGAATCACGCCCGACGAGACGGCTGGCAATGAGGGATTCTCCACCTCTGTGGCTCATCCTAACTCCTCGTCGATTCGAGCCAGTTGGACCATTCTCGGTTAAGCGATCTGCTAAAACCTTTTTCTGCAAAAACCATTTGTGAGACGGCCTGTGGGTCTGCGAAACTTTGGCTATCCTGTCACGGTTGGCGATTGCTCGAGACCGACTGTAACCCACCGAGAGCCAAGCCGAACCCATGTGAGGAAACCATGCTGAACAGTCAATTGATCCACCCTACCATCTCTCGAATACTCGGCGAAGCGGGTCACCATGCAACAATCCTGATCGCGGATGGAAACTACCCAGCCTCGAGCAAGCGAGGTCCTCGATGCGAATTGGTGAGTTTGAACCTGATGCCGGGTGTGGTGACCTGCAACCAAGTCCTCCAAGCGATCTTGTCGGCGATTCCCATCGAAGCTGTCTCGACCATGATGACCGAAACGAGTGGGCCTTATGCTCTGGAGTCCGACCCGCCTGTGTGGGCAGATTACCGCGCCAGTTTGAAGAACGCCGGACTCGACCTTGAACTTCAACCGATCGACAAGTGGAAGTTTTACGAAGCGGTCGCTACCACCGATCATGTTTTGACAGTTCAAACAGCCGACACGCAACGCTACGCCAATATCTTGTTAACCGTCGGGGTTCGGATGTTCCCTTAGCGAATAAGGGGCGGACGTGAAAAAAAACGGACGTGAAGATTTACGACCGTAGCCAAACCGTAGCCAAACCGTAGCCAAGTAGCGAAAACGGCATCTCAAAACCATCAGCAGTACAAACCTTCAGCGGTACCGTCCACATGCATACGCTAGCACGCAACAACCTTTCAGCATCGTTTCGGTTCGCTGCTAGTCAAAACGGACACAACCATCGCTCGCGGCGCGGCCAGGTCGATATCCCTAGACTTTTAGTACTCATGTCGGTGGCAATGTCAGGGTTGCTCAGTGGATCGTCGCATGGGCAAGAAGAGCAAAAGAGACAAGAGAGAAAAGAGAAAGGTCTCGCGCTGGGTGGTGCCAATGAGCTGCAAACCCAGGACCAGCGTTCAGCATCCGATCGATCCAACTCCAATTCGTGGAGTCGATTTCGTGGAGAAGGCGGACTCGGTGTGAATGAAAGATGCCGAGTCGTGGTCCCATGGAAGCCAGAGCAAGTTAGTAAGATACCTCTCCCGGGATCGGGAAATGGTTCCCCGGTCGTATGGGGTAATCGAGCGTTTTTAGTAGCGGCCAATGACGACAATGCCGATCGCATCGTGGTAGCGATCGATCTAGAAACCAACCAGATCGTGTGGGAAAAGCGTTATCCGAGCACCAAGCATCGACTTCACCAATTCAGCACCTATGCGTCGACAACCCCATGTGTCGACGAGGACGGAATCGTGATCGCGTGGGGCGAACCAGAGCATGTGGTGGTCAAGCGATTCAGTCACCAAGGGGGCGAATTGTGGAGTCGCGACTTTGGGAGGTATGTATCGCAGCATGGTTTCGGGACATCGCCCATGTTGGTCGATGGCAAAGTGATCCTGCTCGACAGTCAAGACGCTGAGGAGCTTGAACCGGGCGTAGCGCCAGGGAGCGACCGCATGCTGGCGCTCGACCTGAGGACAGGGTCAACGTTGTGGGAAACACCCCTTCCGACGCGACGCGTTTGTTATGGGGTTCCCAGTGTCCGCGAAGTGAACGGGATCAAGGAACTGGTGTGCGCAACGACGGGGCTAGGGATCTTTGGCATGGACCTCGAGACCGGAAAAGTGCTTTGGAATCACGATTGTTTCAAGCAGAGGGTTTGCGCATCGACTTTGATCAGCGGTCCCCTAGCGATCGCGTCGCACGGCTCGGGCGGAGGGCGAGATAACCTATTGGTGGCCTACGATATGGAGACTCGCGAGGAACGGTTTCGCATCCAGCGCGCAGCCCCGTACGTTCCCACTCCTGTCGTCTATGGAGACTTGGTTTTCCTATGGTCTGATGCAGGGATCGTGAGTTGTGTGCGGCTGAGTGACGGGGCTACCCGATGGAGTGAGCGTATCGGAGGGAATTTCTTTTCCTCCCCGGTGATCGTAGGAGATCGGTTGCTCAACATCTCCGATCGGGGTGATGTGACGGTTCTCGCCGCCGGTGACGGGTACCGTATTTTGGGTACGATCGCAACCGAATCCGTGATACGATCCACTCCCGCCGTGACAGAAACCAAGATTCTGCTGCGCACCGAGAGTGAATTGTGGGTCATCCGGTAGCGCATTGATGAACAGAACATGCGATGAAAGTATTAATCCATCAAGAAGAAATCCATCGAGGAATTGCGAAGCTCGCATCGCAGTTGCACGAGCGTTATGGAAATGATCCCCTGACCATCGTGGCGATCATGACCGGAAGTTTGGTGATGCTCGCCGACTTGATACGCAGCCTGGAAATGCCGGTACGGATCAGCCTGATTCGCGCTAGTTCGTACCGAGGAGGCATGACCAGCGGGGATCTGACGATCGAGGACAGCGATATGCTCAATATTCAGGGGCGCGACGTCCTGCTGATCGACGACATCTTTGACACCGGGAAAACGCTCGCGGAAGTGACTCGGCGGATGGAGCGACACCAACCTCGGAGCTTGAAGACAGCGGTGTTCCTCAACAAGCGAGGGAACAGCGTGGTGAACCAAGCACCCGATTACAGCGTGTTTGACATCCCGAATGAGTTCGTCGTCGGTTACGGATTGGATTACGATGATCTTTATCGCAACCTCCCGTACGTGGGGGTTTTGGAAGAAGCGGATCTCGCGGCGCATCAGCGGCTGCATGGACCGTCGAGATAGCGACCATCCAACTAGGCCCAAACAACAGGTACACAAAGACAGTCGATCGTGTCTACAGCAAGGCATATAACGAGAGTCTTGGTCGTTGCTCGCAGGTTTTGGCCGCATGCCGATGACGGTTGTCTGCGACTCATGCAACTGCTCGACGGGTGGCGAAGTCGAGGTATCGAAGCGTCCGTATTGACTGCGAGGTGGCACTCGCTGTGGCCAGAAAAAGCCATGTTGAGGGAAAGCAACCTTCATCGTTTACTCCCAGCCCCGCGGAGTAACTGGAACGAGTCCCAATTCCAAAAGAACATCGTCGCTTGGATCGGAAAACACGTCGATGAGTTCGATGCGATCTATGTCGATCGCGCCGATGGATTGCTCGCGGCCATTGCGGCAAAGTGTGGCAAGTGGAACAAGCCTCTGGTGACACGGTTTAGTTTGGAGGGGGAAATAGAGGGAATCGCACGCAATCAGCAAGTCTCACCGGTGATGGCGGCCGAGGCATGCCGACGCACCGACGGGGTGGTTGTTCCAAACGCGTTTGCACAACGCGTTCTCCTGTCTCATGGCTTTGATGAACGGAAAATCATCCACATCCCAGATACCGTGGAGTGCAGTGTGCCTCGCGATCTCGGCGCCAGGAACAGCGCGGCCTGCGCCTTGTTCGAGGTGTCTAGCGATTTTGTCATCCCCGGAAGGACCGATCTTTTGCTTCATCTCGGCAATGCTGATGCAAAATCGCTGGTGACAGTCACACGAACCGTATGCGACTTGCTCGACCAAGGAGCTTCGTTGAGGATGTGGATCATCAACGCAGGTCAAGGTACCCAGGTCGTTTATGATCAAATTAAAAGCCGCGGGTGGCATCGGGAGATTCTTTTATTCGATGCGTTTGATGATCTTGAAGAACTCGTCGCCGTTGCCGATTTGGCCATCGTCTCAAATCCGGATGCCACGCTACAATTCAGCGTCCCGCTGATGATGAACTCAGAATTGCCGATGGTGATTGCTGAAAGCGTTGAGTCCAAGAACTTGCACCCTGAAACACCACTGATGAAATACTACGACTCCCAGGAAAGCCTGGGGCGACAGCTCAAGGATTGGCTGGTTCACCGCCAGCAGTGGCTCACCGAGGCGATGGGGCTGCGAGCTAGCTACCGGAGGCACCGGCCCCACCAACGATCGCTCGATCAATGGGAGTCGCTCTACCGGAACCTTGCGAGTTCCTCGAACTCTGCGAGGGGACGAGGATGAAAATCAAACTCTGCTTGATTATCCCCACCCTGGACCGCGGCGGCGCCGAGAAACAGTTGTCCTTGCTCGCCCGAGGTTTGGACAAGGAGGTTTTCGACACCACGGTGATCGCACTTACCAGGACCGGCCCCTTGGAACACGAACTATCGGAAGCGGGTATCCCGGTGGTTTCAATCGGCAAGCGAGGTAAATTGGATCCGCGAGCATGGTGGAACTTGCGGAACACGCTGAAACGGCTTAAACCCGATATCGTCCACACGTGGCTCTTCGCCGCCAACGCCTACGGGCGATCTGCTGCCAGGTCGGCTCGAGTTCCCATAATTCTCGGCTCCGAACGCTCGGTTGATCCATGGAAGGCCTCATGGCAACTCGCCATCGATCGATATCTCGCAACGCGTTCGCAGGGGATAACGACCAATAGCCCCGGTGTCGTCGATTTTTATGCAGGACATGGAATCCCGCGAGAGCTCTTTCATGTGATTCCAAATGGGATTCCGCCTCGCCAGCCATCGCAAGAAATAAGTCGGGAGGAAGCATTCCGAAGGCTGGGCATCGATCCGTCGCGCAAGTTGATCCTGTCGATCGGAAGGCTTTGGCCCCAAAAGGGATACAAGGAACTCATATGGTCCGCCGAGATCTTGCGGGTTCTTCGAGGGGATACTTCGTACGCAATCCTAGGTGAAGGGCCCGAACGCCCGCGGTTGGAAGAGTTTCGCGACAACGTCAAAGCAGCCTCGGAAGTTTATCTTGTAGGGCATCGCGACGATGCGATGCAGATTTTGCCCCACGCGGATCTCCTCTGGAATGGCAGCCTGTACGAAGGTCAATCCAATGTCATCTTGGAGGCCATGCAAGCTCGAGTGTTGGTCATGGCCAGCGATATACCTGGCAATCGGGATTTGGTCCAAGACAATGTTACCGGCATTCTGTTTCCGGTGGGTGAGGTCGATCGGTTGATGCGAGTGTCGCATCAAATGCTCGATGATCCTGAATCGCGTTTGCGCATGATCGATGCTGCGGAGCAGAGGGTTCGCAACGAAAATGATCTGCAGGTGATGATCGATCGTCACGCGCAGTACTATCGACGAAAGAGAGCTCCATGAAGCCCAACGCAAAGCATGCGATACGGATCGGAAAAAAAACTTATGAACTGGCGCTGCCAGATAGCGCAGTGACACTCGGTTATGCCGGCAACCCTGATCCGCGATCTGTCGATGAATTGCTGCGAGAATCCCTACGCGCGCCGATCGAGTTTCCCGAGCTAGCGCTCGCCATCCTCGATGAGGATCTCGTAGCGATAGCGCTCGAAGAAGCTGTCCCGCAGGGCTTTGAAATCGTCGCAGAACTCATCCAATGGCTGCTCGAGAGGCCGCTCCGGGGTGAGCAAATCACCGTAGTGCTTTCCTCGGCCGATCGACACGCGATCGACCAGGCGCGAGAAGCGATCGAGCGGCGAAGTCCCGGCGCGAGCGGTACGGTACGGATCGTGCAACACGTCGCCGCAAACCACGAACAACTTGAATACATCGCTGCTGCGAAGTCGGCGGACCCGATCTATATCCAGAGGGATCTCGTCGAAGCCGCAGTTGTTCTACCGATCTATTGCATCCGCGACCCGGACACGCTCAGCGCGAGCGATCTGTATGCGATGTCGCCAGCCTTTGCCGACGCCAAAACCCAGCAGAGGTGGAGGCTCGCGTGGCTCGACGATAACCAACAGCATTTGCATCAGCAATCGAAACTAAGTCGAGAAGCGGGGTGGTTGATGGGGGTTCAGTTCGCGATCGCCGTGGTTCCCGCATGCGATGGCGAAATCACCGCAATCTTGGCCGGAGATCCTCAGAGTGTCCATCAAAAGGCGTGCGAGCAACTGCGAGAGCAACGGTTGCATGGGAAGCCATCGCAGGAGGATTATGAGCGGCAATTCGATCTAGCTATCGCCGCTATCGATGGCGGTCCGGAACAACAAACATGGCTGAACGTCGCTCGGGCGGTTGCACGCGCCGATGAAATGCTCCATCCGTCGGGACGAGTCATCGTTTGCTGCGACGTCGACCGGATTACCGATGGAGTCGCACAGTTGGCATCCGATGATCCCGATGAACAACTCGAGAAAGAGCTCCTCGGAGGCAATCTGCAAGACGCATTCCCAGCAGCCGTCCTTCGTTCGATCCAAGCCCGCAGAAGCGTCTACCTCATGGCTCCGATGATCTCAGAATCCGAGATGGAACCACTAGGGATCGCATACGCGAGTAAGACGTCGGATATCGAACGCCTGACGCATGGCCCATCAGCCGTGGTCGTGATTCAATCCGCACAGTACTAACGAAGGGCAATTAGGCAACAGCATTGCGGCAACGAAAGTCATGTCGGCAACAACTCCGCCGCTTTCTCATGGGTTGTAGGGATGGAGTGTAAGAGATAGTTTGCAGCTACGAACACGCAGCGATGGCACGCGCGAGCAAATCGGGATTGATATCCCACCACTTTTGGAGAGCGACCAAAGCTGGCTTTAACCGTGGGTCTGCGTACATCTCTGCCGCCTCGACGAACAATTCGCCAACACGATCGGACTTCAAGTAGCCGACCAGAGGTTCGATACCACGCTCTTCTTTCCTTTTGGCCAATCCCACGGCCGCTTCGCTCCGCGTGTCGAAATCGGAATCGTTCAGTCGGGCGAGCAACGCTTCGCGGATTCGCGGAGAGTCCTCATCGGTCAAAGAGAGGGAAAATGTAGCCCAATCGCGGACTCGCGGTTCCGGATCAGCGCACAGGCGAAGAAGTGTATCCAGCGTAGATTGGTCAGTGTCCGGATGAAGGGTATTGGGAATTGGTAATGCCCAAGCAACCCGCCAGCGTATATCCTCGGACGGATGTAGGGCCAAGGATGTCAACCATGGAACACCCTCAGATAGTCCACGAAAGTGAACCGCGCTAATGAGCGATGTGATCACTTCATGATCATTCTCTGTACCGATCATCGAGCGGATCATCGAAGTCGCTTCCTCGGGGTAACGATTGCCATCGTCTCCCAGTTGGGCCAGTACTGAGACTCCGATCGATCGGCGATACGGGTCGGGGTCGGTGCACCACGCAAGCGATCTTTCCAAAACGCTCGAGGTACCAACCTTGCGAAGGGCAATAACATGATCCCAGGTTGCATCCGATTCGACATCGCGGAGTGATTCGCGGAGTGATTCAATGGCATTCCAATGTTGTTGTTCGAGCTCACTAGGGGGTTGGCTTTGCATAGGGTCTACAGGCTTTTCCGTGGTGCGTCCGACGAAAGGTTCTATCGGATCGAAATGAAGGTATTCTAGCAAGACCGGATCGATCGGGCCAACCGGTGGTTGTTTGTACGCCAAACGCTGGTGGCTTTTGCTAGGATACGTGAGGGGCGAATTGGAACTCGTATGCGAGACGAACGAAACCGCCATGACAACTACATCGACACAGTCGATCATCGACGCGCTCGAAAGCGATCCACGCCAAGGTTTGAGCTCGCGGATCGCAGCGGAACGTTTGGTCCGCGATGGGAGGAATGAGCTCGAGTCGGCACCGCCGGTGCCACGGTGGGTCCGTTTCATCGCTCAATTCGAGAGCGTCATGGTCGCGCTCCTGGTGGGAGCAGCACTCCTGTCTGGATTTCTCGGCGATTGGATCGATACGGTCGCGATTTTGGCCATCGTATTGATCAATGCTGCGATCGGCTTTTTTCAGGAGGAGCGAGCCGTTCACGCAATCCACGCGTTGAAGCAACTCAGTGCGCCGCAGGCGAAAGTCAAGCGGGATGGTCGACTGATTGCGATCCCAGCATCGGATGTGGTCGTCGGCGATGTGGTCTTGATGGAGGCAGGCGATCGCGTACCAGCCGATGCGCGATTGATCGATGCGTATACCTTGCAGACGTTGGAGTCGTCGTTGACCGGCGAGTCGACTCCGGTGACCAAACACGCCGATGCGGAGTTACCGGACGATACGCCGATCGCGGAACGAGCGAATTCCCTCTTTCTCGGGACGACGGTGACCAGTGGCAAAGGGACCGCGGTGGTGACTGCCGTGGGGATGAATACCGAAATCGGCCGGATCGCGAAGCTTCTCGAGGAGACTCAGCAAGAACCAACGCCGTTGCAAAAGCGGTTGGCACAGCTCGGGCAAGTCCTCGTGCTCTGTTGCCTCGCGATCGTCGGAATCATTTTTGTTCTGGAATGGCTTCGGGGTGGCAAGTTGGCCGAAGTTTTCTTGACGAGTGTTAGTTTGGCGGTCGCAGCCATTCCGGAAGGACTCCCGGCAGTGGTTACGGTAACACTGGCGATCGGTTTGCAGCGCATGGCAAAACGGAACGCAATCATTCGCAAACTTCCCAGCGTTGAGACCCTAGGTTGTGTGACGGTGATCTGCAGTGACAAGACCGGCACGCTGACGCGCAATGAAATGACCGTTCGGCAGCTTTGGATCCCAGACCAGTCCTGGGTCGTCGATGGTGAGGGCTTTGGCCCTGACGGAGAAATTCGTCCTCTCGAAGGTCCGAACAATGCAGAGTTGCTGGATTCCAGGGAGCTCCCCGGGCCACTTCTCCGCATGCTTTCGTACGCCGACCAATGCAATAATTCGCAGTGGCGTTGTGATCCTGCGGACCAACGTATCGAGGTGGTAGGGGATCCGACGGAAATCGCATTAAAAGTCGTCGCTTCGAAAGCCGCGGTTGGAAATCTATGGCCGGAGGAGGCGCTGCTCTTCGAGAATCCATTCGATTCCGATCGCAAGCGGATGTCGCAAATTCTTCGCGATCCAAGCGAGGGACTGCTGATGATCGTCAAAGGGGCCCCCGAAGCCATATTGGCTGGTTCCACTAAGATTCTGATCAATGATCAGATCGAGCCGATGAACGATCGTTACTTCCAAACGATCAGCCAGCGAAATGCATTGATGGCGAGCGAGGCATTGCGCGTGCTGGCCATCGGTTATCGACGCATCGAGGAAGAAGGAGATCCCTGGAATCGGGAAGAGGATTTGGTATTCATCGGTTTGATCGGAATGATCGATCCCCCGCGACAAGCAGTCTTCGAGGCGGTTGCGCGGTGCCATCAAGCTGGTATTCGACCGGTGATGATTACGGGCGACCATCCCCAAACCGCCCTTGCGATTGCCCGCACAGTTGGAATTGCAAACGAACAGAACTCAGTGCTCCTCGGTTCCGCTATCGAGTCGATGAGCGACGACGAACTTACAAAGCAAGTTCTTCAATGCCCTGTCGTCGCGCGCGTGAGCGCCCAGCACAAGCTGCGTGTCGTCAACGCGTGGAAACGGAACGGCCATGTGGTTGCCATGACGGGGGACGGCGTCAACGACGCTCCTGCGGTCAAGGCTGCGGATATCGGCATCGTGATGGGTATCACCGGAACGGACGTGGCCAAGGATGCGGCAGACATGATATTGACCGACGATAATTTCGCATCGATTGTCAACGCGGTCGAAGAAGGCCGTGGGATCTATGAGAACATTCAAAAGTTCCTCCACTTTCTGCTCGCGTGCAATTCGAGCGAAGTTCTCTTCATGTTTTTTGCATCGATCTTGGGATTGCCCTCCCCTCTCTTGGCGATCCAAATCCTATGGATCAATTTGGTGACCGATGGACTTCCTGCACTGGCTTTGGCGAGTGAACCGCTCGGCAAAAATCTGATGCAACGCCCTCCACGTCCCATCGATGAACCGATCCTTTCCTGGAAGCGATCCCGCGAGATCATCGTGCACGGGGTTCTCATGGCGAGTGTATGCTTGGTGGGGTTCGGATGGATTTATTTTCAGGATCGCACCAAGCTCGAGGAGGCTCGCGCGGTCGCGTTTTGTATCTTGACCATGACCCAAATCTTTTACTCGATGGCATGCAGAGATTTCGATCGGGTGATGCCTGCTCTGGGATTCTTCTCCAACCAACTTCTCGTGGTGGCAGCGATAGGATCGTTGGTCATCCAGCTGGTCGTGATGCTGATCCCGTGGACGTCGAACTTGTTGGGACTTTCGGCAATGCCTTGGTCCGATCTGCCCATGGTGATTCTGTTGAGTTTGATCCCGGTGACGTTGGTGGAGATCCGCAAGCTTGTGTTCACAGTGCCACGGTGACGAGTGCTCGGGAGCTTCGTAGGCTTGTTATGCAGGATCGTCAGTGCGACGTAGATGGTCGCGAAGTTCGGTGCTTGTGTTGAACGATCCAGGAATATCTTTTGTGGCCAAAGGGATATATCCGATACCCAAAACGCTACGCTTGGGTTGAGCGTCTATGGGGTCTCGTCCCATCTCGCCGTCCAACTTGAAAGATTGCGTTTTCGGTTGGAGCCAACCGCGCATCGATCGAACCCCATGTTCCCAGCATCGCTGCGCATCGAGCCATGCATCGGCGTGGTACAAACCAGGAAACGGCGAGAAAGAGTCCGGCTGGAAAAGCCAGGCCAGGACCGATGGGTGGGAAGTCGAGGGTGCCGATTGGCTGGCAGCGAGCATCGCTTCTAGCCAGGTGTCGTTGTGCCATAAAAGGTCGCACGTGAGGATCAGCGACCATTCCGCGCCGAGCGATTTCGCATCATGCAACGCGGTGATGGTACCCGCGAGAGGGCCAGCGTCCCGTTCGAAATCGGGGATGGTGCGCAGTCCCAAGTCGCTGTAATCGCTCAGCGACTGCGCGACGATGGTTGTCGGCAGGTCGAATTTCGCGAGACGATCGGCGAGGCAGCGAAGATTCGGCATCCCATCGATGACGGCACGCGCTTTGTCGCTACCAAAGCGGGAGCTTTTACCACCTGCCAGAATGTATGCCCGAGGAGGTGGTCTGTTATCCATGGTCGTTTGCCAAGCAAATTAGGATTCGATCGCGGAGAGATCTCCCTCAAGGCTCTGCGGGAAGATGGCTCCGAGAACCATGATGCAGAGGCTAGCGGTGTGTAGCAACCAGCAATGATCGTCCGCGAGGACTGTCCGCAACGTGATCACCGCCGCGACCATCATCGCGCAGTAGTACGCATGCTCCGCAAAGGAGCGGACCCGAGCGTCATCGCACAATCGGGCAACCCAAAGGCCCAGGATTGAAAGAACGGGAACCAACCAAGGAAACAAAGTGGCGAACGATTCGAACCAATACGGAACGTATGGCATATCCGAGGCAATCCTTCTCGTCGTTCCATCGACGGACGGGACCATCGAGGGACACGGGCCATCGATGGACGGGGTAGCCACCAGTGCCATGAATGCTTCATTGCACCATGGACAACTCGAGCAGCGTTTTCTAGGGCTTTCTTTGCTCCGCCGCAATCCATTGCGGTGTGCGGCGGGATGATGAAGACTCCGGAGCAAAAAATCAAGATCGAAGCCGCGGCTGGACAGTGGCCAACCGTTTGGTTCGGTCCACAAGGGTTAGATGCTCGTTTTTGCTGGGATTGGGCGTTTGATACGGGGCAAGCAGAGGATGGCTTCGATCAACAGAGCGGCTAGCATGGCGACCACAAACCACCTCCAAATTTCTTGGACGAGGGAGGATGCGGGTTTACCAGCATAGATTTTTGCCCAGGATAGATCGCCAAACATCCGCTGCAGTGCGTCCTGATCGACCATTCGTGGATCTTCCTCAGCGAGTCCCCGATTGATAGCAACCAGCATGTCGTCAGCGAGATAGATCCCAGAGTGCATCGCGTACTCGCTGGAGGGTACGGATTCAGGTCCCGCAGCCATGGCGGATGTTGGATTCACGATTCGGTGCTCGGTACCGGCGACGACATCTTTCGCGGTGCCGACGCGGGTGGCTCCGATGGCGAGGAGTCGTTGGATCGTCACGTAGAGGACGATACCATCACCGGCAAAGGTGGAATCGCGATCGGAGGGAGTGGTTGCACAGATTGTGATGGAGGAGTCCGTGCGATCGATTTTTGCGAGGACGGGTGTTCCGCCGCTGAGAGATGCCAGGGGTGTGATGTCCCCGGCGATTTTGCAGACGCGCCGAATCCCGAGTTGGCCGAGAGGAAGTGGGGCACCACTCAGTGTGTTGGCGAGTAGCTGCGAATCGTTTTGCCATTGCTCGATTCGGGCGAGACCATCCGCTGCAGTGTCTCCGTTGTCGTTGGAAGCATTGGTATCGGATGATTCATTCGCAATGGCTAGGTTAGGGTTCGCTGGTGGGTTTTCCCAGCCCATCCACTGAATTCCGAACGCGGTATTGCTGTCGGGGGACTCGGGTGGCACCAAAAGCAACTGGCCGCCGGAACTTACAAATTTCTCGAGGGTTTCCAGCGTCTTTCCTGATGGAAGGGGTTGGTGCCAGACCATCAGCGCAACCGAGTTCCAATCGAGAGCGTCGAGTTGCGAAGGGTTCAGCAATTCAGCCTCGCATTGCACCGATTGCTGAGGCGCGATGCTCGCGCAGAGTTCGATAGCAGCGACGATTTCCGGCGTATCGCTGACGATTACCGTGCGTCGAGTGGGAGGTTGTTCAAACACGAAATAGCTTTGATCGTCGGCCGGATTGGAATCGCTTGGTAACCGAACCGATCCCCAACCGCGTCGGGAGGCGTTGGGGTCATCGCGCAGCAGTTCGAGCGGGATGCGATGATCGTTGACTTCGGCCGAGTTGCCATTGAGATCTACATTGAGAACGCTTCGGTTTTCACCCACGGCGATTTCGACGGGGATGGAATTCGAATCGGTGGAGGAAGTATCGGCAGCAGTTGACGAGCGATCGATTCGAAAATTGAGGGAGAGTTCAGGACCCTTTGGGCCGTCGATTCGGCGAGCGCTAGTAACGCGGACGGAGCGGTTATTCGATTCACTCCCGGACAGATCGAGGACCGAAAAACGAACGTCTTGAGGGAGCGTTTTGAAGCCATCCTGAATGGCTTTCCATCGCCCGTCCCGGCTGCGCCAATCGCTATCGCGCATGTCGGAACAAAGCCATACGAGCGTATTACCGACCCGGTTGTTCTTTGCATAAAGAAGTGCTTTTTCGAGCATGCCTGGAATATCGGTCGTGGCGCTCCATGTTTGCTGCGGAGTTCCGCGAAGCCACTGCGAGACCGATGTGTACTCTTCTGGTTTCTCTGAGATCGGGTCGATCGCCACGATGCGTTCGATCCCGAGTGTTCGGAAGGTATCGCCGAGTTGCTGGACGGCCATTTGGAGTTTGTTGCCGTTGGCTCCTGGAAGCGTTTCGCTCATGCTGGGGGAGCGGTCGAGGACCACGATGGCCAAACGGTTGGAATCACCGCCGAGCAAGGCCATGATGCCACTGGTCAGCGGGCGAGCGGTGAACAGGACGAGGGCCGCGAGGGCGAGTGTTCGCATCGCTAAGATGAGCCATTGCCTCAGTTTGGTGTACCCACTGGACATCTTGTTCGCTTCGAGCAAGAACCGCATCGCGGCCCAAGGCACCGTTTGGAACCGTCGCTGGTTGACTAAGTGGATGATGATCGGAATCGCGATCAAGGGGAGCGCGACGAGCATCCAGGGTTGCAGAAAACTCATCGCACGCCTCGTCCTCGCGTTCGTCCCACCAGGAATCGCATCATCGGATGTTCATACGATTCGCTTGTCGTCACGCGATGGTAATCCACCCCAGTCTCGAGAACGATCTGCTGCATCTGCTTCAAGTAGTTGGCGAGCGAGCGTTGGTATCGATCTGCGATTTCGGTCGGTTCGACGAACAGCGATGTATTGCCCTCCATATCGACGAAGCGAACTGGCCGTCCGAAGGCAAAGCTTAATTCTTGGGGATCGAGGAGATGGAAAGCCGCGACGTCATGCTTTCGGAATCGCAAATGCTCGAAGCATTTTTTGAGTTGCGCCGGATCGACGAAGAAATCGGAGATGATGACAACGAGAGCGCGTTGCCGCACGGTTTCCGCGAGTTCATCGAGGATTTCAGGGAGACGCGTTTCCCCTTGGGGTTTGGTTTTCTCGAGCGTATCGAGAAGCAATTTCAGGTGGGCGGCGGATCGTTTGGGGGGGATGTTTTGAACAATCTTTTCCGCGACGGTCGAGACCCCAACCGCATCGCCTTGTTGTGCCGCGAGGTAGGCGAGAGACGCACAAATACGCCGCCCGTAATCGATTTTGGTCAGCATTCCTTTCGACGCAAACCCCATGGATCCGCTGGTGTCGAGGACAGCACAGCAGCGGAGGTTGGTGTCGGCCTCGAACTCTTTGACGTAGTACCGGTCGGTACGGCCGAACGCGCGCCAATCGAGTCTGCGCAGATCGTCGCCGGGGACGTACTTTCGGTACTCGGCGAACTCGACGCTGGAACCGCGATGCGGCGAAGCATGCTTGCCTGAAACGTTGCCTTGCATCGCATGACGCGGCTTCAGGGGCACTGCCGACAATCTCGACAGGATCTGCGGATCGAGGAAGGAGCGGGAAACTTGGAGCATGTCTTAGCGCATTTCGTCGAGCAATCGACTTACGATCTGTTTCGCGGAGACACCTTCGGCCTGGGCCGCAAAGGTGGTGATCAATCGGTGGACGAGGACGGGCTTGGCCACGTATTGAACATCTTCCAATCGCACCATGTAGCTTCCTTGGATCGCCGCTCGGCTCTTAGCTCCGAGGATCAAGTTTTGCACGGCTCGCGGGCCTGCGCCCCAGCTGACGAAAGGCTTGAGCCAATCCGGAGCGCTCGAACCTTGCGGACGCGTCTTGCGAACCAGTTTCGCGGCATACTCATAGATATGGTCGGCTACAGGAATACGGCGCACCAGCTTTTGGTAAGCCATGATCTCCTCGCCGCTGAGAACGCCTTGGAGTTTGACCAAGTCATCTCCCGTGGTGGATCTCGCAATTTGAATTTCTTCTTCTTCGTTGGGGTAATCGAGTTCCACCAAGAACATGAAGCGGTCGAGTTGGGCTTCGGGGAGCGGGTAGGTGCCTTCTTGTTCGACCGGGTTCTGCGTAGCCAGCACCATGAACGGGGATTCGAGCTCAAAGGTTTTCCCGAGGACCGTCACCCGTTGTTCTTGCATCGCCTCAAGCAATGCCGCTTGGGTCTTTGGTGGGGCTCGGTTGATCTCATCGGCCAAGATGATATTTTCAAAAATCGGACCGGGGATGAACTGGAACTCGCGGCGCCCCTCGGCGGTTTCCTGCAGGATGTCCGTACCGGTGATGTCCATCGGCATCAGGTCCGGAGTGAACTGAATGCGGTTGAACCCCAAGGACATGGTTTCCGCAATCTTGCTGACGAGCAAGGTCTTTGCGAGGCCTGGAACCCCCATGAGCAGAGCGTGCCGACGCGCGAACAAGCAAATCGCGAGCTGTTCGATCACTTCTCTCTGACCGACGATGACTTTACCTAGCTCAGCGCACAATTTGGAATACGATTCCCGCAGCGCGTCGATCATTCGGACTTCTTGGTCGGTGAGTTGATGGCTGCTGGTTTGCTTGGGATCTGCAAGGCTCATGAAGCTAAGGTCTACTGGTGAGAATCCGTTGGATGAAGTGGTAACGTAAGATCGTGGATGTGGACCGCGAGGAAACTGCGAAGCGGAATTGCAACTAAGGCTATGCCGACGGCTAGTACCGCGAAGCCAGGCCTGCAAAATCGTCCTTGCGAACCTTTTCCACCGGGTCCTAGTGTAATCCAAAACGGCCCCTGTTTCGCCCCGCAGCAGCGAGTTTGGTACCTTTCCCCGCGATTCCTGGTTGCCTGTTAGGTAGCGTGTTGTATGGCTATTTTTCCGGGGAATCAGCGTCTAGTTTCGGGAGGACGGAGTCCATGATGCCCATGACAATTTTGCGGTAAACCTTCTCGAGCAATGGATTTGCCTTGATCAGCCTCATGGTTCGATACAACTGCTCGCCTGTTTCTGGGTCGATATCCACTTCGCCGGTGATGCCTTGGGCATCGATCAGGATCAGTCGGTAGTCTTTCCGACCTTCGCCATCGATCGTGCGGACAACATCGTGAAGTTGGGCCGTGCTGACGTCGATCGATTTTCCGGATGGGTTCTCGATGGGACGCTCGGCCCGATTTTTGGTGACCCCGCCTAGAAAGTTGGCCATCTGATCAACGGTTTCCGTTTTGCTTTCCTGGCTCAACTGCTGGCTGAGTCTCGAGAGCCGATCCAAGTTTTCTTGGCCCGTGCGACGCTTGCCACTCTCAATACTGCGATCGATCTGACGTTGAATAAAAGTGCTCTCGGCAGATTGGCCTGCGGGATCGCGCTCGGCGGCTGGGCGTTGGTCGGCAATCGCGCCTTCCCAACGGGGGTCGTCGGTACTGGGTGTCAACGGGTCGATAGCTTCCTCAGAACGATTTCCTCGGACAGTAAAGCTCTCTTCCACCGCCAACGGCTCACGAAAAGCCCCCTCGATTTCCATGGGGGGACTCGCTACGTGCTCGATCGGTGACACCCAGATGGCAGCGAGCCATGCTGCGGCTCCAATCGCGATCGCATGAAGCAATAGCGAACTGGAGGCCGCCATCTTCCATGGAGACAGCGTGCTGCGGGATGATTTCGAAGGTGAATTGCCAGAGGGCGATCGTTGGGAACCCATGGTGATATTTTAGTCCATGAAGAATCGCCTGAGCAGTCTCGCCAGTGCTTATTGCTAACGATTGGCGTTATTGCTAACGATTGGCCTTGTTGCTAACGATTTGTCGCTAGCGATTACGGGCCATGGTCTGGAACAGGTCGTAACGGGCCTTCAGTTCCGCGACGCTATCCCCACCGAATTTGTCAACCAAAGCCGTAGCGATCTCGAAGGCGACTACATGCTCGACGATGATGGCAGCGGCGGAAATGGCGCAGACATCGCTTCGCTCGTAGTTAGCGCGATGGGGCTGTTTGTCTTCCATCCGGATCGAATCGAGGGGCTTGCGCAAGGTGCTGATCGGTTTTTTCGCAGCCCGGAGGATGAGGGATTGTCCGTTGGTCATGCCACCTTCGAGCCCACCTGCGTTGTTGCTGGGACGGACGTAGCCTAAGTGGGGCAAGTGGGTCAGTTCGGGGTCGTGGTGAATCGGGTCGTGGACTTCGGAACCTCGCCGCCGAGCAGCCTCGAAACCCATGCCGATCTCTACTCCTTTGATGGCTTGGACGGCCATGACCGCTTGGGCTAATCGTCCATCGAGTTTTCGATCCCATTGGGCGTGAGTTCCCAAGCCGAACGGCAATCCATCCACTCGGACTTCGATGACCCCCCCGAGCGTATCTCCTTCGTCGGCCATCCTGTCGATGTACGATTCGGCTTCTTTGTCCCGCGAGGGATCGACGCTGTAGATGCTGCTCGCATCGCGAAGTTCGCGAACTCCGGCGATTGTTTTGGAGCGGGTGTCTGCGGCCCCGATGGCCATGGCGCCCAGTTCGACCACATAACCTACCGTCTCGATGCCGACGACGGCGAGCAACTGCCGAGCCAGCGCGCCAGCGGCGACACGAACGGCGGTTTCGCGGGCGCTGGAGCGTTCGAGCACCCCACGGATCGAGCCCAGGTACTTGATGGCTCCCGTAAGATCGGCGTGGCCTGGACGAGGGCGTTCCAACTCCTTGAGCCGCTCGAGTTTGTAATCGTTGTTGACGACTTGCAACGTGATGGGGGAACCGAGGGTCGTCGATTGCCACACACCGGTCAAAATATCGACCGTATCCTGTTCGAGTTTCTGCCGTCCACCGCGGCCGTAACCTCCTTGCCTCAATCGCAATTCACGATTGATCATCTCCTCGTCGATCTTTAAGCCTGCCGGAAACCCATCGATCAGTGCGATGAGAGATTTTCCATGGGATTCACCGGCGGTCCAATAACGAAGCATGAGGAAGGGTCCGAGCTATATCCGATAGGGTGTGTCTGCGGGTGCGAACTGAGTCGTTGCAATGAGCAACTTTGGTCTTTAGGTGGAGGACACTTGGTCGGTCCTTCAAATCCCTATTCTAATTCCAGGTCCCCGTGAGCCAAAGCCCGAAAGGTAGGCACGAAACGTCATTCATTGCGGCTATCGGGCATTGCGGCTAACGGGCATTGCGGCTAACGGGTACTGGGTGGGTTTTTTCCTGCGAGTGCCTCGTCGAGCATGAGTTGGAAGGATTCGTTGTTGGAGACTTCTTTCGCCTTGCGAATGATGTCAAGTGCTTCCTCGCGTCGGTCGTTGACCGCGAGGATAAACACGATGGTACTGACACCTTTAAAAAACTCACCCTCGAAGCGTGCGACGGCATCGTTGCCGATCCCTTTCAATGTTTTGATCATTCGAAAGCTTTCGAGCAGTTTTTCAAATTCTTTGGTTCCGTCCAAATAGCGTCCGCATAGCTCGAATTTTTGGTTGGCGATCAGAGCTGGTTGGGCCAAGAAGTAGACTTCCTTGGCGATGCGAGGGGAATTTTTGTCGAGTTGCTCAAAGGCAGCTGCTGTCTTTGGAACTTGTTTCACGACCCTATTGATTCCGGCTAGGTCCATGAACGAGCGCTGTGGATCTCTGCCTTCATTGAGCATCTGCAGCGCCTCATCTCGCTTCTCGAGAAGTTTTTTCATCGCCGGAGGATACTCATTGGCCAGATCGTTCCAAGCGGCCAACGCGAACGAGAGCCGAACGCCGATGAATGCAGGCTCAACAACCGTCGATTTCTCGTAGATCCAAAGGTACTTCTCGAGAGCCAGTTGGTAGCGTTTGGCCTTCGCGTCCAGTTCGGCTTCGCTGAGGATTGTTCTCGGAATTGGGTTGCTCGGTGGGACCCATTCATCCCCTTGAGATAAACCGAGGAACAGTACCAAAGAGGCGATCGAGACCAACGAGAGTTGCGTCGAGATTCGACGAAGAATCATTCCAAAACGAATCGTTCGATGGATCATGGCACGTCCCCTTACCTCGATGAGAGAGGTTGGATCGAAGCGTAACTCGAGTTGTTGAAGGGTTAGGGATGCGACGCTACGATCGCCGCAAGAAGCTCGCCCCTCAATCAATCTTTGCCATAGTGTTTTACTTGATCCCAGTAGGTCTCAAAAGCACCCGTCTTGTGGAAGTCAGGGCTATTATCGATATCGTGGCATTCGAGGCATTTGTCTTGGGCCCGTTCGAGCGAGAGCTTCATTTGGGAACGAAGTGTCTCTAGCAGTTGTTTGTCAGCTTCGATATCGCCGAGTTCGGCCTCGACGTGTTTGGACCCAGGACCATGGCAGTTTTCGCAACCGTTGCCCAGCAATTGCTGCGATTGCTCGACCGAGGTGTAGCCCGTTCGGTAGGGGTACACCCCTTGCGGATTCCAGCCAGTTACGTGGCACGATATGCACTCGGGGTCGTAGATTCGGGTCAATGAACGCTCTGGCGGTTCGATGATCGATTCGGTGGCATGGGCATGGGGTGTATTCTTCCAAATCTCGTAAGCGGTCGAGTGGCAGTCACCGCACTTCTCGCTCCCCACGAACTCGCGGGTGGTCGGATGGGTGAGGGGCCTCAGGCCCAGCGAGCTGAAGGTGTTGTCCGATTTGGCCTTCAGTTCGTCTTGGTACTTCCCAAACAGGTCTGTCATCCGCGGGGAGTCTTCGAACTGAGAGCTCAGGGCGATGCGTTGGTAGCGTGTTGGCTGATCTGCGGAATCGAACAATCCGAAGATACCCGCGTACATCCCCTTGGAGCCGACTTGCACGATTTCAGAGCGCGAGCCGGGAAGGACTTCGGGGCGATAGGTCGGTTCGCCGTAGCCGCCCGACGTGACTACCAGTTGGAACTGTGGAACCTCTTTCACAATGGCTCGAGTTTCATCCAAACCAGCATGTGCGATCAGGATTTGGAAGTCGCACTTTTCTTCGTTGAGCTTGGCCGCGATTTCCTTGAGTGCGGGGATTGGTGGCTCCACCTTGAAGTACGATTCGCCGTTGCGCAGTAGCTCGCGCGTGTTCTCTTCTCCGAGAATACTGGTGATGCCGATCTTGTGAGTCCGGCCCTTGGGATCTTTGACTGAGACCACTTTGTAGCGAAGGTCGAAATCGGGTAATAGGCTGACGTTGGCGCTCACGAACAGCGAATTGCTTCCTGTGTTATCCAAGATCGAGACCAGGATATTGTCGGAGAGCTTCAGGTCCTTTTCACCATAAGCGGCCGCCTCATATCCCATCTCGCGGAAGGCTTGTGTCGTCCATTGGAATTTGATTTCCGATTGCGTGCCATCGGTTCGGACTTGATTCCCGCCATCGATGGGCATGACGTTCCAGCCACGCTTCTTTAGGGATGTCAGGAGCGTGTCGCGACGGTTGACACCCCCTTTTTGATTGGCCAGACCGGTGCAACCGCATGGCTCGAGATAGCCAGACTGGCTTCCTGTGATGAAGAAGACCAGCCAAGGGTCTTTCCAATCGGTAGCGATCTTTTGATTCTTCTCTTCTTCTGAAGCGACGGTGATGGGGTCTTGGTTTGTCTGTGCGCCTCGATTGGCTTCGGGTGCAATGGTCTGTCGACCGACGTCCGTCAGTTTGCCATCCTTGGGCTTGAGCACATCCTGAGGTTGGTTGGCAACCTGTTGAGACGTGTTGGTTGGTTCTTGGGGTTTGGCGGTGGAATCAGGAAAGCGGATTTGGATTCTTTGGCGTGTGCCGGGATCCGAGGGTGGCTGGGCGGAACTCCAAACGGCAGGCAGGGCGAGAGACGCGGCCGAGGCTGTTAGTAACGCTAGCAAAAACCGCGACCTACCTCGACGGGATCCGTGCCGCGGAGAGTGGGACCGATGGGTGGCGAGTGATGGCGTGCTGTGAGTGGTTGATCCGTTGCGATCGAGAACTCTCATTGTCCGCACACCTCCCTGCGACTCAAAGCTTACGATGGAACCCAAGCTGACAAGCGAATGCTTCTATTCGGTAATCCGGAACCTCAAGAAGATCGGAATTTCAGGGGAGCTTTCGACATCTGTTTCGATGACAATCTTTCCGAAATCTTTTGAAAATGTTCCATCGAGTTCGATCGGATCGGTACCAGGTGGGATTTCAAGTGTGATGGGGTAAATGCGTTGATTGGGAGAAACTTTGGGTTCGCCCAAGGAGGCTTTCAATTGGCTTGGCAGAACTTTACCGATACGCACGTTGGGGTCTTGTTTCGAGTCCTCGTTTCGGATGGCGATCATGAACGACTTCTTGAGTCCGCTGGAGGACTTTGCTGCTCCCATGCTCAAGATATTTCGGCTTTCGTTGTAATCGTCACCGGCGATGATGCGCACAGGTGTAACGACGCGTCCACGAACGTTGTAGGTCAAGAACTCATCATCCGGACCATCGTTTTGTTTCCGAACGATATGGACGTCGATGTTTAATGGACCAGCGGCAACACCGGGTAGGATACGAATCTTGCCTTGGATCATTCGTCGGGCGCTTTCCATCTTAGGGATCTCACCTTTGGTGAGTTCTCGTTCCCCTTCAAGTTCGACTTTGATGCGTTTCGAGAGGATTGAATCTTTCACGGCGCCGGTTCCAAGATTCATCGGACCTTCTTGGAAGCTGTAAATGGTGAAGGGGATTTCGGTTTCTTGATTGCTGAAGACATCGCCATGGTTGTGCGGTGGAGGGTCAAACACGTAGGCTTGACCGATCTCACCATGGATCGTGAGTTTGACTTCTTCTTGGTTTAGGCAATCGGTTCCCACGGTCGCGGTTTGCGCGAACTCGCCGGTTCCTCCTTCGGCCTTCCATTCCAGCTCGACGTCGGTTTCTTCTCCGGGAGCCAAGGTTGCGTCTTTGAACTTACCCACCGTGCACTTGCAGGTGCTGGTCTTAAACCAAATTCGGGCGTTCGCTTCACCGACGTTCTTGAAGACAAATTTATGCGATCGTTTCGTCCCCTTCATCATCATTCCGAAATCGAGGTCAGCCCCGTTAACCACCTCGACTTTTCCAGACTTCGTGGAGGCTTCCTGCCGAATGGCGGCTTGGATGGCTTCCTTCTGGGACGTAATTCCAACCGCTTCGTTGTTTCCCATGGCATTTGCCATTTTGGAAACGCGACGTTCATGCTGGATTTTCGCGATGACGTATCCGACACCGATGCACGACAAAATCAGGAGAAGGGTTCGCATAGGGAAACGGGGCTAGGAAGCCAAGGGAAGCGTTGAAGGGCCGATAGAAGAAAAGAAAACGACGAATACGATTCAAAATTATAGGCTTAACGACCTACGCAACGTCGCCAGTGCCGGTTCACCTCGAACCAAATCCTGGTTGGGCCCCAATCGGGATTCGGCGGGGATGGACTGGGGGTTTTCCAGGTTTTTCGGCCAGAAGATCTCCGCGGCCTTGATTTTGCGGTCGGCATGGGGCGTGATCCCATCGACCTCGATGGCTCGACGACAAAACCGTTTGGCGCGTTCGACGTCCCCTGCCAAAAAGGAAGCGACGGCAGCTTGAAGTTGGGCTTCGACCGAGGCTGCGAAGGCCAACGCGCCTCGTCCAAAATCCTCATTGGCCAGTTCGAGCCACTGTTTTCGAGCTTCTGGAGACTTTTCCGCGGCGGCCATTCGCAGCGCCGCGCGGCCGCATTCGCCGTAGGCCAAGGCGTGCCCGGGATCCCGTGACAGAAACTCGGATCGCATGGCCAGCATCGTCTCTTCCCATTCGCGGCGGGCACTCTCCCCCAGTTGACCACTTCCCAGCGAAGGACTCCCTAGCGGCCGTGGGGTGGTACCCATGAATCGGGAAGGGGTACCCAACAACTGCCGCGTGCAAAACTCCATGCCCAAGCGAGGCAATTCAGGGTCCCATCGATCGGCGGAAACCAAGTCCCGGACAACGCCCGGGCTGATCACACTTCCCGTTGCTCCGAGACCCCCGATCGGGCCCGAAGCCAATCCATCGGATATTCGTCGTGATGCTTCTGCCGAGCGAGTCAATGGCCATGCCATCGTACCGATCCAAAAAACCAGGAGTGCACAAGCACCCAATACGAGTGCGCCTTGGAGTTTGTGCTGGGTCGCTTCACGATCGTTGGAATGACCTTCATCCCTGGTCGTATTGCTCAGGTAGCTCGGGTTGCTTAGGTTGCTCAGGTTGCTCGTATTGCTCAGGAGCAACCCAACCAGGAGCATCGGAACGATCATGGTTCCAGGAAGCATCCATCCACCGGAGGCTAACAAGTGGACCACAAAAGCCAGTAGGGCAACTGCGAGGGCATAACTACCATGTCGCATAAAACGGTGTGATATGCCCGCGATGGCTTGGCTGCGACACGCTACGATCGCCGCTGCAAAACCGATCGTGACTACCGCGATGGTAGCCACCAACTCCATATCGCCCGCCGTAAAAAAGCTCCATGTGAAGAAACCGAGTGCGGCAAAGGCTGCAGATCCCCAGAACGCCCATCCATCGAGCGAGGTTTGAGCGAGCGTTTGATCATTGGATGAATTGTCGGCCTGTTTCGCTTTGGACTTCGCCGGTTCGCGAGGAATGCGATCTCCATGCGATCCATGCGCGACAGCATCGGAGCTAGCGAAAGGGGAGCCAGCACCATGTGCCGAGGTCGCGGTTTCCCGCGCAAGCCGCCGCAGGGTGAAACGGATTCCAAGCAGACCCACAAGGACCGCTGCAATCAGTAGTGGAATACCACCCGCGTGCGCAATCTCGAGAAGGAAATTGTGAGGGTCCGCGGGGGATTCTGCCGCTGTCGGCAATTTCACTCTCAAGTAGGTCGATTGAAAATTGAGAGGCCCGAAGCCGCGGATCGGTTCCTCGGCGATCAATCGCGATGCCCCACCCCAATAGTCCAAGCGGTACGCAAGCGATTTCCCAGCTTCGCGGATGATCAATGGGTCCCATGCGTAAATGAGCGCTATCGCGACTCCCATGGCGACTGCGAATGCAGCCAATCCCGCAAGGCATGCTGTGGGATACTTTTTGAGAAACTCTTTGGCTCTTCCGCGAACAAGCGGATGAAGCCCAAACAAACCGACCGTCGCCAACGATGCCGCAATCCACGCCGTCCGGCTCTTGGTCAGCAGCAGCGCCAGAGCCAGAAGGGACAGCACTGCGATCTCAGCGATCATCAGCCATCGATTGCGGTTGCTATCGGTTGCACCCCCATGCTGCTCGCCTTCCACCGCCATGCGTGGATCGCTTGGCAGCCAGTGCAGAAGAAATGATCCTAGCCATAGAGTCCATGCGATCACGAGAAATCCAGCCAGCGAGTTTGCGAGGGCGAACACGCTGTGCATTTCGGTACTCTCGACCCTATTTCGGAGCAAGATCTCTGCAGCCGAACCAGGGATGATTCCTTGTTGCTCGAACATCGCTTCCGGGTTCTGTTGCAGTTGTGCACGAAGCGACGGTTGCAAAACGGCATAGTCAAAGAAGCCATAGATAAGGACTCCTAAAATCGCGCATAGCGTGAGCTTCCAGCATCGTTCTTGGAACCGAGGCCTTTGACCGAGCTTGCTAACGGCAGCGGCAAAAATGACGAGCGAGGTCCACTGCCAGAATCCGTTCACCGCATACCGAGTATTCCCGCGGCCGATGGTCCACGCTGCGGAGATCGCGAGCCAGACGCAGAATAGCACCGCCGCACCCCAAACCCAGAAGGCAGCAGGAGCCGGATCGCTCGGCTCGGTGGGCTCGCCAGAGTCCGCGGTTTTATTGCTAAAGAGCGTCGAACGGGTGACGGCTGCGAGCACTCCGGTAAGGAGTGCTAGAGCGATATGGAAAAGGGATTCGCCCGCTGCGATGGGGGGGACCGAATCGTGCGGATTCCATACGTGGACCAGCAGGGTTGCTGAGACCAAGGCGACAGCGATGGCGCCAATCCAATCACTCCATGTCGCGACACGGAGTATCCTCCCTATAGATATTCGTGTGTCGTTGCGGCTGGGAATATTCATCGGGAGCTTATGCTTTCGGCCCTGCGGTCAAACTTTCCAGGAGGCCGATCAAGGCGAGCATGGCCAGCACGATCGCGATCACGATCCCAGCGCCGATCCAATCGGTTCGAGGCAAGATCAAGGCACACAGCGAACATGTCAACGTGGCGAGATAGATAGTACCGACCGCCTGCTTTTTGCTCATGCCCAGTTCCACCAAGCGATGCGAAAAGTGTTTCTTGTCCGCTTGGAACGGACTGCGACCTTCGCTGAGGCGGATGGAGATAACGCTGATCATATCGTAGAGCGGGATGGCCAATAAGCACAATGGTGCTAGAACCGCATGAGGCGCCGAACCTTTGACCCCCGCATACGTGGAGAGAAGCGTCGATACCGCGATCCAGTATCCGACGAAGTAGCTCCCAGCATCCCCCATGAAAATTTTCGCGGGTGGCCAGTTGTGTTTTAAGAACCCCAACAATCCACCGAGCAATGTCAGCATCATCGCTGCCACAAAAAGTTGCGGTTGGCCTTGGCTCGATTCCTGCGTGGAAAGAAGCATGACAGACAGCATGGCGCAGATGATCGCAGCGACACCCCCGCTAAGGGCATCCATGTTGTCGAGCATATTGAAGGAGTTGATCAGCATCACGATCCAGAAAACACTCAGCAGCGAGGTCAGCCATGGAATATCGATGTACGCGGTCAGATGCAAGTTGAGACCGTAGACAACGGCTGCAGCAACGCCGAACTCGATACCCAATCGGAGCTTCCAGTCGAGGCCAAACCGGTCATCCATGAGTCCCAAAATCATGACGATGGTTCCGCCGCCGATGAGGAACCAGATCGATCCGGCTCGCGATAAGAGTCCCGGAATGTAGACAGCAACCGACTCTGGAAGGAATCGCGAAGCTAGGTCTGGATTCCATGAGCAGAGTGCGATCGCGAGTGTTCCCATGGCAAAGACCGACGCAACGCCGAACCAAATGCCGAGTCCTCCCCCGAGCGGTATCGGTGTGGTGTGAACTTTTCTCGCGTTTGGTTTGTCGAGCAATCCTAGACGCGCTGCATGCCGCTGGATCCAGCCGACCGCTAGCCACGAGAGAACCCAGGATGGGATCACCGAGACGATGATCAAGGCGATAACGACGTTGGTGCTCATGAGTGGCTCGAAGCCTTTTCGTTACGAAGACGCTGCGCGACCGCTACCGAAAAACGGCTACGGGCTAGCTTGAGAAAATCCCGAACGTCTCTCCGCTGGTAGTCTGCGTAGGTCCACGGCATCGGTTGCCAATCCTGATCGCGAAACGCCAAGGTGACTTCGGCGTAGATCCCGTCGCGGAGATAGATACGGTGCTCTCTGTTCTTGGTGGAGGCTAATACCAATTTGGTCATGCTCACATAACCCGGGTCGATGTTGATCGGACGAGCCACACCATGGGGGATGGTTCCTGCGTTGACAAGTTCCATCCCGAGTTTGGTTTCGATTTGGTTGGTCAGCAGTTTGTCCTCCGACATCGACGCGGGATCGTACCAGGATTCAAAAACCGCGAGTTGCTTCTTGAGCCCTGCGTGTGGCAAACTACCCGGCGGCGACAACACCGGCGGTGATACTGGCCCCGGCGGTGATACTGGCCCCGGCGGTGATAACGGCGATAACGATAACGGTGATAACGGCGATAACATCGTGGCGTGATAGTACTCGGACTCGACAAAATCGAAAGCGGGGCTCAGGTCGGCGATCTTTCCAAATCGGTCTTCGAGAAGGCTCCAAGCTTGCTCCAAACCATCGATTTCACTGCAGAAAACCGCAACAAACGGCACGCATGGAGGGTGGTTCTTGGAGAGTCCCATGGGTGGAGTCGCTGTTGCCGCGGGTTGGAGGAAGAGGGGGTGGTTGGGCTAGGGGGAAGCGGGTGGAGCGGTTAAATTATTACGCATGGACTCACTTCCCGGATCACCTGTTGCGAACTTCGAAGCGAATCCTGGGTCAAAACCCAGGTCGGATGCCGGTGCCCCGGGTGACGGGGATTCGGGCTATGAAAACTCGGGCTATGGGAATAGGGATGAACAAGGCGGTTCGCAGCCTCGGCTCACTCGGACGCTTTCTCCGATCCAAATCGGCGACTTGGAGGTCTATCCGCCGATCTTCCAAGCCCCCATGGCGGGCTACACCAATTTTGCGTTTCGGCAGATTGTTCGCGAGTTTGGAGGAGCCGGGCTGCAAGCGACCGAGATGGTCAACGCCCGCGGTTTTGTGTGGCTCGACGAACATGACTGCGAACATCCGGATCGGTTGTGGGGGATCAAGGACGAGCCGAGGCCTCTCGCGGTGCAGATTTGGGACAACGACCCTGAGACGATGGCCAAAGTTGGACGTCGGTTGGTCGAGGAGTACCAGGTCAGTGTGGTCGACATCAATTTTGGATGTCCGGTCAAGCAGGTCACAGAAAAAGCCCATAGCGGATCGTACTTGCTTCGAGACCCAGATCGCATGTACGCGATCATCTCGCGATTGGTGGAAGCCTGCCACCCCACACCCGTTACTGCGAAAATGCGATTGGGGTGCACCCGCGATTCGATGAACTATATCAATGTCGCTAAGACGGTCGAGCGAGCGGGAGCCGCGGCCCTTACGGTGCACGGTCGGACTGCGGAAGATTTTTTCAAGGGCTCCGCGGATTGGGACAGGATCTCCGAGATCAAGCAGCATCTGAATCGGATGCCGATCATCGGCAATGGCGATTTAGAAACGGCCGAACAAGTCGTCCATGCCTTCGAACATTACAACGTCGATGGGATCATGATCGCGAGGGCTTCGCTGGGCAAGCCATGGTTGTTCGCGCAAGCGGCTGCGGCCCTCGAGGGACGCCCCGTTCCACCGGACCCAACGATCGACGAGCAGCGGGAAATCATGTTGCACCACTACGATTTGGTGGTCGAGCGATTCGGGGCGCATCGCGGTACCATGTTGATGCGAAAGTTTGCATGTTGCTACGCTCAAAGCAAACCGGGCGCGCGCCACTTTCGAGCCCATATCTCCCGCGTGGAGACCCAAGACCAATTCTACGCTGTGGTTGAGAAATACTTCCCGCGACAATCGGATTTGGACGCGATCCTCGAAACCCAACAAGCTGCCCGCAATGCTTCCTCGCCTGATGAGCTATCCCGCGAAGAACGCATCGGTGCCGAGTGTGCCCCCCGTGACTCTTCGGATAGAGATGCCCCCTCGGATGAAGATGGGGGTTGTGGAGTTTGTTGATCGATCGTTACTCTACGTTTGGCCAGTCAGCATTCGCAGAGCGAGTTCAGGCTGGTGATACCTTGATGGCGGGTACCGAACGGTTCCCCGCTGAACGCTACTTATCGCTACGAAAGGCTTGGGTTCTATGAAGTTGTTCGAAGGAAAGAAAGGCTTGATCCTCGGGGTCGCTAACGATCGCTCGATCGCATGGGCAATCGCCAAAGAGATCATGGACCAAGGTGGCGTATGCGGCTTCTCCCATTTGCCCGACAAGGCGGATGATGAAAAGAAGAAGAACCGAATGCGTGTGTCTAAGTGCGTCGATGCGTATCCTTCGCAAACAGCATTTCTAAAGCCTCTGGACGTTCAAGACGACGCGCAGGTGAACGAGTTTATGGAGATGGCTGGCCGTGAACTCGGCAAGATCGACTTCCTGCTCCACTCGATCGCATTCGCCGATCGCGACGATTTGACCCGCGACACCGTCGAGACCAGTCGCGCTGGGTTCAAGTTGGCGATGGATGTCAGTGTTTATAGTTTGATCTCGGTCACCAATGCGGCTCGTCCGATTTTGAATAGCGATGCGTCGGTTTTGACCATGACCTACTTCGGGGGCGAGAAATGCGTTCCGGGGTACAACGTGATGGGGATTTGCAAAGCGGCGCTCGATGCCACCGTTCGTTATCTCGCTTACGACATGGGGCCCAGCGGTATCCGCGTTAATGCGGTCAGCGCCGGTCCACTCAAAACACTGGCGGGCGTTGCGGCTGGGGTCGGGGAAATGCAAGAGTACTACGATTATGTTGCACCCCTTGGTCGATGCGTGACGCATGAAGAGGTGGGGCGATCGGGATCGTACCTGCTGAGTTCCTACAGCAACGGCATCACCGGCGAAATCCTCCACGTCGATTCGGGATACAACATCATGGGCAGCCCCGGCCGATTGCTCGAGCAGTTCCGGAAGAAAGCGTAGGTTCAGAAAAAGGTGGAGGTTTGGTTTGCGGGCTGATGCCGCACACAATCTAGGGCGCCGGCGATTCAATCGCTAATAGCTCTTGATCCCACGAATCTACGGTGATGATAGTGTCTGATCCGCTAGGCCATGCGATCTTCAATTGGCCTTGGTTGCCTTCGAGATGGTTCGGGATTCCAAAATGGATCGCGCGATCGCTGGTGGATGCATACGAGCCACCACCGATAACTTGACGGACCCATACTCGGTCGTCCACTTGCAACGAGATCGTCGCTCCGATCGCATCGCGGTTGCTCACGCTACCCACCAACCGCACGGTTAGAAACCGGCCGTGCGGCTTGGAACGATTCTGCACCAGGGCATGGGGTGCGCCGATGCGTGTGACTACAAAGTCCATGCGTCCATCGCGATTGAAGTCCGCAATGGCCAAACCTCTCCCAGATTGGGCTTGTCGAAAATACTCCGACTCTGGATGGCTGAGCGTGAAGTACTTGCCATCGACGTTCTCGAGGAATTGAGGGCGCTGCTGGTAGTAGCTCGAGTAGCGTTCTAAATGGCCGTTGATCACGACGAGGTCTTCGTCCCCGTCGAGATCGGCATCGAGAAAGGCGGTTCCCCAGCTGACGCTCGATTCGTCGGTAGCCGCGATACGGGCATTTTTCGATGCATACGCGAAGCTCAGATTCCCGTTGTTGCGATAGAGAGCGTTCAACTCGTTTTGGTAATTGGTGACCCAAAGGTCGAGCTTGCCATCCAGGTTGAAATCACCGAGAGCGATCCCCATGCTCCCTTCGGGCCTCCCTTTGTCGTCGCATGCGACCCCGGATCGCCGTCCCATTTCGGTCCAGTGCTTGTTCGTCCAGGCATTCGGGCTTGGGGCGCCGGTGGTGGTGCGAACGGAGGAACCCGTAAGGGTGTCGTTGCGGTAGAGCAAGTTCTGCTCAACGTCGTTGGCGACATAAATATCCGTGTCGCGATCCCCATCCAGATCAGCGGCGAGAACTCCCAGCCCACGCAGTGCGATCGGATCCATGCATCGCCCTGTCCGCTCGATGAATGTTCCGTCTCCCATATTTTCATAGAGGGAATCGCTCAGCCCCGAGAAATCGGTCGGCCCGCAGTAATCGCGTCGATTGGGGTCGTCATGCGATGGGCAAAACGGATTGTGATCGAAAGACCAGTCCGCGTAATGGACGACGTAGAGATCGAGATCCCCGTCTCCGTCGGCATCGAGCATCGCAGCACTGCTGCTCCAGCGAGTGTCCTCGATCATGGCCACTTGCTCAAACGTCCCGTCCCCTTGGTTGTGAAACCATTGGATCGCGTCGTAGCCGGTAGCTAGAAAATCGGTGAAGCCATCGTTGTCGTAATCGCTGGCGATGATCGCTGCATTGAAGTGACGCGAAAGGTCGATGCGGGAGGCGTTGGTGGTGTCCAAAAATGCGAACTCGCGGAGCCCGCGATAGAGATGGCCGTTGTGCCCTAACATCCGTTTGGCAGGAACATCGGCGTATCCACCACCCGAGCCGAGGACGTCGAGTTGTCCATCCCGATCGAAGTCGAAGATGGCGTTTCCACCTCCGGTGGTTTCGAGCAATGCGAACAGTCCCGCTTCATTGCCATCGCGAAAGATGCTTGCCGGAAGAGCCTCAGGAACCTCTGCAAAATCGAAACGGTCTGCGGAATCCGGTTGGGTGGACTCGCCGTTTTTCGGTGGGTCTCGTCGATCGAAGGTGGCGTTTGGCGATGAACGACTGCATCCAGATCCAATTACAGCTAAACCTCCTAGCGATATTCCTAAGAGTGCGATCAAGCGAATAGGTTTGCGGAGCGTCTGCATCCGGATAGGGATCATGGTTGCGACGACCCTGTTGGGTTTTGCGTGGTACCCGGATCGGAGGCCCCCGATCCATTTTTTCCGCCTGTGTTATTTGGGCGATCGGTACTCGTCAAGCGATCGATGTAGCGCTGGTGAACTGCGGCGAGTTGCGGTTGGTTGGTTCGCGTGTAGAAGATGATCATGTCTTGGTGGGCGGGGATGAAACCTTCATCGATTTTTAGGGCAGCTTCTAACCAGTAAACCCCATGAAGTCGAGATTGTTTATGAAGTAGGATGTGACCAAGTTCATAACATGCTTTCGCAGAGCGTTGTGGCTGGCTTAGGAGAGCAAACAGTTTTTCATCGGCGCTCGTCAATTCTTTTTGCCCTTGGTCGGCAAACGTCGCGTAAAGCGTCGCTTTTTCTTCGTCACCGAGCTGCTGGTAGGCTTGGCTCAGCACCGTCGCGACCGGGACGTCTTCGGGCCATGAGCGAGCAATACCCGCCAACCGATCGATGGCTTGTTGGCTTTCCCCGTTCTCGACGTTGATTTTCGCAATTTCCAAGAGGATGTCGTGTGGCGGTTCACCCTTGGGAACAACCCTCATGAGAACCTGGTGCGCTTCCTGGGATCGACCCGATTGGCGCAGGGCGCTAGCGAGTTTCAAGGAAGCGTCTGCATCGTCTGGAAGGCTTTCAAGGTTTCGTTCCAAGACGCGAACGGCCTTTTCGCTTTCATTGAGTCCCAGGTATGCGGTTCCGAGGTTGGCATAGAAAGGAACAAAGCTGGGGTTGCTTTCTCGTGCAGGTTCAAGCAGATCGCGAGCCCCTTTCCAATCGCGTCGCGATAACAAGATCATCCCCCGAAATAGTGGTATCCACGATGATTTCGGGTCATGCGATTGCCACAGCATCAAGACATCGTTGATGCCCGCGTAGTCATTTCGGACAAGTAAGCCATACGAAAGCGCGATCGAAGCGGCTTCGAACTGGTCCTCCGATTCCTGCATCAGCTTGCTCATTTGGAGAACCACATCAGGAAGTTCGCCCCGTTGAGCTTTGTAGAGGAGTTCCTCTTGCTGGGCGCGTTTCGCTGGCAAACCGGCATCGATGGCATGGTCCAAAGAGCGTCGGAACTCGTCGGATTTCCCCAAATAGCGATTCGCGCGAGCCATCAGCAGGGATGTTTCTGGGTGGAAGCCAAACCGTTGTTCGGTCTTCCGCAGCGACTCGATCGCCCAAAAATTTTCCTGATTCAGGATCAACCGCTGCGCGTTTGACAAAGCGGAGTTGAATTGATTTCTTTGCCAAGCGAACCAAGCCAGAGATAACAAAACGGCTAGCAAAAGTAGCAGACGGATCGGGCTAGCTTTTCGAGAAAGTAGGTTCATCGATGCGGACAACCCGTTGGCGACAAGTTCGGAGAAAGGATAGCGTCGCGGATTTCTCCTGGTGGTTTTACCGGCGAATTGGACTGGGATCAGGCGGTATCTTGTCGACGCTTCTTCATAGCTTAGGAGCAAATTCCTTGGCGTCTACGCGCTTTTTGGAAAGCGATTACGGAGTCTAAAGTTTGTAGATGGCAGCCGATCCCTTCGGATGGGAGTCGTCATCATCGAGGCGAGCGGCACCTCAAAACGCAACCTTGAAAACGGGCGTAACTGCCACCGAGCGAGATCCGTTTGGGGTCTGAATTAGGGTCGCTGATTGTGTCTTGGATGACCACGGCTGATACAGTGATTTGCCGATTTTAATTGTATTTTTCTTGGCAACCCCCCAATTCGATTGACTCGAGAAAAGCGAAACCATTACATTAGTTATGGGTTTGATTCTTTCGTAAGGGCTCTTTAAGGGGTCTTTAGCGACGGTTGTTTTTTAAAGTTTCATTTTCTCTTCATTCTTTTCTGGGAGTCTCCTTTCGATGAGAAACAGATCTTCAATTCTGCGTGCGCGACGGGGGTTCACCCTAGTCGAGTTGTTAGTGGTTATCGCGATCATTGGTATTCTGGTGGGTTTGTTGTTGCCAGCGGTTCAAGCGGCCCGCGAGGCAGCACGACGTATGTCGTGCGGTAGCAACATCCGACAAGTGGCACTGGCGCTGATGAATTATGAAAGCGCTTACAAGCGATTTCCGATGGCCGTCAATTATGGAACGGGCCGTGGTCCAACGTACGCTCACGCCTACAATCACACGTGGCTCGGATCGATTTTGCCACAGATGGAACAAGGCCCACTATTCAATCAAGTGAACTACGGTTTGCGCGTTTGGGGACAGCCAATTGTTGGAACCAAGGTTGCCAACCTTTTGTGCCCATCGGATGCGAATACAGAGAAGGTGTATGCAGCGCATCAGATTGCACCGACAAGTTATGCCGGTAGCCAAGGCTTCCACTGGTGGCCAGATGCTGGCGTCGGACCAGGCTGGGGTGGGCCAGCAATGGGTATAGCTAATGCGGGAGATTTGTCTGGGCTGTTTGCTCCAACCCGACAACACGGACAAAAAGATCTTACCGATGGTACTTCCACGACGATGGTTATTGCGGAAACGGACAGCGCTAATTTTGGTGGTGGGCCGTTCATGACGACCTCGACCGGCAAGCGACGCGCTCCTTTCAACGCAGGTGTATTTCGCGCGGCATTCGTCGGTTTCTCGCATGCTGGTTCGGGAACCAACGAAGGCGGAACCAATCGTGGCTGGGAAGTGGATGGCAGCGGATACAAAGCTGTAGGAACTTGGTTCCGACCAGCGCCTTACGCGTATGAGCCAACTTACATTTGTGCGTGGGGTGTCAACACCGAATGGCCCGGAACCTCCAGCTTCCACGGTCCAATGATTCAAGCGGCCTATGCAGACGGTAGTACGAGTACCTTCAGTTCAAACGTGGATTACGGTGTATACTTGCGACTCAATGCGATCGCGGACAACAACATCACTGTTGACCCACGCGAATAGTCCCTGAGTCGAGATTACCTCCCACCACGAGAAAGGTGTTTGTTCGATGAAAAAGTATGTTTCTAGCATGTGCATGGTAGGACTTTTGATAGCCGTCGTTACAGGGTGTGCAGGAGAAGATCCTGCGAAGAAGCCTGGATTTGATGAAAAGGCATTCTCGGATCCAACCAACGTCAAGATGGGTGCCGAGGCTCCAGCGACGACGGCTAATCCTAGTCCGAACCCTTAGTGGTTTTGGGTGGATCTCAAAGCCCTCGACCTCAGGTCGTTGAGTTCGACGAAGCCCGATTCGTAACCGTTCATTCGAAACTGTCAAATCGACAAAAATCAAAACTCCGCAGGGGAAACCTTGTGGAGTTTTTTTATGGCTTCAGCCTCCTCGAGCCAACGCCAAAGAGTTGATTTACCACGGATACCACGGATACCACGGATAGCGTTGATTTTAGATTGAGCAACACAAAGCCTTCTTCATCCGTGCCATCGGTGACATCCGTGCCATCGGTGACATCCGTGGTTCGATCCGTATGCATCATTCGGCTCGATCCAACTGGAACGTACGAAGCCAAGCTGCATAGCGAGCGGCTACCCACTGCTTCGGCGGTAGAGCTTTATAAATAGGGTTTGATGAACGGTGCGGCGAGTCGGAGCCGCTGGAACTCGCGGAGGTCCTTCATCGGTACGTTGCTCTCGCGAGCTTCATGGCGCAAGAGATCTCCGAGACGGACTTCGGTCGCTTGCGATCGATGAAGCGAAATCGATTCGAGCAGTTCGGCTGCAACGGCGCGATCGCGAAGGAGCAATGCGACTTCGGAGCTGCGGGTTTCGGAGAGCACATCAAAATTGTAAGAACCGATCATCGCAATCTCGCCGTCGACCACCATCGACTTGGCATGCAACGTATCACGGCCTCGAAGTTCATAGAGTTCTATCCCACCGCGTAGCAACGCGCGTCTCTGGTTTGCGTAACCCGCTTGGGCTGGGATTTGGTCGGTCGACTCCAAGGAATTGGTCAAGACCCGGACCCGAACCCCTCGCGCCTCCGCATCGATCAGCAATCCCTTTAGTTGATGGGTAATTGCAAAGTAAGGAGACTCGATCTCGATCGAGCATCGGGCGCGGCGTATTTCTGCGAGGAGTTGCGAGGAAATGGTTCCCGGTGCCTGCTTGGTGTTCTTCATGCAAATCGCATTGGCTCCACAGTCGCGGTTGCTGAAATCATGGAGGAACTGTACGCATTCCGAGGGGACGCGATGGAGTTGCGATGAGGTTTGTGTCAGGCAGCTGTTCTTTGCCGCCAAGGGAGCGATCTCGCACGCCGCCAACCATTCGCTCGCCTCGAGTTTGGCTTGGCAACGAGGCATGGTGTTCCACTGCGGGTGGACTTGCTTCTCGACGACTTTGGATTTCTCCTCGCGCGTGAGGGTTGGCTGATGCGAGCGTGGATCCGACCATCGTGTTTGAAAGTAAGCTTCGGCATGCGACGCGACAATTCCGACGAGCATGATGTCTCGATCGATGCAAATGCGGGGGCTGATGCCGTAGTACTCGCTGGTTAGGTTACGACCGCCGGTCAAAAGGGTTTGCCCATCCACGATGACCAGTTTGTCGTGCAGTCGTTGTCGACCTAACTCCACGCGATAGCGGGTATCGGCGGGGAACTCGCGGATACAGACACCTCGTTCGATCAGCAGTTCCATCAACGCCTTGGGCATGTTGTTCGTCGCCAAATGCCCATCGCAAAGAAAGCGAACTCGGACGCCTCGATTCGCGGCCCGCACCAGCGAGGCTAGGAATTGGCCTGTGCACTCATCGTCGTGAATTTCGTAGTAAGCGACATCAACAGAGGTGCGAGCCCCGTCGATGATCGCAATCCGCTTCGACAATCCGTCCACTTCGGAATGGAGGATACGGACTTCGTCACCCATCAATCTGCCAGGCAGAACCGCCGCGATGTCGGCCATCGCGGCGATGATCACGGCGATAGTTACCGGCCTCAGACTCGCTGCTCTTCGCAAGGTCGCTGCAATCGCAAAACTCCACGTCCTCGAATAGCATCGCGCGGCACAAGCGAAGGCTTGAGTGGTTTGGCGGTCTATTATGGTTTGACGGTCTATTGCGGTCTGACCTAGAGCAAACATTGCGAAACCGAGTTCGAAAGTCACACGGGAGAAACGGCCAAAGGGGATGCTGCCGACGATGGCCACGTTAGAGTGTGGCTTATGGCTAGAAGGCGGGTGCCCATCATCGAGCAATTCCGGAGATGACTCGCGACCAGATTACGCAATCGCAACTCTTGTAGAATGTGTGCGTGCCACAAGGAAATGATTCAAGTCGGATGAGGATCGCACTGGGCAGAAAAGTCCGCCGTTTGCTGATTCGCGGGCAAACCGAAGTGACCCTTAGGCGGCTTTTGCAGAAGGGGTGTTCGGGGCGGGAGCAAGCCTTGCCCCCGGAAGGGAGAACGTCCCCGGTGAGTCTTCGAGGTGGCCGAGAATCCATCGAGCGGCTGCATCGGAAGCTCCTGGCTTGGCCACTTCTGCCGCCAGTTTTCGCAATGCATCCCGTTTGGCCGATCGGTACTCAGGTTCGTGGATCAACCGCGACATCTCGCTCGTTGCCCCTTCGATGCTCTTGCTGGCCGACTTGGAACGGAGCGAACCATGGGAGAGAAACTCAGGCATCAGAATCTCATCGGCGATCAAATTCGGAAGCGACATGCTCTTGCAATGCACGAGCAGTTTTCCGAGCGCGTAGGTCGTTTGACTGACATGATACATCACGACGGCAGGCTTGCCCCTCGCCATCACTTCGAGGGATACCGAGCCGCTCTTCATCAAAGTGATGTCACTGAGCTCGAGAATCTCACTGGTCTTTCCAGCGAAGATGTGGATAGGTAATCGCAGGTCGGAGTTGCTCAATTGGGAGCGACACCACAGAGCGTGCGAGTCTTTCAGAGTCGCCACCAAGAACTCAACTTCCGGGAACTGCTTGGAGAGATTGCGCAGGATCTGCAATTGCAATGGCCAAATGCGATGGACTTCATGATCGCGAGATCCGGGCAGCACGGCGACTTGCAATCGAGCCCCATCGCGCCAGCGAGCAACAAACCGAGTATCGAGAGGTGTTTGGACCACCGAGTCAAAAAATGGATGCCCAACATAGGTGGCTTGGACGCCATGCGATTCGAACCACTCTTTTTCAAACGGCAAATTGCACAGCACGTGGTCCACGTAGCGCCGCATCTTTTGAACGCGCCAACCACCCCAGGCCCACAACTGAGGTGGCAAGTAATAAAACACCGGCAACCCGTACTTCTTTGCCCGCTTGGCAATGTGCCAATTGAAGCCCGGGAAGTCGACCAGGACCACTCCGTCGACGTCGCCGCGCCGGAAGCAATCCTCGGCCATATCGGCAATCTTAAAGAACTGGCGCAATCGAGGTAAAACCTCGGTGATGCCCATCACCGCCATGCTCGTCAAATCGAAGTCCAAGTCCAATCCAGCTTGGATCATCCTCGCTCCGCCAAAGCCTCGAAACGTCGTGCTGGGGGAGAATTTTTGAAGGCAACGAATCAAGTTCGATGCGTGCAAATCGCCGCTCGGTTCACCGACGGAAAAAAACAGTCGCTGTCCCATGGAGTCTTCGATGCTATTCGAATCGGTCGTTGTCATGAAATTGACGACATAACTTCCTGTCGCTTGTCGTCTGTGCTCATTATGATTTTTCGGCCAAACTCCACTTGTTGCCCTAGTACGAATCATGGGATATACGGGAAACTGCGTAGTTGAGGCAATACGAAGGTCTGAATGTAAGGCTTAGATCGGTCGGGTAAAGGGGGGCGGGTTTGGGGCCGTAAATCGAAAAGCGGCAAAGGGCGGTCTCTTGACGGTCTCTCGATTCTCTCGGAAATTTGCTAGCAATCGCATACGGTTTGAGCGCTGATTGCGAGAGAGAACGGAAATACAGAACCAAGACAGAGTCGATCGGACCGTAAGCTGCGGCTGGAGCAACTGCAACTGCGGCTGGAGCCGATCGAGCATACAATCCACATCGGTCAACATCGGTAGCGAGTCATCCTTAAAGAACGAGGTGTCCAGTGAGTGAATCCAAGGCAAAGAGTGACTCCGAGGGTGTCGATGCCGCAGCATCGGAGACTGCTAGCAAAGCGACACACACGATTCGTCGCGCGCATTTTGATGATCTAGAACCGATTCAAAGCTTGCTGCAACCGTTCATCGAGCAACGGAAGTTGCTTCGTCGGATGCGATCGGAGTTGACGCTTCTGATGGCCAATGGCTTTGTTGCAGAGATCGATGACGAAGCTGCCGGGTCGGGGCAAAAGAAAATCGTCGGATTTGCCGCCGTGGAAATCTATTCCCGAAAACTTGGGGAGATCCAATGTTTGGCGGTCGCTGACGGGTACCAAGGTCGAGGCATTGGGAGCGATCTGGTTCGAGCCTGCGTCGACCGCGCGAAGGATAAGGGGATCCTCGAGGTGATGGCGATCAGCGCATCGGATGCGTTCCTCCGCAAGCTCGGTTTCGATTATTCGCTCCCCGAGCAGAAGCGGGCACTGTTTTACCAATTGCATGCGCGCGACGATATCTTTCGCGATACGTTGGATGAGGAATAGCTTGCAGCACCCTGGCGGGTTCGGGAAACACCCGTTGGCAGGATGACGGGTCCGTTCCGGATCGCGGTTAGCCCTCTCATTCACGCAACGCCGATCGGTTATAACCAAAACTAGCTCGGTGCGCACCTTACAGCAATGGAATCGCGTTGGTCTGTTTTCGCGATCGGGGAAGAGTCGCAAGTCCTTTTTAGGGAATCCTTGGGGAGAATTTTCATGATTACCATCCGTACGCGTGTGCTTGGCTCTTTGGTTGGAGCGATCTTTGGGTTGATCGTGGGGGAACATTTGCTGGCACAAGACCAGCCGCCTGACCCTGCGAATATCCGTGGTTGGACCAATCGGATCGAGCGAGCGTTGATGGAAGGAAAAAGTGACGTTGCGCTTCAAGAGATCAACAAGGCGATCGAGCAAGCTCCCTTGCGAAGCCAGCTTTATTTGATTCGCGGCTCGTTGCTTTTTAGGAGTGGCAAGATTCAGGAGTCGTTGCCCGATTTCGACAAAGTGATCGAGCTGGATCCACCGCTCAAGCCGTACCTTTGGCAGCGAGGGATCGCGCTGTACTACGCGGAAAAGTACGAGGATGGGCTCGATCAATTTGTAGTGCATCGCGATGTCAATCCGAACGACGTGGAAAACGCGTTCTGGCATTTTCTTTGCGCGGTGAAGCTGAAGGGTGTTGCTGCGGCTCAGAAAGACGTATTGCTTTCGGGGCGGGATACACGCGTTCCGATGATGCAGGTCCAGGACATGATCCAGGGCAAGGCAACACCGGAAGCGGTGGTTGCCGCGGCTGAGCGAGGCCGCAAACTAGAGAAAGGAGACGACTACGATCGCTTCTACGGGTACTTGTACGTCGGCCTCTACTACGATGCGTTAGGCAATAAAGCCGAAGCGAAGAAGTGGATGGAGAAGTGTGTTGATCAACAGATCACCGGCTACATGGGGGATGTGGCCAAGGTTCATCTCGATTTGCTGAACAACGATGTGCAGGTCAAGGAGCAAAGCAGGGAGTCCAAGAGCGAGAGTGGCAAGCCTGAAAAGAAATAAGCCGACCCAATTCGGATCGGCTTGTTGGAGGTCTCTTGCGAGGGCTGTCAGCTAGGCTCGGATGTCGATTCCACCGCCCGGGGTGATGTTAGCGACCTGTTGGATCAATTGAACCATCGCGTTCCCTTGGTCCTTTGCAACGTCCATCTGTTTGGACATCATCAACGTGGCCTTTTCCAAGGCGGCTTGTTGGCTCTGGCGGTCGATATCGATCATCTGTTGAGCGACTGCTGGTATTTGCATCTTGCACCTGCTATTGGATCTGCTTGAAAACGAACTTCATCAAGAAGCGATTGTCTAGAAAACACCATCGCCAAAACGGCGAGGTCCACGACCACTCGAGTTGGGCTGAACACTTCCTTCGGGTTTCGCATCGAGGAAGTGAGGTCTTCCGATGGGGGAGCCTTCTGGGTTGGCCTGTGATTGGGTCGCTGGGACTTGAGAGCTGGGCGATTCGCTCGCGCTGCTGCTCGTGGCATGGACGGGGGCGCTCGATGTGTCGAGGTATTCTTCATCATACCTGGAGACATAGCCGGGCTGCGTCGCGCGCTCGAGCTCCAGCGTGTACTCTCGAATGACCGCTTGTTGGATCATGTCTCGGCACGGTTGGTTGATCGGGTGGGCGATATCCGCGTACAGTTTGTTCGCTCCCCCTTCGACATCTCGCAAATCCTGAGGACCTCGCAATCGAGTACCGCATTGATTGCAGTAGTGGCTGCGAAGATGATTCTTGGACCCGCAACGCCCGCAGCGAGCGGACATCTTGCGACTGGGCATGGCGACAAAGGGCCCATTCGTCCCTTCGATGATCTTCAAATCTCGGATCACAAAACAATGGTCGAGTGTGATGGAGCAGAAAGCCCGGAGGCGATCTTCCGATTCCTCCATGAGCTTGATTCGAACCTCGGTGATTTCCATGGCTTTCAGTGCACTCCCTTGGTGAGCTACGATCAACTCATGAGCCTAAATTCAACCTTTCGGTCTGTGCCGGGATAGACGGGGACAACCAAGTCGAAGCCGTGTAGACCCGCATATCGCGAAACGAGCGTAACTCACTCGCTATCTTCTCGGCTTCTTCCGAGGTGCGGCACAAGCAAAATCTGGCTGATCCGCTACCACTGAGGCAATGGCCGAGAGGGTTGTAACGATCAAACCGGCTTGCCGTCCGTTCGATCCATTCGTTGGAACTAGCCGCAGGCTTCTCAAGGCAATTATACAACTCCGCACCGATGCCAACGGCATCCCCAGCAGAAAGAAAACTCATTAAAGAGTCGGGCGACCGCTTGCTCAGTTCCGAGCCAGGGGCGTTACAAGCTCGCTGATCCGTTTCCTTTAACTTGCGAAAAATCGCGCCGGTGTCACAGCCTTGTGGAGGATGCGCCAGGACAAACCAAAGTTTCAATTTGCTAGCGATAGGTTGGACACGTTCTCCGCGACCGCTGCACCGCGCGACGTAAGAGACGCCATTGTGCCCTTCGAGGAAGAAGTTCAAATCGCTGCCGAGTCGGCTTGCAACCTCACAAGCGATAGTGGGTTCCCAGCGGCCTGTCCAAAGAAGGGAACCAAGAACCAGGGCGGCTGCGGCATCGGCACTTCCGCCACCCAAGCCCGCTTGGGAGGGGATACGCTTGCGTAGCAGAACATCGGCCCCTTGGTCGATACCCAGGCATTGTCGGAGCGCTTCGAGTCCTTTGCAAACCAGATTCGTAGCGTCCGATGGGATTTTCCAAGCGTTATCTCCGGGCCAGGTAGATCCTTGTCCATCGAGCGAACCGTCCTGCAAGCGTTGCGTTTCTGAAAGATCCACCTGCAAACGTATTTCGGTATCCGGCCTCGGATGGATCTCGAGATCGTCGCAGAGGGATACCGCCATCATGACCGTGTCGAGGTCGTGGTACCCATCAGGCCGTTTGCCGAGTACCTCGAGAAAGAGATTGATTTTGCAGGGAACGCGAGCCCGCAACGAATAGGAGCCAGTGGAACGCTTGCTAGCATTCGATGAGTGTTCCACCGATGTTGATTGCTCCACTGCTACCGATGGAGCCAGGCGTTCAATGATCATGTTTGATTGCTTAGCTGCTTACTTTACGGCTGCTTAGGTTACTTCTGCTTACGTTACTGCGGGGTATTGAGCTTCGCACCAGCCACGCCAGCCGCCGTCGACGCTGGTGACGTTGGTGTAGCCCATTTTTCCGAGATTGTCGGCGGCCATGGCCGATCGGAATCCGCCCCCGCACAGCAGGAACAGTTCGACCGATGGGTTGGGAAAGCGTTCTTCGATATCCCGTTCGATGATCCCTTTGCTTAAATGAATTGCGCCTGGGATGTGGCCAGCGGCGTATTCACTTTCCTCGCGGACATCGATCACGATGGGAGGATTTGCGGACTCCATCCGAGCTTTCAGGTCATGGATGGTGCATTCGCGCACGCGTGATCTCGCGTCGCTGACGATCTTGAGGAAGCCCGGGGAGTGGTGTTTTGCCATGGTAATCTCGGGAAGGTAGCAAAGACCGAAAAGATCTTCGCGAGGGGGTGAAACTAGTTCGTTAAAAATTCTCTCAATGCCTGCAGAGTCAACACATTCTACGCCGATAGATTTTTTGCGGGTGAGCTCTAGTTTTAGCCTACCTCGATTTTTTGACCTGCGGTGTGGACTCTTCGATGAGAAGGACGAGCATTGCGGGGCGGAGGTCGGGTCGCTGCTCGAATTGCTCGCATTTACGGAATTTACCTGGCACTTGTGAGGAAGGCGATGGGACGCCCGTTTGCGGCTTGTCTCGGTTGTATAGCGATGATATCCCAGATTTTTCTAGGGATGATTGCCAACCAACCCACCGAGTCAATCCTTGTACGGAGCGTTGTCGCTCTGGTGTTGGCAGCAATACCGGGGTGGGTCATCGGCAAACTTGCGGACGGCTTGGTTCGAGACAATATCGAGGCTCATTACCGAAGGCGCATTGAAGAACTGAAGTTGAAGCAAAGCTCTGAAAATGCCGCTTCCTAGTCCCGTTTTGGCAAACTGGGAAACACAGGTGAACACGGCTTCACAATTCTTTGCACAACTGATGTGGAACTGCCCTGATGAAGTCGTTAGAGTCCCCGAACACTCAACCAAACGTTGATTTCGCATCCCTTGGAACATGATGTCCCATCGGTTGTGCGTCGCCTGGAAAACAGGTGTCGATGAAAACAAACCGAACGCGTCGCGGCTACCGCGGATGCGATCGGGACAAGCCAAAAAATAAGCATGGAGGTTCGGATGGCGACAACTGCAGTCACAAATGTCGACATGTCAGAGGTCTGGTCCAAATACAAGGCCGACCCAAATAATGTCGAACTGCGGAATCAACTCATTGAACGCTACACGCCATTAGTAAAATACAACGGCGAACGACTCCGATCGAAACTCCCCGAGGGGGTCGAGTTGGACGATCTGATCAGCGCCGGGATTTTCGGTCTCATGGACGCGATTGATGCTTTCGACCTCGATCGAGGTGTTAAATTCGAAACCTATTGCGTTCCTCGGATCCGAGGTGCGATGCTCGACGAACTGCGCACCATGGACTGGGTGCCTCGTTTGGTCCGCAGCAAAGCGAGCAAGCTGAACGAAGCGAACAAACTGCTCGAAGCCAAGTACGGGCGGGCTCCCACCAATCATGAACTCTCCTTCTATATGGGGATCTCGATCGACGAACTCGAGAAGATGAAGGCGGACGCAGCCGCGGTCGGGTTGGTATCACTCAACAAGAAGTGGTACGAAACCGACAGCTATAAAGATGTTCGTGAAATCGATGTTCTCGAAGACAAACGCAGCGAAGATCCCACTCGACGAGTCGGTAAAAGCGATCTGATGCGATTGGTCACCAAAGGTCTCAATCGCAACGAACGCTTGATCATTATCCTCTACTACTACGAAGAACTGACGATGAAAGAAATCGGCGCAACGCTCGATCTGAGCGAAAGCCGCGTCAGCCAAATGCATACCAGCATTGTGCAACGTCTCCAGGAACAACTCGGTCGACGCCGAATCGAGTTTGGAACCTAGTTTGCACAGCGTGCGCATCCGCTCAACCGACGGAGCGAAAACCGTTTCTCTCGGATTGCGATTACGTTGGAATCAAAATGGAAGCCCGAGTTGCAGTGCGTACTGCAACTCGGGCTTTTTTCTTTTCTAGGCGTTGCGATCGGGTACAATCCACGCGATGACTTGTGAATGCACTAACTCGGAAAACATAATCCTGGAGCGACGCTGATGAATGAGCAATGGTCGAGACGAACGTTTGGTGGGGTGTTGGTCGCCTCCGCTGCTTCCTGGACGTGTATTTCCCAAGGCGCCGCACGGGCCGCATCTCCACAAGACGACAAGCCCGCTCCCGAGAAAAAGGCCGATGCTCCCGCAGGTCCTGCCGAAGCCCCATTCGAGCGGGACTACGCCCCACCTGGATTCAAGCCTTCTTGGAAGAAAGAGCAAATCAACCGAACCATGGCGCAAGACTTCATCATCTTCGCCCACTCGGATCTCGAGATGACAAAAAAGCTTCTCGAGCGGGAGCCTGGATTGATCAACGCCTCGATCGACTGGGGGGCCGGGGATTGGGAGACAGCTCTGGGGGGAGCATCCCATATGGGACGCAAGGACATCGTGGAGTTCCTCCTCTCCAAGGGCGCTCGGATCGATCTGTTTTGCGCCACCATGCTCGGACAATTGGATGCGGTCAAGGCATTTTTGGCCTTGGAACCAGCCTTGATCGACGCTCGCGGACCCCACGGATTCGGGCTCCATTTCCATGCCCAAGTCGGCGGCGAAAAGGCCAAGGAAACCCTCGATTACCTGCAAACGGTCAAGACGGTCGAGCTCAAGCCGATCCCGTTTTTGAACCAAAAACCCCCAAAAAAAGACTAGCGAAAAACGTAAGACTTGACGGTCCGCCCACAATGTCGACGATCTACGCGATCACTAAACCCTGTTTTCGCCAACTTTTTGACATTGGAGCAAATCCATCATGGCCGTATTGGTCACCAAGCCAGCCCCAGAATTCAAAGCTCAAGCCGTACTCAAGGATGGCTCGTTCGGCGAGTTGTCCCTCAGCCAATACCGTGGCAAGTACGTCTTGCTGTTCTTCTACCCACTCGACTTTACCTTCGTTTGCCCCACCGAAATCATCGCGTTCTCGGACCGGGTCAAGGAGTTCAGCGACCTGGGCGTGGAAGTCATCGGCGTCTCGGTCGACAGCCAATACTCCCACTTGGCATGGCGAAATACCCCGCGCACCCAAGGTGGAATCGGCCCTGTTGGTTACCCTCTCGTAGCGGATTTGAACAAGCAAATCGCTCGCGATTACGATGTTCTTCTCAACGATGCAGTCGCTCTCCGCGGGCTCTTTTTGATCGACAAAAATGGGGTTGTCCGGCATCAAGTCGTCAACGATCTGCCACTGGGCCGCTCGGTCGACGAAGCGCTCCGAACGGTGCAGGCTCTGCAATTCTTTGAAGCCAACGGCGAAGTTTGCCCCGCTGACTGGAAAGAAGGCAAGCGGACGATTAAGCCATCGGTTGCGGGAAGCAAGGAGTTTTTCGGCGCCGAGTACTCGGGCTAAACCCCTCGCCGGTTAACTTTCCATTCGCTTTTACGGGCAATCCCCTGTTATGAGCAATCCTTCTGAAGGCTCGAGTTCCTCGCGGGAATCTAACGAAACCCCCGGGGAACTGCTGGTTCCCGAGGCCTGCGAACTGACGCATGTCGATTCTCAGGGCCACGCGAAAATGGTGGATGTAGGCGGCAAATCGGAGACGGTTCGCCAAGCCACCGCTGCCAGCAGGATCTCCATGACAACTGCTGCGGCAACCGCGATTCGTCGCAATACCCTCGCCAAGGGAGACGCAATTGCGGTCGCTCGCATCGCTGCCATCGCTGCCGTCAAACAGACCAGCGCCTTGATTCCTCTATGCCACCCCCTCTGGGTCGACGGCGTAGAAGTTCAAAGCGAATGGGTCGATGAAACGGTGCTCGAATGGCGAGTGACGGTGAAATCCACCGGCAAGACCGGAGTCGAGATGGAAGCATTGACCGGGGCTACTGTAGCCGCACTCACCATCTATGACATGGGGAAAGCGATCGATCGATCGATGGAGATTACCAGCGTCAAACTGCTCGAGAAATCTGGCGGTCACCGCGGGGATTATCTCCGGACTGAGTAAAAGCATCATGGACATTACCGAAACCTCCACCCACAGGATGTTTGCGGAGAACTCTGGCAATCCTTCTTCTTCGGCCAAGCCGCGGACAGATTCGTTTGCGTCCGCAACATCGCCCAATACCGTTGCATCGGCGGATTTGTACCGAGCAGAGTTTCTCTCGGCGATCGAGTGCATCGTCGAGCCTCTGCGATTGGTCGAGGCTCAAATCCGATCGGAACTCACGAGCGACGACCCATACATTGCAGAAATGTTGCAGTATGTGGCCAAGCTCGGTGGCAAGCGGCTCCGACCTGCCTTGACCCTGCTCTGTGCGAGCCTGGTCGGGCCTGTTACCGACGAATCGATCCGACTGGCGACGGTGGTGGAATTGGTGCATACCGCAACTTTGGTCCACGACGACATCCTCGATGACGCCATCCTACGCAGGCATCAGCCGTCGGTGCATGTTCGCTGGAACATTCCCGCGAGTGTGCTGATCGGGGACTGGCTCTTCACCCACGCATACCGTCTGGCCAACGACGGAGACTCAACCTTGCCCGGGCGATGGGTCGCGCAATCGGCGCAGAGAGTTTGCGAAGGGGAGATCCGACAAGGGAACAGCATCGCCAACTGGGATTTGGATGAGGCGACGTACCTCAAGTTACTGGAAGATAAAACCGGAGCTCTGTGCGGTGTGAGCTGTGCGTTGGGAGCTTGGTCCGCGGGAGCCGATCTAGAGACCTGCAAAATACTGGAACGGTTCGGTAATCAGCTCGGAATAGCTTTCCAACTCTACGACGATTGGCTCGACTTGTGGGGCGACGCAGATCGTTCAGGCAAAACTCTCGGAACCGATTTGAATCAATTGAAGCCAACCATGCCATTGCTGCGAGCCTTGAGCACCTGGGACGCCCCGTCGCGTACCCGATGGATCGCATCTCTGGAACGAGGGGATGAAGATGCGGTCCGAGCGATGCAAGACAGGATGAATCAATGCGACGCTTCGGAATACACGCTCAACGCTGCAAAATCGAGGATTAGAGAAGCTGTTGAGCAGGTGACGGAACTCGCATCCAAGCTTTCGGGTGGCGACAGCAATGCACTTCGCTCATTGGTGAGATTGGCGGAAGCTAGCGTTTCGCGGGCAGGATAGACTCTGTAACTGAAGAGACTCTGTAACTGAAGAGATTCTGTAACTGAATAGACTCTGCAAGATGACCACAATCTGTACACTTCCGCTCATGCTGAATGAAGTCATAGGACAAACGTCCTTACCCCCCCGCATCGAACAACTTTTGCA
>CAIYZV010000261.1 GCA_903930765.1 uncultured Pirellula sp.
ATTCGATTTCGTTCGGAGTCATTATTTTGTCAGGTTTTTTCGGGGGCGGAGGGTGCTCGAACGAGGGGCGTCTTGAACGCAAACCCCGAAAAATACGATGTTTTTGGATCGATCAAGGGTGCGGATGGGTAATCCGAGTGGGATTCGTACCGCCGGGACGGCTTGGAAAACCCATTTGACGTTGCTTCTAGGGGGACTTCGGTTATAAATTGCCCCACAAATCTAAAGAGAATTGCCTTGGCAGTCGATCGTCCCGTCGTGGCGTTCGGGTCTGACGAGGACAGGAAGTTTATTTTACGAGTCGTTATTCGACAGAGAACGAAGCATGAAAGACGGCATTCATCCAAAGTACTTTGAAACCCAGGTAAGTTGTGGTTGTGGGAACAGCTTTAAGACCCGTAGCACTCGAAAAGAGTTGAAAGTCGACATTTGCAATGTTTGCCATCCGTTCTACACGGGCAAACTCAAGTTCGTTGACACCGCGGGCCGGATCGAGAAGTTCCAGAACAAGTTTGCTGCCGGAACGTACGCCAGCCTTGCAAACCAAAAGAAGCCTGCTCCAAAGAAGAAGTAGCTTCTCCATCGCAGCGGGGCTCCTGGAGACCTCACAGCCCAGCGTCGATGGCAATCGAAAATACGGTTCGCTGCAAGATTGCCAATGTGCTAGCTTGCAGCGTTTTTTTTTGCCACAGTTTGGCTTGATCAACCACGATCTCAACTTCATTTGAATTTGTCCAATTTGCATTTGTCCGATACCAGCGTAGTCCCGCCGGTTTCGGTCAGCCCTAGCGTTCGATCCCTTACCACGCATTCCTGAACCACTTGGCATCATGAAGATCCGCGAACAACTCGAACAATCCTTGGCTCGATTCAATGAGCTCGAAGCGATGATGTCTGACCCGCAGATTTTGGCTGGGGAGTCTGGGAATATGGCTATCATTATGCGTGAGCATGGTGGGCTATCCAAAGTGGCCAACAAGTACCGTCGTTACAAAAAGATCAACGATGAGATCAAGGGTCTCGCCCCGATGCTCGAGTCGACCGATGCAGACGAACGCAGCATGGCAGAGGAGGAATCAGGTCAACTGAAGATCGACCGGGACAAGATCTGGGACGAGTTGCTAGAACTGTCCGTCGGTGGCGAAGATGCCAACCGAACCCGTTGCGTTCTCGAAATCCGTGCTGGTACCGGAGGCGAAGAGGCCGCTCTGTTCGCCCGCGATCTATTTGAGATGTATCGACGCTACGCCGAAACCAAAAGCTGGAAAGTCGAGATCATGGACTCGAGTGTCAGCGAGCGAGGCGGGTTCAAGGAAATCATCCTTTCGATCGAAGGGGATGGCGCCTACCGTGAGCTGCAATTCGAGAGTGGCGGGCACCGTGTCCAACGCGTTCCTGAAACGGAAGCTCAAGGCCGGATTCATACTTCCGCAGCGACCGTAGCCGTGATGCCTGAGCCGGAAGACATCGAAATCGATCTCAAGCCCGAGGATTATCGGCTCGATAAATTCTGTGCATCTGGTCCTGGCGGGCAGCACGTCAACAAAACCGAATCGGCCATCCGATTGACGCACTTGGAAACCGGCATTGTCGTCCAATGTCAGGACGAAAAGAGCCAGCACAAGAATCTGGCAAAAGCCATCCGCGTTTTGAAGACCCGGCTCTACGAAGCGAAACGAGAGACGGAACGCAAAGAACGTTCAAAGGAACGTATGTCCTTGATCGGTTCCGGCGATCGCAGCGAACGGATTCGAACCTACAATTTTCCTCAGAACCGGTTTACCGATCACCGCATCAATCTGACTCTCTATAAACTAGACCAAATCATTGCAGGGAACCTGCAACCGGTATCCGAAGCGTGCCTCGAGTACGAACGGTCCATGCTGCGAGATCATGAGAACGACTAAGCACGGATCAGCACTGGCCAGGAAGACAGAACCCAAAAGAATCGGTCAAGGACGAATGCTATGAGCGGCACGAGTGGAACGAGCACGACGCAATCGGAACCATGGACCATCCTGCGTCTTCTGCAATGGACCACGGAGCACCTTAAAAAAAGTGGTTCACCGTCACCTCGGCTCGACGCCGAAGTCCTCCTCGCCGAAGCTCGCGGTTGCCAGAGGATCGATCTCTATGCGGCGTTCAATGAAGAACCCCCTGAATCGGTGAAGGCTATTTTTCGTGATTCCATCAAACGCAGGGCGGCCGGCGAACCTGTTGCCTATATTGTTGGAAAGAAAGAGTTTTTTTCGCTCCCATTCCATGTTACCTCCGCCTGCTTGATTCCTCGCGGAGAAACCGAACACGTCGTCATCGAATGCTTGGACCGGTTAAAAAAATACCAGCGAGTCGAAGGGGCCGTCGCGGAGCCCTCGGTGGTTCGCGTCGTTGATGTTTGCACCGGGAGCGGTTGCATTGCGATCACGATCGCAAAAGAATCCAGAAAATTTGGTGCGAATATCGCGGTTACCGCAATCGATCTTTCTCCCGATGCATTGGCAATCGCTGCCGAGAACGTTCGACGGCTCGAAGTTTCCGAAATAGTATCGCTCGCGGAGGGAGATCTGTTAGCCTCCCTTCCCGATCAGAGCGTCGACTTTATCGTCAGCAATCCACCCTACGTTTCCGAAGCGGAGTTGCTCCAATTGGAGCGTGGGGTTCGGGACTATGAACCCAAAATGGCGCTCGTTTCCGGCCCCACCGGGCTCGAAATCGTCGAACGCTTGATCCCCCAGTCGGCGGATAAACTTTTACCTGGGGGTTGGCTGATTTTCGAACTCTCTCCCATGATCGCGGTGCGTTCGTTAGAACTATTGCAAAAAGACACGCGATGGAAATATTCCGGATTAGTCAACGATTTGGCAGGTAAGAAACGCGTTGCCATCGCGCAGCGCGCTTCCTAAGTCCATCGTCCAACTACCCGTGTACCATCGATGAATCAATAAACCATTCCTTCCAACATCAACCCCCAACCCCACTGACCAACATGCAAATGGAAAAATTGGTGTCGCTGTGCAAGCGACGAGGATTCCTATTCCAGTCGAGCGAGATCTATGGTGGGCTAAACGGCTTTTGGGACTATGGGCCGCTCGGTGTCGAACTCAAGCGGAACATCAAGGATGCGTGGTGGAAGGACATGTGTCAGAACCATAACGAACTCCTGGCCCCTCCGGGTGCCCCGAGTACGTACGAAATGGTCGGCCTCGATTGCACGATCATCATGCACCCACAGGTTTGGAAGTGCTCGGGCCACTACGATCTGTTTCATGATTACATGGTGGACTGCCGCGTGTCTAAGAAACGCTACCGCTTTGATCAAGTCCGTGGGAAATGGGTTAGCAGAGACTCGCAGAGGGTCTTTGTGACCACCATGGCAGAGCCAGACCACGAAGACGAAGACCTGACTCGTCGAGCCCTCAAGATATTCAACCTGCGGTCCAAGGATCTCGAGAAGCTATCGTTCGATAGCCGCGTACTGACTCTCGACAAGATTCAGCCGGACGATCGCGCGTTGGTCTTGGGGCCCGATGCCAACGAGCTTGGGACCCTTACCGATCCTCGCGAGTTCAACTTGATGTTCAAAACCTATGTCGGCGCACTGAGTGGCGAAGAGGGCGCCGCATTCCTGCGACCGGAAACCGCGCAAGGCATTTTTGTGAACTTCAAGAATGTGGTAGATAGCACACGCATCCGCGTTCCATTCGGTGTCGCTCAAGTCGGTAAGAGCTTCCGCAATGAGATCACTCCGAGGAACTTTACGTTCCGTTCGAGAGAGTTTGAACAGATGGAGATCGAATTCTTTTGCAACCCAAAAGAGTCCGCAGGATGGTACCAGTATTGGCGCAATCGCCGCCTTCAGTGGTACAAAGATCTCGGGCTCGCTGGCGAACGCCTTCGTTTGCGAGAGCATGACGCGGATGAACTCAGCCACTACTCCTGCGGAACCGCCGATATCGAATACGCGTTCCCGTTTTTGCCTGAAGGGGAGTATGGGGAATTGGAAGGAATCGCGCACCGCGGTGATTTTGACTTGCGATCCCACTCCGAAGGAAAACTCGATCCGAAGAAACGACCGCTCGAAGTGGAAATCAATGAGCATGGGCAACCGAGGCACCGTGGTAGCGGTAAAGACCTCTCCTACCGCGATGATTTGAGCAACGAACGATTCATCCCTCATGTCATTGAGCCATCCGCTGGAGCCGATCGCGCCACGCTTGCCTTCCTCTGTCAAGCTTACGACGAGGATCAAGCACCGGACGAAGACGGCAAGATGCAATCACGGGTGGTGATGCGACTCAACCCGAGAATCGCGCCGATCAAAGCGGCCGTGTTACCGTTGGTAAAGAAGGATGGCATGCCCGAGGTTGCGACGGAACTGTACGGAGCTCTGAAAAAGAAGTTGAATGTTTTCTATGATGAAAAGGCAGCCATCGGTCGCCGTTACCGTCGTCAGGATGAAATCGGAACTCCCTATTGCATCACCATCGACTCCCAGACACTTCAAGATCGAACGGTCACCATCCGGGATCGGGATACTTTGGAGCAATGGCGGGTTAAAATCGACGATTGCGTCGGTGAAATCGAAAAACGAGTTACCTAGTCGCTTGCCTACTTCCCTTCCAGCTGTTGAACCTCGACCGCAAGCTGATTGCGTGGGCTGAAATGTATGGCTGATCCACGTCAAGGTGAACTATTTCCTGACGATCTCGCCCCGTGGGAGATCGACGCACAGTCGTTGACATTGGCGGCGTCGGTGGTATTCCCGGAAGCACCTTATGGACCGTATTCCTACCGCGTCACCGATGAGTTTGCATCGGTCCTGCAACCTGGAATGCGGGTCGTTGTTCCTTTGGGACGAAGCGATCGCGAGATCACTGGGTACACGCTCTCGGTCGAGTCCATCCGCCAAAATCCGAGCACCCTCAAGCCGATCCTGAAGGTCTGCGATCCATTCCCGCTGTGTAGCCCTCAGCTTATTCGGCTGATCGATTGGATGAGCAAGTATTACTTGGTGCCGGCCGGCCAAGTCTTTGAAGCGGTGGTCCCTGCTGGGGTTCGAGCGGGCGCTGGGACTCGCAATCAGACCTTGTTGCGACCGAGCGAGAAGGCTCGCGAAGATAGCTTGGTGGCGACGTTACCTGTGAAACAGAAGCAAGCACTCCAGCAATTGATCTTGGCCGATGAACCTCTCTCCCCTGAACAGCTTCGCTCCCTGGCCAATTGCTCCGATGGAATTATCAAGAAGCTGCGGGATGCGGAGTTCATTGAAACGTATACCGAACGGGTGATGACCTATGAAGGGAACGGCGATGCTGAGGGGGCAAGGAACCCGATCCCACCGGCCCTCACCACCGATCAACGAATTGCCCTGCAAACCATCCACAAGGCGCTCGACTCAGGGGAGCATGCGACGATACTCCTGCACGGTGTGACGGGGAGTGGTAAGACCGAAGTCTACATGCAAGCGATCGAGCGGGCGATCAGTTTCGGTCGTCAGTCGATCGTCCTCGTGCCGGAAATCAGTTTGACACCGCAAACCCGAAGCCGATTCGAAAATCGATTCCGTAGTGTCGCGGTCCTCCACTCCAACATGAGCGGACCAGAGCGGCATTTTCAATGGAGGCGTATCGCCAGTGGCGATGTTCAAGTTGTCGTAGGGCCTCGCAGCGCCATCTTTGCACCGGTCCCGCAACTCGGTCTGGTGATCCTCGATGAAGAGCACGAGACGACCTTTAAACAAGAGACCATCCCGCGATACCATGCTCGCGATGTAGCGCTCCATCGGACCAGCCTCGAGAAAGTGCCCCTCGTTTTGGGCTCGGCGACTCCTTCCCTGGAAACGTACCAACGCGCCAAAACCGGTGCGTATCATCTGGTCAGCTTGCCTCGCCGCATTCTCAATCGCCCGATGCCCGAGGTGCGAACGATCGATCTACGTGTGAATCGGATCGAGGTTGATCGCTCGAGCATCTCTCGGCCGCTCGCTCAAGCCATGGCGCGCGTTCTCAACGAGGATGGCCAGATCATCTTGCTGCTCAACCGCCGAGGTTTTTCGACGTCGATCCAATGCCCCGCATGTGGTCATGTCATGATGTGTCCCGATTGCGATTTGCCGATGACGTTCCATCGCGATGGCAATAAAGCGATGTGCCACTATTGCGACCACACCGTCTCCGCCCCAACGCATTGTCCCAAGTGCCAATTTGATGGGATCCGATTCGCGGGACTGGGGACTCAGAAGTTGGAAATGGAGGTTCAATCCAGATTCCCCGATGCGAAAATTGCTCGGATGGATTCGGACACCATGAGGAAGCCCGGAAGCCATGAAATTACGCTCACCGATTTCCGTTCTGGTCGGACACAAATCCTCCTAGGGACTCAGATGATCGCCAAGGGACTCGATTTCCCGAACGTCCTTCTCGTCGGTGTGATCAATGCCGACACGTCGCTCCACTTCCCCGATTTTCGAGCCTCGGAAAAGACCTTTCAATTGGTCACCCAAGTCGCCGGACGGACGGGGCGGGGCGACAAGGCGGGCGAAGTCCTCGTGCAGACGTTTTCTCCCGAGCACCCGGCCATCCTCGCCGCATGCCAACATGATTTTCTGGGCTTTGCGCAGTTGGAGCTCGAGCATCGCAAGCCGTTTGGCTACCCACCCTTTGGTTTTTTGGCCAGGGTCATTTTTCGTGGTGAGAATCAAGAAATCGTGGAAGGGTTTGCGGAGTCCGTGGTGGGGAAAGCGCGGGCCGAGTCGCAACGCTTGGGTGGAGTCGTCCGGGTTTTGGGCCCTTCCCTTCCCCCAATACCAAAATTGCGCGGCAATTATCGCTATCATGCAATGCTGGTGTCGAGTGATTCCGCGGCGTTGCACGCGGTGTTGCTCAAGGTCCAATCGACGACCAAGTTGCCTGACGATGTGCTTTACCTGATCGATATCGATCCGATCGATATGCTCTAGTGAGACAGGTCGGCTTCGTCGATTAGTTTTGCGATGTAGCTTTGCGATGTAGCTTTACGATGAGAGTACGATCATGGTGGTTTTGGTGCGACGAACGGTCTTGGCAGTCGGCATCCTAGCATGGATGCTCCATAGCGCGATTGCGGGTGACATCATCACCGATGTTCCTCGACAACCTCTCGAGGCCGCGGCCAAACGGCTGGTCGAAGCCATGAAATGGCTCGGTGAACCGCTCGCCGAAGTGGAAGCGGAATTGCAGAAAATGGAGTCGAATATCGACGATCCAGCGGTCGTCAGCGGCATCCAAAAGTCCCTGGATTCGCTATGCCTGGCGATTGTTTCTATCAATCCCGAAAGTCGGGTCAAGGTATCCTCTGGGACTGCAAGCCCTCAGTTGCTCGAAAAGGGATGGCGAACGTTCTTGATCAAGGTCGTGAATGAAGCTGGCGTGACTGCCCCGTTGCGTTGCACGAGCCCGCAATCCCAACGCATGGTCGTGCCGAGCACGTCGGCAGCAGATCCACAGATGAAAATCACGCCTGCCGAGGCATCGCGGCGTTGGTTGGATATCGCGATGCCGGTCCAAGAGCCCATGGTGGCGAACTTGTCCGGGCTCAAGGTCGAGTATCGAGTGATTCAGCTATACAGTCGAGATTCAGGACCCCGCGAAGGGACGCTGCAGTTCGATGTTGGTCAAGGGACCCAAGACCTCGGTTTTCGAAGCGAATTGCCAATCCTGTTTCGGGCGATGGAGAGCCAGAGCGTTGCGGTCAAGGTACGAGATCATGACGGTAAGCCGACCACATGCGCGCTATTGATCCGCGACAAACAAGGTCGCGTTTATCCCAACCCCGCTCGCCGTTTGGCTCCCGATTTCTTTTTTCATCCACAGATCTATCGCGCCGATGGGGAATCGGTGATCTTGCCAGCGGGAACATATTCCATCACTGCATCGCGTGGGCCGGAGTACCTCCCGATCCAATTGGAAGCCACGGTGCCATCCAAAGGCGATGCCCCTGCGATCGAGATTCAACTCCAGCGTTGGGTGCATATGGCGAGCCTCGGATGGTTCTCCGGAGACCACCATGTCCACGCCGCAGGTTGCGCTCATTATGAGAATCCGACCCAAGGAGTTACGCCCGAAGACATGATGCGTCACATCACCGGTGAAGATTTGAACGTGGGATGCGTTCTCAGTTGGGGGCCGTGCTGGTACCACCAGAAGCAGTTCTTTGATGGGAAAGTGTCTAAGCTTTCTCGAAGCGATTACCTGATGCGCTACGACGTGGAGGTGAGCGGATTCCCGTCATCTCATGCAGGGCATTTGTGCTTGTTGAATCTCGTCGAGGATGATTACCCCAATACGAAGAAGATCGAGGACTGGCCGACATGGACGATTCCCATCCTCAAATGGGGGCAGGAGCAAGGCGGAGTGGTCGGCTACAGTCACAGCGGATGGGGCTTGGCATTGCCCGATTACTTGCCAGATGGTTCTCGCGGCGATCTGCCGAGTACTTGGGGCGGTGCCAAAGGAGGCAACAAGGGGCGAGCTGCCGATCGATTGCCAGATTATGCCATGCCTCCGTTTGATGGGATTGGAGCCAATGAGTACATCGTCGCAGCCCCCAATGATGCATGCGATTTCATAAGCACCGTCGATACCCCCGCTGTTTGGGAACTCAACATTTGGTACCACGCCTTGAACTGTGGTCTGCGCACACGCATCAGTGGAGAAACCGATTTTCCGTGCATCTATGGGGAACGGGTAGGATTAGGACGGATCTATGTCGAGCTGGACCCGAAGCATCGATTCTCTTACGACCATTGGGTGCGTGGGTTGCTCGATGGTCGCAGTTACGTCGGGGACGGACTCAGCCACATCAAGGGGTTTGCCGTCAACGACGCAGCTGTTGGGCGAGCCGATACCGATGGTAATGTCAGCGAACTCCGATTGGAAAAACCAGGCCAAGTACGAGTCACAACACGCGTCGCCGCGATGTTGCCCGAACAACAAGACGGGCTCGGGGCAGCAATCCAACAACGACGGCTTGATGAAAAGCCCTACTGGCATTTGGAACGAAGCCGCATCGCGGGAGGCCGAGAGATCCCAGTCGAACTGATCGTCAATGGTGAACCGGTTGCGACCAGACAGATCTCGGCGGATGGCTCGTGGAATGATCTCACCTGGGATATCGAAATCGATCGTTCGAGTTGGGTGGCGGTGCGGATTTTCCCATCGCTTCATACCAACCCGATCTTCGTATCGGTAGATGGAAAACCTGTTCGCGCGAATCGCAAAAGTGCCGAATGGTGCCGCAAGGCGGTCGATGTCTGTTGGGACAAGAAACGACCGCAGATCAGGGAATCGGAACTGGGGCAAGCCGAGCAAGCCTATCAAAAGGCCCGGGAGTACTACGATCGAGTTCTTGCCGAAACACTCGATTGAAAAATCACGTTGGCGTTACAGCATGATTGGATCGTTTACGCAATCCGCGTGCGAGCGCTTCCGCGACGAGCATCGCTAGGATGCTCGCTAGAAGTCCTTGAATCTCCGCGGGTATTATCTCGTAGTATTGGCCCCAATTCGGCCCAGAGAACCAAGAGAGTTGGGCTGAAAGACCTTGGTTGTAGGTGGCTTGTGACTCGCTAGAAGAAGGGTTCCACGCGTCCCATGTTAGCTTCGTCCCCCAAACCGCTGGGCCCACGAGCATTGGGACGATACCTGACCAAGGGGTGGAAGGGTTGCTGAACAGGCAAAGGCACATCGGGACAAACAGCGACACCAGCACGCTCGCGAGTGACAGTTCGAGCAACCCCATCACGGATTGTCCTGAGAATGCCGCCATCAAGCTGCCAACCGTCACTGCGAACGCGCACCATTGCTCTCGTCTCGGCGCTAACCAATTCATCAATAACCAATTCTTCGTTGTGCCGTTCGCATTTCCCCAATCACGTTTCGTTCGCGGCAAAACGTTGTTGGATAGAATCGTTGTTTGAGAGATTGTAGAACTGCCTGCAGCGGCCAAATTGAGAGATACCAGCCCGACAACGAGCAGGATTCCGAATGGTTCGCTGAGGAATTGCGATGCCAGGATCGGAAGGACTTGATCGCTTTGAATCCGATCGTTCGTGTCCCATTCCTCGAGATGCAGTCGGGCGGCGAGCCCTAGGTAGATCGGTATCAATCCCATCGCAATGTAGATGCAACCGGCGAGTATGCAGGACCATTTCGCGGTTGACGCCGAGCGGGCACACTGAATGCGTTGCTGGAGGTCTTGTGCTGGGATGTTACCGAGCAGACCCGTCAGGAAAATACCTAGTGCCGTAAGGGACGAAGCGATCGTTGGATTAGGTAAGAGTTGCAATCTCTCCTGCGGAGTTCGTGCGATCACGGAGGTGATGCCATCGATGGTGTTTCCATGGCCGAGTTGGTTTGCAGTCGCAAAAAAGAGAGTGAAGAGTCCGAGCAGTGAAATGGATACCATGATGGCATCGGTCCATGTAACCGCCCACATCCCCCCGTTCCATAAGATCATCAAGGTAACGCATGCGGACCCGACGATTCCGATCCACGCGGGAACCTCGAGATACACTTCAAGGAGTGCCCCGATCGACAGGTATTGGGCACCTATCCAGAAGAAGAAGGTTGGTACTTGTATTGCACTGCTGATCCAAAGCCCTGCTGGTCCCAGTTTCTCTCCAAAAAGGTCTGCGATCGTTGCAAGGCCCAGATTCCAAAGTCGTTTCGCGAAGAACGCTCCACAAAAAATCAGTGTTAAGCCACATGCAAATGGTTCAAGGATTGTTCCCGACATTCCAAATGAGTAGGTGCTTTGTGTGGTTCCTAGGATGGCGGAGGAACCAAACCACGTTGCGAGCAAGCTTAGGATTGCGAGCGGCAGAGGAACATCACGGCCGGCGAGAAGGTATTCCGCGGACGAGTGGACTTTGCGGCCGGCAATAAAACCGACGGCGATTAAGAAGAGGATATAGAGTGCGAGCACCGCAGCCAACGCAAAGGAGCCTAGCGGTGAGAAAGTCGAAAACGGTTCCATAGAGGGCGACCGTGTCAGTTGGGACTTGGTCCGTCGTGCTTCGCGAAAATCATACGTCCCGCTTGGGTTTGCAACATACTCGTCACGACGACTTGCACCGTTTGATTGATTTTGTCGCGGCCACCTTCGACGACAACCATGGTGCCGTCATCCAGATAACCAATCCCCTGATCGTGGCCTTCGCCAGGCTTGACGATACGAATCTGAAAATATTCGCCGGGCAAGTGTTGAGGGCGGAGCGCTGAGGCTACTTGATTCAAGTCGATCACTTCCACGTTATGGAGTTTCGCGACCTTATTCAAATTGAAATCTCCGGTGACCAGTTTGCCATCCATATGTTTTGCAAGCAGAACCAGTTTCATATCAACCGGTTGGCCAGCGAACTCGGGGAGTTCCATGTCGTACATGGTGAAATCGATCCGTTCACTGGAACGCAGACGGTTCAGGATATCGAGTCCTCGACGGCCTCGGACACGTTTGAGTTTATCCGAACTGTCGGCAATCGCCTGGAGTTCGAGCAGTACGAAACGGGGCATCACCAATCGGCTATCGAGGATATTGGTTTCCGCGAGTTCCGCGAGTCGCCCATCGATCACGCTGCTGGTGTCGAGGATAAGGGGTTTGATGCCTTTGAAATCACGTGCGAATTCGACATAGGGAATGACGAAGCGAAAGTCGTCTTTGGTTTGCAGCAGCATGCTAACGCACGCATAACACATTACCGTCAATACTCCTAGTGAAATGTAGGAGCCGTAGTTGTTCCCGGATAGGAAAGGTGCCATCGCCAGCGTTAAGAGGTTGGTGAATAACGCACCGATGAGGAGACCAAAGTAAACTGCCGAGATCACGTCGATCCGCTTGCGAGGGATGAACATGTCCAGGGCGATGATCGCGAAAGCGACCAGCAGAACGCCGCTGAAAATCAAGTAGGGGAGGACGAACGCTTTGGAGTTCGAGCTTTCGAGGCGAAGAGCCGAGGACTGGGCGAGGGAGCCACCGATGCTGGCAACGGTGAGGATAAACAGGATCCTCAGGATCGTGATCGTGATCGAGTCGACAAGCGGGGAACTGGAATCCCGGGGGCCATTGGGTTCGATGCGTGAGTTTTCCACGGACGTTACAGTGTTTGAATGCGTGCGGAGGGGATAAAGGCCAACGGATCGTCAGGGATAAATCGTTGATGGACGATGGTTTCTGGGCGAAAAACGGAAGTGTGACCTAAGCCATCATCATACATCATTTCCCTAAGTTCTTGTTCGCAGCGACGCAAAGTCGTCTTGGGCGAGTATTAGGGCATGTCGCCAATCGGAGTCGGTATCGTTCAAACTGAGTCGTTCAAGCTGTTTTTTTCGGGGAGATCGGGGGCCTCGGGTTGGGAAACTACTCCCAGGCGAACGGCTGCTAGCGAGCGGTGATGCAGGGATTTGCGAGGGTGCCGATCGATTCGATTTCGATTTCGACCGCATCTCCATTCTTGAGGAAGAGTGGCGGTGTTCGAGCCGCCCCTACTCCTGCGGGAGTCCCCGTAAAGATCACGTCACCGGGGCAGAGTGTGATCACTTGGCTGACATACCGAATCAATTCGACGGGGGAAAAAATGAGATCGCGAGTATTGCCGTCTTGAACGGTAACGCCATTGAGTCGGCACTGGATCCTCAGGTTTCCTGGGTTCGGAATCGATTCCTTGAGAGCGATAGCAGGGCCGATCGGGGCGAACGTATCGAACGACTTACCGAGAAACCATTGCTTGCCAGGTTTTCCTTTTTGCCAGTCGCGAGCGGAGACGTCGTTGCCTGCTGAGTATCCGAAGATTGCAGCGGCTGCTTGTTCGAGCGAAGCGTTCTTGACGGTTTGTCCGATAACGACCACCAACTCGGCTTCGTAGTCGACTTCGTTGCTGATCGAGGGGACTTCTACAGCATCCTCAGGGCCGATCATCGCCGTGGGCATCTTGCAAAAGACGATGGGCTCATCGGGGATCGGCGTATTGGTTTCGATGGCGTGGTCGCGATAGTTCAAGCCGATACAGATGATTTTTCCGGGGCGATCGATGGGGCAGATCAATCGAAGTGGATCTGAGCTGACCCCAAGTTTCTTGATCAAACCTGCGATGCGTTGTTCGTACTGATTCCACTTTGGAATCAATTCTACAATCGAAGTGGGGAGAGACCGGTCCGCACCGAGGAGGTCTTGGACACCATGAGCGGTTTGGACACCCCAGCCGATACTATGATCGGGGCGGATGAATCGAACGAGTTTCATAAGACGCGAAGTTGCCTTAGCCGGCAGATTCCTTAGCGGTACCAATACAAACACTTCCCCGTAGGCATCGGGGAAGTGAACCAATGATTACGATACATTCTAGACGATGATCAAATGGCTCGAGGCCAACTCGATGCCTGAAACCTGTTGGGGTGCCGAACAAAGCCGATTGCAGGCAAGCCAACAGGTGGTCAGACGATTACTTGGGAGCCAACGTAGCGATAATCTTCTTGCCTTGCTGGAGCGGTGGTTGCTCGAGCTTGGAATACTCCGCCAAATCGTTGAGGACATGTTCCATGACGCGACGGCCTTCATCGACGTGGGCCATTTCTCGGCCTCGGAACATCACCGTGACTATGACCTTGTCCTTGTGCTTCAAAAACCCGATGGCCTGGCGTACTTTCGTTTCGACATCGTGATCGCCAGTCTTAGGACGCAGGCGGATTTCCTTGGTCTTCGTCTGGTGTGTCTTTTGTCCGGACTTTTTGTTCTTCTCGTACTTGTACTTGCCGAAGTCCATGATTCGGCAAACGGGTGGTCGCTCGTTTGGAGCTACTTCCACCAAATCCAATCCAGCTTCTCTAGCTCGACTGAGAGCGTCTTCGACGGTGATGACTCCATATTGAGTTCCATCGGGGCCAATGACCCGTAGTGGAGAGATACGGATTTGATTATTGACCCGAGTCTGAATGCGTTCGATCGTTATACTCCTTGTGAGTGGTAGTGAATGCCCTCCTCCTGCTCTTCCACAGCCCAGCTTCCCGCGGAAGCTGGAGTCGCTCTGAAAGACAAGATGATTGATGAGCGGAAATGAGCGGCAGGGTGTCGCGAGATTCAAGCCTAGAACTCGCAAACCCTTCGCCCTACGCAGCTTGACTACTGGAAAGTATCGGCAAAAACCCTACCATCGGTCAACCTAGCTTGCCCTATTTTTTGCCCCTTGGGCCGAGGATTTCACCGGAGAGTCCCCATTAAGGCGTTTTCAGGGGCGTTTGAACTGGCAGTAGGGGTTTGCATTGGGATCGGGAGCCGCAGACTTGGGTCTTGGAGGGAGGTGCCTCAGGCCCTCAGGATCGAGTCGGGCCGGTTGAAATGGGTGTTGTGTTTTTTGGGACTTGCAAGCTATTCGCGGGTGGGTACATTACTCGCAGTATTGCCCTTGTAGCTCAGTTGGTAGAGCAGGTGACTCTTAATCACCGGGTCCAAGGTTCGAGTCCTTGCGGGGGCACTCCAATATTGCATACGCTGGGAAACCAGCGTTTTTTTGTGCAATGATCGTACGAGTTTGGAGGAGACGACAATGAAGTATCGCACGCTTGGGCGGACTCCTTGGCGGGTCTCTGAAATCAGTTTTGGAGCGTGGGCTATTGGGGCGGCGTGGGGACCTGTCGACGATTCCGAGTCCATGGCGGCCTTGCACCGCGCAGTCGATCTGGGGGTTAACTTCTTCGACACCGCTGATGTCTATGGTGACGGTCACAGCGAACGTCTTATTGCCAAACTGCGGTCAGAGCGTCCCGGTGATCCCATTATCGTTGCGACCAAAGCAGGGCGGCGATTGCCGCAGCAATCGCCCGCAGGTTATACCCGCGAAAACCTCGCCTCCTGGATCGATCGAAGTTTGAAGAATCTGAACACGGAGTGTTTGGATTTGGTCCAATTGCATTGCCCTCCCAACGATGTTTACTACATGCCCGAAGTGTTCGGCTTCATGGATGACTTTGTCGCCGCCGGCAAGCTTCGTTATTACGGAGTTAGTGTCGAGAAGATCGAACAAGCGATCAAGGCGATCGAGTATCCGAATGTTCAGACCGTGCAGATCATCTTCAATGTATTCCGACAGAGACCGGCGGAATTGTTCTTCGAACAAGCCCAATTGCGTCGCGTGGGAGTCTTGGCCAGGGTACCTCTCGCATCGGGGCTACTGACAGGAAAGATCTCTATGGCGACTGAGTTCGCCGAAGACGACCATCGTCGTTTCAATCGGCATGGCGAGGCGTTTGATCGAGGTGAAACGTTTTCAGGCGTCGATGTCGAGACCGCGTTGAAGGCTGTTGAAGAATTGAAATCGATCGCTCCACCGGGAGTGAGTCTCGCGCAATTCGCCCTGCGTTGGATCCTGATGCACGATGCGGTTTCGTGTGCGATCCCAGGGGCTCGGCGGCCAAGTCAGGTCGATGACAATGTGTCCGCGTCGGATGTTGAACCACTGTCCGATACGATGATGGCTTCGATACAACGGATCTACGATAATTCGATCCGTGCACTCGTTCACCATCGTTGGTAGTCGCGTTTTATCGGTAGTTGCGGTTTGTCGCAGCAACTGAGCACCCATTAGAAAACTGAGCACCCATTAGAAATACGATTGGTGAACGGGTTTAATCACCAGTTCGGGGATATGCACCCGCGGAGGGAGCGAGGCGATCGAGACTACCACTTCTCCGACGTCGGAAGGTCGCAGGATCAATTCTCGTTGTTCCTTGCTGACAGGAACCGGACGTTGCTCCAAAATCGGCGTGTCGACTTCGCCGGGATAAATATTGGTTACCCGTATCCCTTCCGCACCGACCTCGTTGGCCACGCATGTCCCGAGCGCCGTCATCGCGAATTTACTAGCGGCATAGGCGACGCCACCGAGCGCGAGAGCTCGCTTGCCAGTGACACTGGAGATATTGATGATCATTCCCGACTTGCGGCTGCGCATTTCAGGAAGCGTCGCGTAGATCAAGTTGTAGGCACCGGTGGCATTGATCGCGACGACTTGGTCCCATTGCTCGGGGAGCATTTCGCCGATCGTCCGATTCTTGATGTTGACTCCGGCTGCGTTGACTAAGATTTGAATGGGTCCAAAGGCTTTCTTGACCGAATCGACAAACTGCTGAACGCTATCGCGGTCGGTGACGTCGAGTGGGAACCCGATGATTTGCTCTGAGTCGGATTTCTTGAGAGTTGCAACTGCGGATTGAACGACATCAGACCGACGCGATCCGATAGCGACTTTCGCGCCAGCAGCGACGAACGCTTCGGCGATGCCATAGCCGATTCCTGTCGCTCCACCGGTAACAATGACGACTTGGTCTTTCAGGGATGTCATGGAAAAGTATCTCCAAAGGGTGCGAAGGAGGTGGGATTGAAGTGGATGCTAAAAGAGCTCGGCGGCGATTGCTGCGGCCACTGTTGCAGCCACGGCTACGGTTGCTAGGCACTCTAGCAACTGCAATGGACAGGACCGAAAATCGTACTCACATCTAAGGAATCCGCGAGCCCCGATAGGCTAGGCGGGCTCAGGTACATGGTGCCTCGCTGCAAAAAAGTGAACGAAATCCTATGCCGCCGCGGACGGCTTTGGTTTTCTTGAACCTTTTTTTGAAAAAGCCCTAATAAAATCGCGTCTATTCCGTCTACCTGATGTCGGCACCTTTTCCACCAAGCAGAACTCGAGGGCAATTTGACTCGCGACGATCCATCGCTACCGGCGACATTGGGCCAATTCCCCAAGTCCCTGGAGCCATCATCGGATTCGCTGGACAACACGGGGTGGCTGCGATCGGTCTTTGATCGGTTGCAGCGGCCGCTGTTGGCGTATGCGTGCAAATTGCTCAATGGGGATTGGGATTTGGCTCAGGATTGCGTTCAGGAAGCTTTTGTGCGTTTGTGCCGAGAGCCGCGAGAACGGATCGAGTCTCATGTCGACGCATGGCTCTTTAAAACTTGTCGTCATCGAGCGATGGATATCCATCGCATGGAGGCTCGCATGAAAACCCAGACCGAACCGGCAGCGATCGAATCGCTGTCCTCCCAGGAAAAAGATCCGGGAAGCATCGCCATGTTGGCGGAACAGCAACACGAGATCGAACAGCGCATCGCGGACTTGCCCCGACTCGAGCAGGAAGTTGTCTTGCTGAGGCTGGGCCAAGGCCTCTCCTACAAACAGATAGCCGAGGTGATGGAGTTGAGCGTGAGCCACGTCGGTGTGCTGCTCCATCAAGCTTTAACGCGACTGCGCGACGTCATGTCGTCTGAACGCGAATACCACTCCTGAACACAAACCTAATATGGCCGAAAGAATCATCGATCATGAATACCAACCAACCGAACTCCGACAATCCCCTTCCGAAACTATCAACTCAGGTTCCTGCGAGTATTGAGCCATGGCAGATTACTGCCTACGCACTTGGGGAACTCGATCCGGCAGCCCGCGCTGAAGTCGAATCGTGGATCTCGAAGAATCCCGCTGCAGCCGCAGAGGTTCAATCGATTCGCGACACCGCGACCCAAATCCAAAAGCAGTTGGCCACTTCGAGTTTGAATGCTGGGCTGGACAACCGACGATCCGAACAAGTGCTCCAGGAGATCACTGGGCGAAACACAGGCACGGCGACGGTCCAATTGCGAAAGAGCTATGACGAAGAAGTGCGCATGAAGCGATTCAGACGTTTCCGAACGATGGGACTGATTGCATCCGGGATAGCAGCGTCCTTGGTTGCGTTCCGATTGTCTCCGTGGTATTCCGATCGAGGGTATTCCGATCGAGTCGAAATCTTCTCTGGCACGAAGACGGTTTACAACATTCCATCGAGAACCGAGGAGGCGGTTACCGAATCCTCAGGCTACATCCCACCTGTCCTGAAAAATGCAACACAGATGGCGGAGGTCACGGATAAAGAATCATCGGTCAAGAGCCAAGAGGATTTTTTTAAGCAATCCGCTCCCGCAGATAATTCAGGGTACGTGGCAGGTGGCGGCAATACCGGAAAGGACTCCGGGAGAGTTCCACTTAGGGCTGTCGAGGCAAACAATGGCGGGCCCGCTGGCCCTGGTCCTGGGGTCGCTGCAAGTGGGTCTGTGACAAGTTCGGCGGCTACGGGGAAGAGCTTGAGCTTGGGTCGTGATGAATCGATAATTGGCGAAATTCCAGGTTTTGGGGCGGACGATGCCACCAGATCGCTCATCGATTCGAAAATGGAACCCAACGAATCGCTTTTTCGGCGGACGCCTGCTCCTGGGAGCACGCCGGAACGAAATACCAGTCTGGAGTCCAGGTATAGGTATGAAGAGATGCAGTCAGAGGCTAAGTCTGGCGAATCGATGGACTTCCGCTCGAAGGAACTCGCCGATCGAGTCGCCTCTGCACCACAACCAAGTTTGGATGGTATAGCCGGTGGTGGCCCAGCTAGTGGGGGATTGGGGGGGGGCACAGGCTTTTCGGGCGGCATGATGCCCGCTAAACCGAGTGGCGAGCGAGGCTTGCAAAAGCGAGAGTCGGATCGTGGATACCAATTCCCGGATGAACTGAAAGCCAACGTGCCGAGCCTTCGACGTGCGGCAGAAAATGCAAGCGGGGATCGGTTCGAACCGATTGTGGAGACTCCGTTTGCCGAGGTGACGCAATCGCCTCAATCGACCTTTTCCATTGATGTCGACACCGCATCCTACAGCAAGATCCGGCAGTACGTTTCTGGAAATGTCGTCCCAAATCCAGCTGCGGTTCGAATCGAAGAGATGATCAACTACTTCGATTACAACTATCCCGGACCGACGGATGGCTCTCCGTTTGCTGCTCATATGAAGATGGGGATTTGCCCATGGAACACGGAGCACCGTTTGGTGCGCGTGGCGATCCAAGCGAAAAAGGTAGATGCGGAACAACGCCCTGCCTCGAACCTAGTGTTCCTGATCGATGTTTCCGGTTCGATGGCGCAGGAGAACAAGCTTCCGTTGGTCAAGCGAACGTTGGCCTTGCTGGCCTCGCAGTTGCGAGAGCAAGACCGTGTGGCCATCGTTGTCTACGCTGGCGCTGCGGGTTGTGTTTTGCCGAGCACCTCCGGGGCATCGAAGGATCGGATCATGGCATCGATCGAAGAATTGCAGTCGGGTGGGTCGACCAATGGTGGACAAGGAATCGAATTGGCGTACCGCATCGCCAAGGAGAACTACGTCGATGGGGGTGTCAATCGAGTGATTCTGTGCACCGATGGAGATTTTAATGTCGGCGTGACAGGTACCGATCAGTTGGTTTCCATGATGCAAGAGAACGCCAAGAGCAACGTGTTCTTGACGTGCCTGGGATACGGCATCGGCAATTACAACGACTCGATGATGGAGCAGATCTCCAATAAGGGGAATGGAACTTACGGCATGGTCGATAGCGAGATGGAAGCTCGCAAGATCATGGTCGAGCAGTTGTCGGGAACGCTGATGACGGTCGCTAAGGATGTCAAAATCCAGATCGAGTTCAATCCTCAAAAGGTGGCTTCGTACCGCTTGATCGGGTACGAGAATCGCCGATTGGCTACTCAGGATTTCGATAACGACAAGAAGGATGCTGGTGAAATCGGGGCTGGGCACCGAGTTACCGCGTTGTACGAAATCGTGCCGGTTGGTAAAGAGGGAGCCGGAGTCCCAGGTGGCGAACTCCGTTATGGCAAGAAACAACCAGAGGCACCGCCCAAGCCGGTTGCTGACACCGAGCAGTCCGGCGAACTAGCGAACGAGTGGATGCTGCTGAAGATTCGGGCCAAGCAACCTGAAGCGACCGAAAGCACCAAGCAAGAGTTTGTACTTAAGGAAGGTGACTTGGCCGAGGAAACCTATTCGGGTGAGCGGGCCGATATGGATTGGGCCGTGAGTGTTGCGGAGTTTGGACTCTTATTGCGGCACAGCAAACTCGCACCGGGAATCGACTGGGACAGGATGATATCGCGGGCACAAGAAAGTGTTGGCGACGATAGCTACCGCCGAGAATGCTTGGCCATCATGCAGCAGGCCAAGCGAATGTTTGGCAAATAGCTCGACGAAGACTGCTTCGATGAAGAAACGCAAAAGGCCCCTGAGTTTCAGGGGCCTTTGTGCATCATCAACGATGATCTGTGTTAGTTTCCGTTGCCCCCGCGGAGAGCGTATTGGAAGCCGTAGAGGAACAAGGCTGCGACACCGAAGTTGAGCACTTCTTCGCAAGGCTTGTATCTCATGATGAGGATGTCGCCGGGCTGGACGAGAATCCGTTCGCGTGGATCCACGTTGGCTTTAGCGAGGTCCACTTCGATCGTGATCTGCCCGTCGCAAGGTGTCTTGCGGAGGACGAACAAGGCACCGGGAGGCACGAAAGCGCCGCCGCCGATCCCACCCATGGTTCCACCGCCGCCACCGCGTGCTCCAACCGACGACACACCGCTGCCAGCGAGTGCGAGGGCACCGAGGACGTCGAGGTCGTAGTCGCGAGGGATCATGAACTGACCACCTTGCAACAAGCCACCGGTGTAGAAGACTTCGGCTTCACGCGACTCGATGTAGATGATATCTCCTTCTTCGAGGACGATATCCTCAGGCCGGAAGCTGGGCACGATCCCTGGTGGTAGACGCAAAGGAATCTTCAGGATCGATGGATCATCTGGAAGTGGCGGAGCACAACCGCATGGGTCTTGGTTGCAGTAGTACTGTTGGTAGAACTGCTGCACGAACGCATCCCGCTTCCGCTGATCGGCTTTGGACGCACGAAGGATCTTGATTTCATTCTTTGCATTGACCCCTGGCAAACCGCCGGAGGCCATCAGTGCGTTGAGAACGTCGTTTTGATAGGCACGGAGCTTGATCATGCTTCCCGAAGCGCTCTGATCGGACCCGAGATTGAAGCCGCCGCGACCACCCATTCCGCTACCCATTTGGTTGCCAGCACCACCAGCACCCATATCCTGGCGAACCACGACGATGTTGTAGGTGCGTTCCTTCATCAAGGTAACGATCGGCCGAAGCTGATTGGCATCGGTGAGAATCTTGGCATCGAGATAGTACTTACGAATCAGATCGCGGACTTGTTCGATTGTTAGCCCTTTGACCTTGATCGGCTCGAGCAATGGCAATTGGATGGTTCCATCGTTGATGACGGTCACCGGGTAACCGAGCGATGGGTCCAGCATGCTATCCCGCTCGGGGAAGTGCACGGGTGGTGGCTCGGGTGGCCTATCGGGCGACGAGTAAGGCATGATCCCTTCGATGTAGATACCAAGGATGTCCCCTTCGTCGAGCAAGTAATCTCGCGGGGGCTCTTGGGCTAGCCGAGAAGGATCGAGCGGAACCAGATTGTTCTTAGATTGAGTTAGGAATTGCGGTGGCAACCTACGGGCTGGGATGCCGTTGAGCGGTTGTGTCAGCGCCGCACATCCAGCGCTGAGGCTTCCCAACGCGATCAAGCCGGAGCAGGTCAAGCGACGCATCCAGCGAGCGATCGTGACCTGCATGGTCTCTTTGTTTGGCGTAGTGTTCCGGTCCTGGGACATTTCAATTACCTCGCAAACCGCAATCGGCATTCAGTTTGGGCTGTTATGGTTTGTGTATCGGTGTGGTGTCATGCAACGCGATCGACGCGTTGCTTGATACGGACTTAGTGGTCGTTACAAGCCAATTCGTTCTTGAATTGGAGCCGGCTGAGGGATGACTTTGATCACCTCGTTCTCGATGACTTCCGTATCGATCACTTCATGGGCCGGATAATTCGGATACGCTTGGCCGTTCATCGGAATGGGAGCCGCAGCTCCTACCCCTGGTGCTTGATTCGCATTACCGCTTCGCTGCAGATCAAAACTCGGCACTGGATAGATGCCGTTATATTCCGACGGAAGCAGTCCATGCTCAGAGTACTGCTTTTGAATGTTGCTGCTGGTTTGGATTTGGTACCAATTGCCGATACCATCCTCTTCCGCCGCCCTAGCCCCGTGCGGGAATCCGGAAAACCATGCAGCTACACGTGCTTGACCCTCGTGCGATTGGTATTTCCAACCCCAGTATTCACGCGGTGGAAACGCTGGTGTGCACCCGTCACCACCATCGGCAACTTGCATGTAACCAGCCTTAAACCCACGATGGAAGTCTTTTAAATGTTGCTGGTTGGCGAAGCAGTGTTTACGGCTATGCCATGCCTTCATCGCTAAGGAGCCGTTCCGCATAAACATCATGCCGTTGTTCCAATAGCCGTTGTACTGCCAACTGCTGTTGATTCCCGTCAGCGCGGTGCAACCTGCTGAAGGAACAAACGCGGCGCCGAGCAACAACAAGGCTGTAAGTCCCAGCCGGCGTCTTACAGACTGCTGCCGGCGGGTTTTCGGAATGCATTTGAGTCGGTCGATGGACATCGACGATTCCCCCCTATGGACGAATTGGCAAAAGGAATGCTTGCATAGCAATTGCACTCCTTTGGCGCGTGGATAGACGTATCCCTGAATCGTGTTATCGCCCATCCGCTCGTGTCGAATTTAATGATTGTTCGGACAACAACAGTTTTCTTGCGTTTTTCGTTAGATGGGCCTGCAACGGTGATGCCGAAGATACCTTCGAACAAAGCTGCTCGTCCGAGACGTTCGCACACGCTGGATTGTGGCCAGGAGTACCGTCGATTAAGGTTGTTAAGTACCGTCGATTAAGGTTGTTAATACGGTGCGTTTAAAAAAACTCTTGGGAACGGGTCGTTCCACGTGAGTCTTCAGAGGCAATTGGCTTTAGGAGTCCCCCAGCGAAATGCGTTTTTTTGAGCCTGCCCGCATCAAGCCATCCACGATCAGCGGTTGGGTTCTCAAGCTGCTCGCCATGGCGTTGGTGATTGCAACCCCGTGGTGGTATGGGTCGGTCACTTGGCAATCCCAGCACATCTTGGCACTCGTCGGAATTGTCATGGCGGGATTGCTAGCCATTCATAGTATTCTCGCTTTGGCCGAGGGGGAAAAAGGGTGGGAGCCCAATTGGCTGACTTGGCTCTTTCTGGGGCTAGCTGCGTTCTCGTTATTGCAATCGCAGCCGCGATACACATGGTCAGGAGCAAGTTCGTCGGCACCTCCTTCCATACAAATGCAACGATGGGCGCTCGGGATGCAGTCTGTACCTAGAGGCATTCAAGCGGATGACGTATTGGCCGATGTCGTATTGGCTGATTCGGTGGACGCGACCTCGGAGACATCGGCGGCATTGAATTGCGAATTGCAGGAGATTCCCGATGCGCATCGGTACTTGTCGTTGAGCGTCGATCCGGTGACAACAAGGGCTGCTGCTGGATGTCTCTTTTTGTGCGCAATCCTTTCGTGGATCGGAGGTGCTGTTTTTCGACAGCGCGAAAGTTATCCGTTGCTGCTCGGGGCGATTGTGGTGGTTGGGGCGATGGTCGCCGCTTATGGTTTGTACGGTGCCGTGAGACCAAAAGAGGAAAACTTCTTGGGGCTCAAGTACGGTGGTTCGTACTCCGTCTTCGTATCGAAAAACTCTGCTGGTGCTTATTTGAATTTGGCCATCGCGGCGGGGCTGGGTGTCTGCTTATGGGCTGCAAATCGCGCGAAGGATCGGGCTACGCGAAGTTCATCGCATCGCAACGAGGAGTTTCCCTGGCGCATCCAGCTAAAGCGTCAGGTTGCTGAGTTTTTAGCGCGGCTCGATGCGCTTCAGATCGCGGCATTCCTAGCCCTTTTGTTGCTTGCGGTTTCTTTGTTGGTGAGTTTGTGCCGTGGGGCAGCAGTCAGTGGCGCTGCAGGTCTCATCGCCACTTTGGGATTGTTGGCAACGCAACTGTCCAAATCCTCCGGCACGGATTCGATCGGCCGAAAACGTCATTCAACGGCGGGCGCAAGTGCCATCTTGATCGGCGTAATAGCGATCACTGTTTGCTTAGGTGTGATGGTAGGTTTGAAGCTCGATGATCGTGTGCTGGATCGGCTCGAGAGCATCGGTGAGGTGGATTTGGAATCCGAATCGAGTGCGGGACGTCTGTACATCTGGGGAGTTAGCTGGGCAGCGGCTCGGTTTTATGGTTGGCTTGGAAGCGGCTTGGGCACATTTCACTTTGCTTCGTTACCCTTCCAAGACCCCACGTCGACGGGCTGGTATTACCACGCCGAGAGCATGTACGCTGAAACATTGGTCACCATGGGGTATTTGGTTTTAGTTTGCGTTGTGTGCGGGATCGGTTGGAGTTTGCGGGCGGTTTGGAGAACGTATGTGTCCGAGCGGTTTCGCGACTTCGCCGCCTTGCAACTGGTTGGCGGGTATTTGATCATCAGTCAAGCACTCCACGCTGCGGTTGATTTTGCGCTCATCCTTCCAGGGGTTTTTATTCCCGCGGTCCTCATGCTGGGGGCTATCGTTCGTGCGCCTTGGGAATCGAACCGGGTTATCTCCAAACTCAAGTCCAAAGGGAGTCACTCCCGGTCGGCCTCCGGATCAGAAACTCAGACCGGACTGCAAAGAAGCTTGATCGCGATCAGCGGCGTATCCCTGTCGGTGGCGTGTATGGTTGCATTGAACTACTGTCGCCAATCGATCCATGCGTTGGATATTGCGGAGCGGATTTCTCGAGAATTTGACCAGGATGATAAGCGGGAGATCGAACAGAGGATTCCGAATCGAGTCGAACACCTTGTGGACCGCATGGTAGAGTTCGGAGGCAGGATCGAGGATTCTGCGTTGGGGTTGCGATTGCTCGGGGATTCGATTGTTGCCGATGTGCGTCGCTCAGTCTGGGAATTGCGTCCTGCAGAGGTGGATCCGTCTGCTTACTGGTTACAGACTTCGCCCCTCGTATTGCGACTGGCCAAGGATCGAGTAGCCGACGAGCAACGCGCTGGTTTACTTGCGAGCATCGGTGGTTTGAAAACGATCAGCACTCTGAAGCGGGCCAGTTATTGGTACGCCTTCGGTCAATCGCTTTCTCCGCTCGACTCACGATTGATCTGGGGGAGAATCTCAACGGCCATCGATTGCCCGATGGAGGATCTGGTTCGACTGGCTCCTGTTCTTCACCGAACCGCTGGGCATCAACCGCAAACGCTGACCTCCGTTTCGATCCTCATGAGCGCAGCGCTCTCCCGTGAACAATTGATGCCCCTTTGGAAAACCATCATTCGCACCAGTCCCGCTGCAGCGCTCGGAGTTGGGCGGTTGGTAGCATCCCTTTACGACGATGCTTCCGTTCCGGTGGATCTGTTTCCGCTTCAACCCCAAGTCTTACGCAATCTCGCGGCGCAGATTTTTGATAAAAACGCATTTCCGATCACCCATGCACAGATTCTCGAGAAAGGTTTGAACGCAGGGAAAACCATGCGTATGCCCATCGCCAAAAAGAGTCTTTGGTTGGCGGATACTGCAAGAGAAGCCGGGAATGCAAGCGTCGAAATCGAAAACCTCCGGGTCTGCATTCAGTTCTATCCAAAAGACACCTCGTTGCAGGTTCGATTGACCGAGCGGTTGATCGAACAAAGGGATAAAGACGGTGCCAAGGATTCGCTTCGACAGTTGATGAGAAGTTTGCCAAACGATCCGGTGGTCAAGCAACTATCGGAGCGAGCGGCCCTCATGCAGTGAACTCTGCATCCTGCCGTGCAGATGCTAAGGAGTGTTGCCGTGGGGCATGACGAACCAATGGGCGTGTCGTATCATGACGCCGATGGTCCATGAGTCCCCTTTTCCTTTTCAAAAATGTGATCGAACGTGAGCAAGGTTTGCGTCATCAATGTGGTGGGTTTGACCCCCGAGCTTTTGCCCCATGCTCCTCGGATTGCGAGTCTAGGTCCCTACCAAAACTTGCAACCGCCAGTCCCTGCGGTGACCTGTACCGTCCAAGCGACCTTATTGACCGGCACGATGCCGAACCGACACGGGATCGTCGGAAATGGATGGTACCATCGGGACTCGGCAGAAATCCGTTTCTGGCAACAGTCCAATCGCTTGATTCAAGGTGACTTGCTGTATCGCGATGTGGATACCGCCAAGATGTTTTGGTGGTTCAACCAGCATGCGCCCGTTCGCTGGAATGCGACACCAAAGCCTCATTACGGCTCCGATGGATCCAAGGTGTTCGATATTATCGACAACACCGAGTGTCACTTGGTCCATCAACTGGGAGCGTTCCCATTTTTTTCGTTTTGGGGACCCAATGCTGGGTTACCGGCGAGCCAATGGATCGCCGATGCGACCGCGATCGTTTTGCGGAAGAATCGACCTCAGTTGACGCTCGTGTATCTTCCGCACCTCGACTACGACTTTCAACGCTCTGCAACGCCTTCGATGGAACGAGTCGCCGAGGTGGATCGATGCGCGGGTGTGGTTATCGATGCCGCGAGGGAGATCGATGCGATTCCGGTCATCGTGTCCGAATATGGTCTGGTACCGGTGCAACGATCGGTTTCCTTGAATCGAACATTGAGAGAGCATGGCCTCCTCTCGGTTCGGAATGGGCCGTTCGGCGAAATGCTCATCCCTGGTGATTGCGAGGCGTTTGCGGTAGTGGATCACCAAGTGGCCCATGTCTACGTCAACAAACAGTCCGAAAAGGAACGAGTTCGATCACTGCTTCAGCGCGTCGACGGAGTTGCTCATGTCCTGGACCCCGCCGAGATCCGTTTGGACCATCCCCGCAGCGGGGACTTGATCGCCCTTTCGGACGCTGACGCGTGGTTCAACTATTACTACTGGATGGACGACGATAGGGCTCCGGACTTTGCTCGGACCGTCGATATTCACCGCAAACCGGGTTACGACCCGAACGAACTGTTCATGACCTCCAAAGCCCGCGCCTTGTTTCGAGTGGCTCAAAAGAAACTGGGGTTCCGATATCGGATGGATGTGATTCCACTCGATGCAACCCTGGTTGGTGGAAGCCACGGATTGCAAAATCGCCCGGAACAAAGTCCGCTGGTGATCGGTCCCGATGCACCTGGAGATATCCTCCAGTTCTCGAACTACATTCGTTCGCTATTAGGAAAATAAAAGCCTTGTGAACGAATTAGAGCCCATCGCGAGGATACGAAAAAAGGGCACGAGTTACACTCATGCCCCATTTCGAATTTTTCGATGGAACGATTACCGCTACCTGTCGAGCGGGTGATCGATACCGAATTAGCCGATCGCAACGCGTCGGAACGCGATGATACCCGCGTCATCGGCAAAACTCTTGACGGCGGCTTCCACCGTCTTGGCTTCATCCAAGACGAAGAACTGGTTGAGCAAGCATCGGTCTTGATCGAGGAGGGTATTATCAGCGACAAACCGATCGAGTTTGCCCGGTACAATCTTGTCCCAAATCTTCTCAGGCTTGCCTTCGGCTTTGAGTTCCGCCTTGATGGCATCCTCAGCGGCGTTCATGGCTTCAGGGGTTAGCTGAAGACGGCTAACGAACTGGGGAACCGTCTTGAGCGTTTTGCCCAACCGAGCCAAATCCTCATTCTGCGTCTTGATCCGGGCCTGCATCGATTCGGTTTCGCTATTTACGAAAGCCGAGTCGAATTCGGAATAGTGCAAAATGGAGGGCTTCATGGCAGCGATGTGCATGGCGACGCCCCGGAAGAACTCGTCAGCACCTGCTTTGCCACCATCCTTGAAGGCGAGCAAAACGCCGATCTTGCTTCCTGCATGGATGTAGCTCGAAAGCTTATCTCCGGAGAGTTTGTGCAGTTCGGAGACGACGATCTTTTCGCCGGTCTTACCAGTTTGGTCGACCAGTTTCTCGGCAACGGTCATTCCGTCGATGGTCAAGGCGTTGAGCTGTTCGACCGATTCAACCCCGTTGTCGAGGGCCAGTTTGCCCAATCGATTGGCAAGATCGGTAAATCCTTCGTTCTTGGCAACGAAGTCGGTTTCGCAGCATAGAGCCAGTACAACACCTGTGGATTTGGATGGATCCAGCGCGGTTACCACGCACCCTTCGGTGGCGGATTTGTCGGCTCGCTTTTCAGCGACTTGCTGACCCTTTCTGCGAAGATACTCGAGAGCGCCGTCGTAATCGCCGTTGGATTCTTGAAGGGCTTTCTTGCAATCCATCAGGCCTGCGCCGGTTTGCTTGCGGAGCTCGGCCACATCGCTTGCTGAAATGGTTGACATGGATGTCATTCCTCTAAAAAACGTTGTTGATCGAATAGGTGAATTGATTTTGAAAAAGACATTCAGCGACTTGGATAGAATTAATCCAAGGCTTCTTTTTCAGCCATGTCGGCCATTTCGGAAACGGAGTCCTTCGCGCCGGCTGCCACTGCCGCTTGTGGGACCGTCTTCATCAATTCAGGGTTTTCCGATTTGCCCGCAAGAACTGCATCTGCGAGTTGTTTCACGATCAAGTCGATCGATCGGATACCGTCATCGTTACCTGGGATTGGCAAGTCCACTTGCGTTGGATCGCAATCGGTATCGATCAACGCCACGGTGGTGATGCCGAGCGACTTTGCCTCGCGAATCGCATTCTTTTCTTTTTTCGGATCGATGATGACCAAGCATTCTGGGATGCGGTTCAGGGTCCGGATGCCGTTCAAGTTACGGTAGATTTTTCGGTACTCTCGGTTCAACGCCGACTGCATTTTCTTCGAGTAGCCGTTGATCTTTTCGCTGTTGATGATGCTCTCGAGTTCTTCGAGACGTCCCATTCGATCGCGAATGGTTCGGAAGTTGGTCAAGCAGCCTCCGAGCCAGCGTTCGCTGACGAAAGGCATTCCGCAACGGGTTGCCTCGCGTTGGATCACTTCGGATGCTTGTCGCTTCGTACCGACAAACAGCACCAACGAACCGCCCGATGCGACTTGGCTGAGGTACTTCTTGGCTCGCAACATTCCGCGGAGAGTTTCGCGGATGTCGATGATGTGAATCAGATTCTTGCGCCCGTAAATGTACGGAGCCATCTTTGGGTTCCAGCGACTCACGCGGTGTCCAAAGTGCGCGCCGGCTTCGATGAGCTTGCTAACCAATTCGTTTGCCATGGTGTCTCCTGGTTTCTCGGATTTCCCGCCATACGAGTGAGTGTCGGCAAACAACCTCACCGCACAGGCCTTTGCAGGAAGGCCTTCGGCAATGCATGGAAATCAAAATTCAATCCCTCGAGCCCTTGGGAACAACTTTGTTCCCGAAATTCCGACCCGATCGGATCCGCAAATTACAGCGATTCTCGGCATTTCGTCAATTGGGAACCGGGATTTCATGGGCAGTTTCCCCAACATAGAAGCAGAAAACCGGCTCGAACTAGCAGCCCGGGTATTTTCTGCAAACCTTCCTGCCATGCGATCCGAAGGGTGTCTTCCCATCATTCGCCCGCCGTTACAGGGTTCAAGGCATATCCGGCCGCGAAGAACCGGAGTCGATCTTCATGAACCCGGGCTTGCCTCTCTTGTTCCCAAATTCGCCAGCAAGCCCGTTCCCAAATTCGCCAGCAAGTAGGCCTTCGAGAGCTGATAAATTTTTGGCGATTTGCTAGCTCTCGGGCCAGCAACATTGAGGATCCGGACTCTCGCTTGGGCCAACCACTCGGGAAGGGAGCCCGAGTTGGATTGGCCTGAGGAGTTTGGGTGGGTTGAATCTAGGTGGTCCGAATTTGTGCCTGCGTGCACGGGTGGTTTGTGCACGGGTGGTTTGTGCACGGGTAGTTGAGGAGGGCCAGGCTGGAGTGGAAGTTGAACAACACGGACTGGGCGACTTAGTTTGATGCAAAGATTGAAGGTCAGCAGCGTCCCGCCTTGAAGCGGTCCCGAGGTCAGGATCAAAGTGGCATCGGATTCGACGATGTTTCTCCGAGTCCTTTCTGAATAATCGATCCCCTCGATTTCTTTGAGTTGGTAACGTGATGGAATGACGCCGTTTTCGGCCCGTCGCCCTCGTGGGCACCAGCCTCCATGAGGAATTCCTAACTCGATGGCTGCGTCCAAGGCTGCGCGGTCCACGCCTGTTTGCCCGCCAGAGATGATCCTCTCGAGTTGCCATTTGAGAGTCGCTTCACCGGGAGTCGGCTCGCATTCCGATTGGTGGCCCGATGGGTGGGCTAATTGGTGGCCCGATGGGTGGGCTAATTGGTGGCCCGATGGGTTACTGTTGGGCTCATTCCCCGCGGGCTTAGGCTTGGTGGTCCGGGGGCGAGAGGAGCGTTTCATCGTCGTTGCAGTCGCTGCGTTTCGGGGGCTTTAATCTCGTTGGGATTTTTTGCGCGAGCCGATGGCCATTGGGAAGGTAGGTGGTTTTGACTGGCGGCGGTTCACGTGGAGATGGAACTTGTTCATGGAATAACGATTGTAGCAGTTGTACGAATCGGGCAGGAGGAAAGGGTTCGAGAAAATCAAGCTGTATCCGTGGGGAGGAGAGCCGGCCTAAAAATGGATAGTAGGGTTTCACCGATCGTAGATTTGCTCGTTTTTCTTTCCCCGAAAGCGTTGTTGTCGAACTTCGATGATCAATCTATCCGGTATGCCTTATCTTCATCGTTCCTTGGTTCGCGGTGTCTGCCGTGTGGTCGCTCTCGTCGGTGTTTCTGTCGGTACCGGAATGGTTTGGGTGCCGGAGGAGTCGCGCGATGTTCGGGACCAGCATTGGGAAGTTGCAGTCGATCCCCATAAAGTACTCGGCGCCCAATCGTGCGAGAAATGCCACGCCATGGAGATCCAAGCGTGGAAGCGAACTCCTCACCATGAGACCTTCGTCACGTTGCATCGTAAGCCCGAAGCGCAGAAGATCGCTGCGAAGCTTGGGATTGAGAATTTCAAAGCGGATTCCAATTGCATCCAGTGCCATTACACCATGGACCATAACGACGTTGAGAATAGGCTCGAGGCGATCGCTGGTGTTTCGTGCGAATCGTGCCATGGGGCCGCCCAAGATTGGGTCGCTGTCCATAACGATTACGGTGGTCCAAGCGTCACAAAGTGGCAAGAAACCAGCGAGCATCGGGGAGAACGATTCAGGAAGTCCATCGAACTCGGGATGCGAAACCCAGTGAACGTGTACCTCGTGGCCCAAAGCTGCTATCGATGCCATACCGTGCCCGATGAGAAACTGGTCAACGTCGGCGGGCACAACGCAGGCAGCCTTGATTTCGAATTAGTCAGTTGGTCGCAAGGGACAGTGCGGCACAACTTTGTCCGAACCGAAGGAAAGTCGAACGCAGAAGAAGTTCCCGAACGAATACGTGCCATGTTCATAGCAGGCATGATCGCGGATCTTGAGTTCAGCATGCGAGCCACAGCAAAAGCGACCGAAAAGGCGACCTTTGGTATCACCTCGGCCCAGCGAACCGCGCGTGCGATCGATCGTATCAAATCGGCGCAATCCAAAGTCAATCACCCTGTGTTGGCGAGCATCCTCGAAGTTGCATCCGGGGTGGCTTTGAAGCTCAACAATCAAGCTCCTCTCGAAGAGGCGGCGAACAAAATCCATGATCTTGGGGTTCGCTTCGGGGCCACGGTCAATGGCAATGAGTTGACCGCGATCGATCCGTTTATTCCAGCGAAAGACAAGTGGAAATAAGCCGGCAGAAACAGGGCTGCAGGGCCCATCGGGACGAGGGATACCGCCTGCTCGGATTGCTTTTTGCGTGATATGATGATGCCATGGGGGTAGATGTGGTCATCCCCGATTGGAATGCGGGTTCGACACGAGCTGGATCATGGACGATCAGAAACCGGATTGTGAACAACACGTGCTAAGAGAACAACACGTGCTAAAAGAAGAGGGGAAGCTTGGTTGCGCGCCAACCGAGCGTGCACCGATCGATTTTGCATTGATCCTGGGTGCGGGTTGGACAGGGCGTCAAATCGCGGGGCAAATGATCGCGCACGGCATGCGAGTTCGATTGGTGGATCAGAGCGATCGGGCTTTGGAAGCCTCCAGGGCATGGATCGAGGCGCAATTGGGGCCGTTTTTTGACCAAGGCTACTGGCCTCAATGCGACTGGCGCGACGCTTCCGAGCGGCTGGAATTGGTTCGTGAGGACCCCGAAGAAAGCCACCTCATGCCGGGGATTGTCTTAGAGTGCATTCCCGAGCAAGTCGCCCTCAAGCGACGGGTCTTGAAGCGATACGCCGAAAAGTACGGCGAGCAAACCATCATCGCATCCAACAGCTCGTATTTTGTTCCTTCTACGTTTTCGAAGCACCTTCGCTTTCCCGAGCGATACGCCCACTTCCACTTCCACGTGCCGATTTGGATCGCGACATTGGTCGATGTTGCGACGGCTCCGGAGACCAGTCAAGATACGGTCGATCGATTGATCGCGCTGGCAGATAGAATTGGCCAAACGCCTTTAGTGCAGCGCGTGGAAAATACGGGTTACGTCTTTAATTGGATGCTCAAGTCCCTCCTTCAGTCTGCGTTGCAGTTGGTGAATAAGGGTGTTTCCAATCCGGAAGATATCGACACGGCATGGCGAAAAGCCACCGGCATGCCGGTCGGTCCTTTCGGCATCATGGATCAGATTGGGTTGGACATCATCTTCCAAACCATGTCCCATGCTCGATTCGTCGAGGGGGATGACGTCTGGGCCCCACTTCTGGCCATCCTGCAGCCGCTGGTCGACCAAGGCAAATTGGGGGTAAAGACTGGGAGCGGCTTCTTTGTATACGGCGATCCAGCCCATTGGCAGGCCAATGCGTCTCCTGGAGTGGGCGAAAAAAAAGCGTCTGAAAAAACCAAGAACAATTTTTGAGAGCGAATTGATTAGCCAGGCAAAACAAGGGGCCTTTGGTTATCTTATGAAGGGTTCGCTACGCGGCATTTTCCTTTCCTTTGGAGTCGAATTTATGTTTTTCCGTCCTTCGTCACAGCGTCGCTCCGCCCGCTCGACGATCCGTACGCTCATGGTTGGTGGCACGCTCGTTGGACTCACTTCGTTCGGCAGTTGCTGGGCACAGGAACGAGCAACCCAGTGGATCGACAATACGGGCAAGAACAAAGTAGAAGCCGAGTTCGTGCGCGTCGAGGGGAATCAAGTCGTTCTCAAGCGGAGCGATAACGGCAAAGAGATCAAAGTTCCTTTGAACCGTTTGAGCGCCGAAAGCGAGGCCCGCGCCAGGAAGATGAGTAGCGCCGGGTCGTCGGTCCCTAAATCAGGGGCTTCGTCCAGTCCCTCGAGTCCCGCTCCTGCAGCCAACTCGCCTTTAGGTAACACGGCTGTAGCGCTTCGGGACAACATGGGGGCAAAAGAGTTCGTCGATGCCGTGTTCGGGGAGTTGTCGAAAGGAAACATGATTGTCTTGTGGGATGCATTCCCGGCCAACAAGCAACAAGAAGTCGAGGAGGTCGTCAGCGGCTTCGCAAAACGCCTCGATTCTAGGACGTTCGACATGGTCCGCAAAACGCGTAACAGCGTCGTTGAAATCCTCAAGAAGCAGCAGAACTTTATCCTCAACAGCGAGGTGCTGCAGATCCCTTCGGAAATGCGAGCGGATTTTGCCCGATCGTATCCAGCGGCCGTGGAATTGGCGGATAGTGTGATCTCCAAAGATCTTCTCGATGGAAAGCGTCTCCAACGCGGTGATTTGAGAAGCCTCTTGGATCCCTACTTCAAGAAAGCAAACCAGAGTGGCGAAGCATTCGCGCAATCCTTTCCAGAAGGGCATCCTGTTCGCGAGGAATATGAGAAAGCGAAAAAGCTCGGCGTCGCTAGTGCGAAGTACAGTGTTGACAACATCCAATCGGATCGAGCCGAGGTGAACATGGAGGTCGAGAATTTGCCTCCAGGGGCCGAGAATAAACCCCTTGCAATTACGCTTGTCGATGGCCGATGGCTACCAGAGGATTTGGTTCGGAATTGGGATACCACGATGATGCAAGCCAAGGGGCTGATCGCGGTGATGAACCCAGATCAAATCCACCAAGCTGTCTCAAGTGTCCTGCTGCTTGCGAATGCACCTATCAACAATCTGAAGAATGCGAAAACCCAAGAGGAGTTCGACCGCACACTGAAGGAGCTTCAGGCCCTCTTTGCCGCCGCGGGAGCAATGGCCGGTGGACCCGGCGCCGGCGGGCCTCCTGGATTTGGAGGGCCCCCTGGATTTGGAGGGCCCCCTGGATTTGGAGGGCAAAGCGGACCTCCTGGAGGATTTGCACCTCCAGGGCGACAGCCACCAGGCGGTGCACCAGGACAGCCTAGCCAACCCGCTCAAGGCAACGGAAACAGCGGTACTGGATCGG
>CAIYZV010000262.1 GCA_903930765.1 uncultured Pirellula sp.
AAGAGATAAAGTGAACTGTCGAGCAAATTCGAGCCGTTTTTCAGGCGTGCAGTTGGCGAGGTGAAACACCTTGGCTGTCGGCACCAATTCTCGGAACTTGGGCATCCAGTACTGGGTGTTGAATTCGGTCGGCAGTTGGAAGAACGGCATTCCGCGAGCATTATTCTGGAGCCAGAACTGCTCGGAGCAGTGCGTTGGGAAGAATGGATGCAACGGTGGCTTCCAAATCGAAGCTTGCTTGCGATCGCACATCACGATCCCGCTGTTGAGAACCACTTTGCTGTAGTCCATCGGGATGTCTTGTGATTCGAGGATGTTCCGACGCTCCTCAAAGACCCATTCAAAACTCGGCAATTGACTCCAGTCGTCGTGCATCGAAACGTGACCGGCCGGAACCACGTCAAAAAGATTCGGCGTCTCTTCGGTGAGAAACACATCTGCATCGATGTAGAGAGTTCGCTCGTAAGACTGAGCAAACGGCTGCACCCGGAATTTTTCCAGTCCCCACCACTGCTGCGATGGCTTGGTGATCGCGACAAAATCGGCATCGATCCGTTTTGCGTACGCTTCCATCAATGGCCCGGTATATCGGAGCAACTCGCGAAACGAATCTCCGGTGGCCACCGTGATGAGCAACCGAGACTTGGTCGGATCGATCGCGTCAACCGTTGGCTTCCACTGGACCTCAGGGATGACCTCGATTGGCATCCGCTCGTATTCCAGCCACGATCCACGCCAGATGCCTTCGTAGTCGCGACGCAGATGGCACGTTGGTCGATCGAGTCGGGCAAGCGTCAGTACCGGTTCGCCATCGACATGATTGACGTGCCAGAGATGTTCGCACTCGGCTGCTCCCTCGATGACTTCGTGGTTTAGGCCAAGCTTGATTACACGCTGGTCGTAACCAACACGACGGTAGAGTACTCGGGTATTGATGAACTGCTCGATCGTTTCGGTTTCCATAGTAGTCGGTGCCTCGTTCTTCCAAAGTGTGCCACTCCATTTGCTGGCCAGATCGCGGACGAGTTGGAAGCAGAGTTCTTCGTTGGCTAAAGAGTCCACAAATCGGTTTCCTCCGAATCGCCATTTGTCTTGGCAGCGATGCTGGAATACGATCTGACCACGGAAGTCGAACTGCACGATGGTGTGGACGTTCCAACCAGGGCCGGCGATGGGCATCGCATACTCTGTGCCCAGGCGTCGCCATCCGAGGTGGAAACACTCCTTGTCACCGTAGACGTGCTGGAAGGTGAAATCCGAATGCTCGGCGTAGAGCAACGACAATCGTAGCTCGCGATCGCAGCGTCGTTTGTCGATGAGGTATTGCCCAGACTCGAAAGCCCGTTCGTGCTCGGCGACTTCGGGCTCGGCCATATCCATCATCCCGAAAACTTTCCAAACGCCAGGCTTGAGCGTCCAGCACGCGTAATCTGGCCAGAAAACCGCGCCGTGGCGTTTGTATTCCTCGCAGTCGAACAAGTACGTTGGATCGCACACGACCCCATTGTCGGCGTCCAGAAATAGAACCTGGGCAAACGGTGAGTGGAGCGTCGCGTAGAGTTTGAGTTCCCAGCCACAAAGGATCCGGCATGGGTGCTGTTTCTCAATCTCACGGGCATCGATGCATTCAACACCGAGCGGTTCAAGTAATCGTTTCATGTAGGGATCCATCTCGGTGTCGCCCAGATACCAAAGCTGGATCGGGAGCGTGCAGCCAAAATGCCGAAGTAGATTCACGTTGACCCAAACGCTCGGAAAGTACTTTAAGCCTCCCCCAGCGATGACGATGCCGCGTTCTTGCGAGTAAGTCACTCTGCTGGGCATGAGGTTGTCGATGTACTGGTCAATCAATCGGCGATGGGCTTCGATCGTGTTGTCCCATGTACCCCAGGCGTTGGGCCAAGGTCCAGGTGGACACTGAGCGATCAGGTCCATCATCGCTTCGGGAGTCATGTCGGGATGGGCTTC
>CAIYZV010000263.1 GCA_903930765.1 uncultured Pirellula sp.
ATGCACCGTTGTTGCCACATGATCCGCACAATCCTCCGGCAAAGTATTTAGATCGCATGCGGCCATTGGCACCGAGTGAGACGATCGCAAAGTATTGGGCGATGGTCGAATGGTTTGATGCTACGGTTGGCGAGTTGATGCAATCGGTTGAATCGCGGGGGCTCTCGCAGAACACCATTTTTGTCTACGTGACCGATAACGGCTGGATTCAAGACCCGGAGAAACCTCGCTATGCGCCGAAGTCCAAGCAATCTCCTTATGAGGGAGGGGTCAGGACGCCGATGATGATACGTTGGCCGGGTCAGATCCAACCGACCGATTCCCCGGAATTCGCGCACAGCATCGACATCGTTCCGACGTTGCTTACCGCATTAAAGATTCCACAACCGGCGGAATTGCCGGGTATAGATCTTCTCGATGATGCAGCTCGCAAGGATCGCAAGGTTGTCTTTGGGGAGTGCTTTACACACAATGCGAACGACTTAGATGATCCCAGGGCCAATCTGCGATGGCGTTGGGCGGTTCGGGGTCAGTGGAAGCTGATAGTACCGAATCAGGCCATTGAGCGCGACGCGAAGAACGAGCTTTATGATCTGGTAGCTGATCCGTTGGAAACAAAAAACCTAGTGTTAACCCATCCCGAAATCGAACTCGATCTACTTAGCCAGCTAGATGCTTGGTGGAAGTAAAGCGAGAGCCTGAGAGCCTGAGAGCTTGAGAGTCTGACCGATGTTTTCAATTGCGATGAAAATGCTGTTCCACGATCGAGCCAAGTTCGTTGGGTTGGTTCTCGGAGTTGCATTCTCGACACTTTTGATCAATCAGCAGCTTGGGATTTTCATCGGGTTGATCAGCAGGGCAGGGGCGGTGGTCGTGGACGTGCCGGAAGCAGATATATGGGTGATGGATCCGGGAGTGAAGAACCTCGATACTATTTTTCCGTTGCGGGATACGGAGTTGGGACGTGTGCGTGGGGTACCCGGGGTCGCATGGGCGGTACCGCTGTTCAAATCGAACGTAACGATTCGTACCGGCAATGGGGAGCTAGAAGCATCGTTGCTCATCGGCGTCGACGATACCACGTTAATCGGATTACCACCCCAGATATTGATGGGGAACATCGACGATCTTCGCAGACCGGATGCGGTAGCGGTCAGCGAGGAGGGGTTTCGCAAAGTGTGGCGAGGCCAACCGATCAGTTTAGGGAATGTGGCGGAACTCAATGATCGGCGGGCTGTGGTGGTAGCGATCGTCAAAGATTCACCAAAGTTTACTTCGTCGATCACATTCTTTACGAGGTACTCCCAAGCGTTGCAGTATACGAATAACGGACGCAATCAGATGTCGTTTATCGTGGCGAAGGCGGCAGGAGATCAGACGCCGGAGGCGGTCTCGGCGAACATCACGGCGAGAACTGGGCTTAAAGCGATGAGTTCGCCGGCATTTCGGTGGAAGGCGATCGAGTACGTCATTCAGAACACAGGGATACCGATCAGTATCGGGACCGTGGTGGCGTTAGGGATCTTGGTTGGGATCGCCGTGGTGGGGTTGATGTTTAATTTGTTTGTGTTGGAGAATCTCAAACAGTTCGCCGTGCTCAAGGCGATCGGCACAAGCAATTTGCGATTGATCGGGATGGTGTTCTTGCAAGCGGCGGTGGTTGGTTTTGTAGGGTTTAGCGTTGGACTATTCGGAGCG
>CAIYZV010000264.1 GCA_903930765.1 uncultured Pirellula sp.
CGAAAGCCACAGATGAGCGATACGATCAAAGCGAATATCTATGCCGATAACAATTTCGTTCTTTACATCAACGGCGAGTTGGTAGCTGTCGATTCGATTTCATTCATTCCGCACAATGTTATCTCGGTGGATCTATTGCCAAGTTATCCGATGACGATTGCCGTGATGGCCAAGGATAACGCCGACCCCAAAACGGGGATGGAGTATGCGAACACGAATATCGGCGACGCGTGCTTTATCCTGAAATTTGGAGATGGGACGGTAACGAGCGGCAAATGGAAGGCCAAGAAGATTTCTTGGGGGCCGTTGGATCGAGACACTAAGAACCCGCGTGTAGAGAGCGTACCGGTTCCAGTGAATTGGATGGCGGTCGATTTTGATGACAGTTCATGGGGCGCGGCGAAGGAGTACAGTAACGAGGAGGTAGGTCCCAAGCAAACGTTCTTTGATTTTGATTTCGAGGGAGCCAAGTTTATTTGGAGCGACGATATCGCCCTCGACAACATCGTATTGTTACGGCATGTGGTAAGAACTCCCCCGGATGGGAAGGAGCGTCAGGATTTCACCAATCTCACCAACCTCGTTCCGGACAACCCACCCAGGAACCCACCGCGTAATCAAGAGGGGGGCCGCAAGCCCCGAAATGACTAAGGCATGCCCGAAACACTATGGCTAAATCGTGGTATGGCGGCAGGATTTGAAAGCGATGGTCAGACTCACGTCGAGCACATCATGGGAAAAGCAATTATGATGCGGACGAGTAAAGTATTAACGTTGATTTCATTCGTTCTTTGTTTCGCTCCGAACCAGTGTTACTCGCAATCCGACAAACCCAAGGAAGGTTCCGCGGACTTAGGTAGAGGGGTGAGAGACTCGGCCGGGCAACGTGGACCGCGGGGACCTGGAGGAGGTCAGCGGGGCCAGCGCGGTGAAGGTGGCCAAGGGGGACAGCGGGGTGGTGGGAGCAAGCTTGGGAATTACACCGAACCGCCACCGGCGAACAACGTTCCCGATCATCTGTTCAACATACTCCTGGGGCGACCAACAGATCATAGTGTGACCGTCCGAGTCTTGTTTCATAGGAGCGCCCTTGCGCATGTGATCTATGGTTTGGAGTCGGACAAACTGACACAGGTCAGTAAAGAGGTAAGCATCAAGAAGAAGGAACCGTTCGATTTTGTAATCGATGGGCTGCAACGGAACACTCGTTACTACTATCGACTCGTTTATCGTGTCGGAAATGAAGGTGAAGAGATCAGCGATGAGTATACGTTTCACACGCAGCGAGACTCCGGCGAGTCCTTCGTGTTCTCGGTGCAATCCGATTCCCACTTGGATGAGAATACAAGCGGGGAAGTCTACCTTAGGACGCTAGCGAATGCGTTGAGCGATTCGCCTGACTTTCATTTCGAGTTGGGGGATACGTTTATGACGGGCAAGTATGTGAAGCCCGAACTGTCGGAGCCGCAGTACTTGGCACAACGCTATTACTTAGGAAGTCTCTGTCATTCCTCAGCGTTATATTTTGCACTCGGCAATCATGACGGGGAAGGTGGAAGTCGTGGTACAAACGTCTGGGCTACCAAAACGCGCAAGCGATTATTTCCTAATCCGTTTCCGGACGGTTTCTACACTGGTTGTGATCAAGAGGAACGCGAGGTAGGTTTGCCCGAAAATTACTACCAGTGGAAATGGGGAGATGCGCAGTTCATCGTGCTCGATCCGTTTCGATACACCACGCAACGAGCGCGCGACGGAAATAATTGGGCTTGGACAATAGGCGAGACGCAATACCAATGGTTGAAAACGTCGCTCGAGAATGTGGATGCCAAGTACCGTTTTGTGTTCCTGCATCATTTGGTTGGGGGCGCGCCGGCGAATAGCCGAGGTGGGGTCGAAGTCGCTCCGTTTTGGGAGTGGGGTGGCAAGGGAGCCACAGGTGAGAATGAGTTTTCCAAAAACCGTCCAGGATGGGATGCCCCGATTCATGATCTCTTAGTGCGACACGGTGTGTCGATTGTTTTCCACGGCCATGATCATCTTTTCATCAAGCAGGATTTGGATGGGATTGTTTACCAGTTGGTGCCACAACCTGGTCATCCACGATCTGGGAATACGAACAGTGCGAAAGAATATGGATATCTAAGCGGTGAAACACAAAGTAGTTCCGGGTATATCCGGGTTCGCTTAGGGAAAGAAAATGCCAGGGCTGACTATGTGCGGACCTATCTGCCGGAGAGCGAAAACGC
>CAIYZV010000265.1 GCA_903930765.1 uncultured Pirellula sp.
GATGAGCCTACCGGTGCACTCGATGTCAAAACAGGTTCGGTCGTCCTCGAGGCGATTGCGAGGATCAACCGAGAGCTTGGTACCTTGACCGCTGTGATCACTCACAATGCGGCAATCGCAGCGATGGCGCATCGCGTTGTGCAACTCTCCGATGGTCGCATCGCGAGTATCCAATCCAACGCCGTTCGGAAATCAGCCAACGAATTGGTTTGGTGAAACAAAGGGGTGATTCAGTGCATGCGTTGATGCGATTGCTCCTATCGGATTTGAGTCGGCTCTGGAAACAAGGCATCGCGATTATTGCGTTGATTGCTGTCGGTGTGGCGACCTTCATCATGTCCACCAATACGATGACCGCGCTCGAGGAGAGCCGCGATCGGTACTATCGGAATTACCGCTTTGCCGATCTGTTCACGCCGCTCGTGCGAGCACCGCAATCATTAGCAGCGTCATTGAATGAAATTGAAGGGGTCGATTCGGTACAAACGCGGATTGTCAAAGAAGTCCTGTTCGATATGCCAGACGTTTTAGAGCCGGTTTCCGGTCGGCTGGTTTCTCTTTACGATCATCCACGAGAATCGATGAATGGTATTTTTCTCCGTCGGGGTAGGTATCCCGAATTTTCAGACCGAACCGAAGCGTTGGTGAGCGAGTTGTTCGCCGAGGCCCATCGGATCGAACCTGGCGATCGGTTGATTGCGAACTTTGCAGGAATCGTTCAAGAGTTGGAAATCGTTGGTATCGCGCTGTCACCTGAGTTTGTTTACGTGGTTCAGCCCGGCCTGCTCCTCTCGGACGATAAACGGTACGGTGTTCTTTGGATCCCGTACGCGAACATGGCCAACGCCTTCAACATGGAGGGGGCGTTCAATAACCTCACGGTGCGTCTGACGAATGATGCTAACAAGCAACATGTCATCGATCAGATCGATCAGTTGACACTGCCTTACGGAGGTGTGGGTACCTATGATCGGAGCGAACAGGAGTCCAACCGTCGCGTATCCGATGAACTCGCAGAGGTCCGCACGATGGCTTATCTAGCACCGTCGATCTTTCTGAGCGTCAGTGCGTTTCTGCTCAACATTATTGTTTCCCGTTTGGTGTACCAGCAACGCGAGCAGATCGCTACCCTTCGAGCTTTTGGCTACTATCCTTCCGAGATCGGTTGGCATTATGCGAGGCTGGTGCTGGTTTGGGTGGTGCTGGGCACAGCCATCGGGATCGGAGGTGGGATCTATGCGGCGCGAGGCATGTTCCGTCTGTACATGATGTTTTTCCGGTTTCCCGATTTCATCCAGCCGACCATGACATGGGAGTGGGGGGTGGCATTCGGGTTGACGGTTGGCGTCGCAACGATCGGGACGTATCGTTCGATCCGCCGCGCGATGGAGTTTCCCCCCGCGGTTGCGATGCGGCCTGAAGCACCGCAGCGATTCGATCACCCATGGTTGGGTAAGCTTGGAATCACGTCATGGATGACTCCTGGAATCCGGATGGTGATTCGCCGTTTGGAATCCAATCCCATGATCACCCTATTTTCGGTCCTGGGCGTGGCATTGGGGTTGGCGATCTTGGTGCTATCCTCGTTCATGGAGGATACTATCAAATTTGTGATCGACAATCAATTCGTCAAATCACAACGCCATGATTTGATGATTACCTTTCGTGAGACGGCATCGGAAAGCGCGTTGCACGACGTGGAGCATCTCCCAGGGGTAACGTACGCGGAACCCTTCCGTGCGGTGCCGATTCGCATGCGATCTGGACTGCACAGCGAGCGACTTTCGTTGATGGGGCTCTGCGAACGGCCGGTGCTGTACCGAGTCCTTGATGAACATACTTCAGAAATCGAGTTCGAACGTCGGGGTGGTTTAACCATCACTCAGAAGTTGGCGGAGATGCTCCATGTGCGGCCGGGAGATCGGGTCGAAGTCGATATTTTGGAAGGGGATCGACAGACCGTACTCCTTCCCGTTGCAAGAGTGTTTCCGAATTACACTGGACCCGCGGCGTACATGGAACGGAGTGCACTGCACGATTTGCTTGAGGAGGGAGAGCGAATCTCGGGTGCATTCGTGGCGTTGGATAATTCGCAAAAAGGGGAGACGTATGCGGCGATCAAGCAAACGCCAGCGATTGCGGGGGTGTTGGACAAAACCGCAGCGATGCAGAATTTTCGAGAGGTCATCGCTCGAAGCACGTCGTGGATGCGAACGATTAACGCCCTTTTCGCTGCGCTGATCGCGTTTGGGGTGATTTACAATTCTGCATTGATTTCATTCACCGAACGGGCCCGCGATCTGGCTACGATGCGTGTGATGGGTTTCTCTCGCGGTGAAATATCCGCAGTCATGCTGATCGAGTTGCTCCTGATTACCATCGCAGCGATTCCTGTCGGGATTCCCATCGGATACGCCTTTTCCTATGCCTTGACGTTAGCTATGGACACAGATAGCCACCGGTTTCCGCTCGTGATCAGTCGCGGCACCATCGCGTATTCGATGATGATCATTGTGATCTCCGCAATTGCGTCGAGCTTGGTCGTGTTGAAAATGCTCAAGGAGTTGGATTTGATCTCAGTACTGAAGGTAAAAGAGTGAAAAAGTCGTTCATGCCTCGAATAGGGATGGCGCTATCGGTCATCCTGACTGCCGGTTTCCTAGTGTACGGATTCCTTCCAAAAAGCATGGAAGTGGATGTTGCCGTCGCATCTAGGAAAGGACTCGAAATCACTGTCGATGATGATGGGGAGACCCGCGTTCGTGAACGCTACATCGTCACCAACCCGGTTTCAGGCAATATGCTGCGCGTGGAACTGCATCCAGGAGACCGCGTAGAAAAAGATACAGTGGCTCTACTGAGGATTCAGCCGGTGGATCCGAATCTTCTGGATGCGAAGACGCGTGCTGAAAGCGAGGCGCGTGTGGAAGCTGCCGAAGCGGCCCTTCAACGAGCGATGGAGGTACAAGGGAGCGTGAAGGAATCGCTCGAGTTGGCTCAGCATGAATACGAGCGCGCCGAGGAGTTGATCAATAGCAATTCGATCGCCCGAGCGGATTTTGATCAATGGGAGCATCGCTACTTTATTGCCCAACGTGAAGTTCGAGCGGCGAACTCCTTGCAAGCGGTCGCGGTTCATGAATTGGCGATGGCGAAAGCGGCATTTTTAACGACCCAGGACGTTCCTGAATCGGATCGCAAGGCGATGAATGTCTTCTCGCCGATCGATGGCGTGGTGCTTCGAGTCATCCGCGAAGATGCTGGGTTCGTGCCCGCCGGTTCACCCATCCTGGAAATCGGGAACCCCGAAGAAATGGAATTGAAAGTGGATGTGCTGTCCACGTATGCCACGAAAATCAAACCAGGCAACCCTGTTCTGATCGAGCGATGGGGAGGAGTCAACACCCTCGCCGGTGTCGTCCGACTCGTGGAACCGTCCGCGTTCTTGAAGATATCCGCACTCGGCGTTGAAGAGAAACGGGTGAACGTCATCATCGATTTTAAAACGCCGTGGGCGGAGAGGCAGTCGTTGGGGGATGGGTTTCGCGTCGAGGCCAAGATCGTTGTCGAAAAATCGAGCGGAGACACAGTCGTTATCCCCAATGGGGCTATTTTCCGTGAAGGGGACAAGCGATTCACGTATCGCGCCGTCAACAGTGTCGCAAGGAAAACACCGATCCAAATAGGGCTGGCAGGTAGCCGAGAGACGGAAGTCCTCGAAGGAATCGCTACTGACGATGTCATCATCGTGTATCCGTCGGACAAAATTCGAGATGGGACTCAGATTACCCATCGCAAGGTGTCCATAAAACCGTAATGGGGCCCGAATCGAGGCGGTTCCCGGAAGTTGTTGTTCTCGGCGGGTGCCCTGTCTAGAGTTTGCACGTCGTCATGATACGATGGAGTGATGAACAAAACCGATATTCCCACCGCCGTTCCACTCGATACCGCAACTCGTTTGGCCATCGAGCGAACACGTGTTGCTTATGAGCGGACTGTAATGTCATCGGTGCGCACGGCATCGTCGTTGATCACTTTTGGATTTACCATCTACAAGTTTTTCCAGTTCGATATTCCAGGGAAGACGCCACGAGGTTTAGCCGTGGATTTATTGGGGCCGCGAGAATTGGGGATCACCATGATCATCATGGGACTCGCGTCTCTATTTTTTGGGTGGATAGAATACCGAAGGGATGTGAAATCGCTTCGCGTACTCTACCCGGACATGCCAAGCTCGACCTCGGGTGTGATCGCCGCGATGCTCGCCGTGTTAGGTGTTGTGTTGCTGATCGTGACAGTCATTCGCGGTTAGCGGTTAACCTGGTGTTTTGCACCATGGGTATTGTTTGGTCCGACGAGTAGTTTTAATCCTAGATACCTAAAAAGATTCAACATGAAATACGAGTTTCTTTGCATTTCGTTTGCCGCAATTGTTGCCACGGCGAATGCGTTGCAGTGCTATTCCCAAGACAAAAGTGTTCGTCCTGGGATCAACGATACCTTCCGCGATCCGAACGTCGACGAGTTTATCGGCAAGTTTGAAGTGGAGAGCCGAGAGGTCTATTTGCGTCGCAAAGAAATCCTTGCTGCTTGTGAGATCAAAGCGGGGGCGACCGTTGCGGATGTCGGTGCTGGGACCGGCTTGTTCACGCGATTATTTTCGGAAGCGGTCGGAGCCGACGGGCATGTTATCTCGGTCGACATCTCGCAAAAGTTTCTCGATCACATTCAGACGACGAATCGTAAGCTCGGTTTGAAGAACATCGATACTTTGCTATGCACTGCGGATTCGACCCAATTGCCGGAGGGCCGGATCGATTTGGCGTACGTTTGCGATACGTACCACCATTTTGAATTTCCGACGAAAACGATGGAATCGCTTTATCGCGCGATGGTTCCAGGCGGCCGGTTGGTGCTGATCGATTTTCGCCGCGAGGAGGGAAAGAGCACCGACTGGGTCATGAACCACGTCCGTGCGGGACAGGCCGAATTTGAGAAAGAGATTACGGCCGTCGGGTTTAAGAAAATCGCAGACCGTTCGGATCTGTTGAAGGAAAATTATTTCCTAGTCTTCGAAAAGCCAACTCGTTGATGGCTCAAATCATCCGTAGCTCGTACGCCGTCGGATGACCCATTCTGTCGCTAGCAATGCGACGATGAGAATCCACAACCACGTTTTGTCCCAAAGCGGTTGTCGACTGATGATCGCGTCCCCTGGTATAGTCTTTATGTTTTGTAGCAACTCCGTTAGTTCGCTCGCGCTTTTCAGGGTTTTTCCCCCGGTCTCGTTGGCTAGTTCTTGCAACGTGTTTTTTTCTGCCCTCGGTTGAACCAATTCATGCAGATCTGGGAGTATCATGACGCGTGTTGTCGCACGCGAGAATTCTTTGCCTTTGTCGGTGGCGGTGACTTCGATTTCATAAGAACCAAGCACCGAGGATGAAGCATCGTCGGCGGGCAGTGTCACAGACTGCGTGTCCAAGGTGCCGGTATACGATGTGCCTTGGGGGGTGAGGGTGAGGAGTGAAGATGGCGAGTTCGATATTGTCGATTGAGTCGAAGTCGGTTTGATCTTTGAGGAGACGTTGTATGTGGTGGTCTCTTGGAACGATTCGTCAAACGCATGCGCTGTGATTTGAATGGGTTGGTCTGTACGGTAGATCACACGGTCGGTTTCGATTTGAAGGCGTTTTGCTCCACCAATAGAGTTCTCCGTGAGCCAACGGATAACATTGCGCCAGAATCGACGAAAATAGCGATTATCGCCTTGTTCTCCCCACCGTGACTCAAAGTAACTCCCCCACGCCGCGGTCGTATCTGGGGCAAAGGCAAACGTACGACCGCGTCCATAGGGTTGGCACGCGAAAATAGGCATGATCCCAGCTTGCGGGATAGGCGTTTGAGATACGGCAAGGACAGTAGCCGCTGGTTTGAGACGTTGCATGTAGTTGGTGCCGAGAAACTGTGGAATCGATGTTACTGCGCGGCGATTTAGCTCGGGATCATCAACGAGCTTCCAGATCGGATGCGACATCGCTTCAGAGGGGACTTTGACAGTGAAGTTATGATTGACCCAACCTGTACCGATTCGTCCGCCGGTCATATCGACGGGGATGAGTTGATCCCAGACGGTTTGATCCCATCCTCCGGCACCGAAACTGGTCATGCCTCCCACCATCGCGAAACCACCACCCCGTTTGTCGACCAACTCCACCGTCCATGCCAATTGTTCTCGGGTGAATGCACCGATAGAAATATCGCTGCAGATCACGCAGTCGAACTGGAACAATTCTTCGCGGGTGGCAGGGAATCCCCGATACGCATCATCCACTCGAATCAACCTGGGGCGTTGGACGTACTGCTGGTCTGCAACCATCGATACACATTCGATTTCCTTGTCTTCGATGAGTGCATCTCGAACCCAGCGATATTCGTTTCCAGGAGTACCCTCCATGTACAGGACTCGCAACTTGCGAGAGGCTTTCGTGAGGTGAAACGGGATACGATTGTTCTGATTGGAAGCCTCCCCATTCAATGGGGGAGCCTCCAGAACGAGTTCGCCATACTCGGGATTGGCTTCCACAATCATTTCAAAGGGCTGTGGCGATTCGCTGAGCGTCATTGGGAGCGTCGCCAAGGGCGGGAGAGAGGGACTATTGGCCGAACGAACCTGCAAAACAACGCGTTTTCCTTCGAAGCCGGTTCCGCGTACGACACCGCGGATAGGGGCTTTAACACCTGCATCCACGCGAGGTGGAACCACGAGGTCGTCGATGGCGACGTCGCCCAATACTTGGGAGTCGCCTACTGGAAACACGTGGATGGGGATTGCGATCTCGCGAAAGATGCGCGAGACCTCTTTTAAACGATCACTATCATCGAAAACACCATCTGAAAAAACGACGATCCCACGCGGCAACTCTCGCGAAAAACGACTCGGCAATTGCTCCAGGGCTTCCGCCAAGCGTGTTGTGTTGTCGATAGGCTGGAGAGAGGACAGGTCCGCAGCGGATGAAAGCTGATTTCCAAATCGATACAACTGCACCCGCGGTGCATCGGTCTGCGACTGCAGCGACGAACTGGTTTTCTGAATAGTCTGTTGGACCTGTAGCGATCGGCTCAGCGGTTGGTCGAGCGCCATGCTGCGCGAGGCATCGACGAGGAATTGCACTTGCGCTGGTTGATTGGGTAAGCGATGTTCGCTTCGCTGAACCGGATTGAACAAAATCACGAGAAGCAGTCCGAGAACAATCAATCTCGGGACGAATAGCCACCAGCTTTGCAATCGACCAGAGATCGCTGTCCATCGTGCAACCACGATGAGCGCAGCGATACCAACGACCAGTGCGAGGTAAATCCAAATCGAGTAAGGGCTCGCCCATTCGCGCATCAAAACACTTACCTTAGATCGTCAGAGAGGGCTCGATAGTACTTTTCAACCAAGTCTTTGTAGGCCGAAGGTACGCTTTGGTCTGCATCCATGACCGCTCCCGCGAGGATCGCTTCCTGTATCTTGGTCTGCAAGACCTGGGATACTTTTTTCATTCTTGGGTAATCGCGCAGGATACTCCATGAATGAAACTCGCCGGCGGGATCCTGGTGAACCGATCCCAAGGATGCACTGGGTTGTGCGATAGACTCTGGTTTCGGTGGTGTTTGTACTGAGCCAGAATTTTGCCCGATCGATGGCGATCGAGGATCATTCTGTGAATTCGAATTCGATCGCGGTTGCTTCATCGCTTCGGCCAAGCGTTGGTCGCTCTCCGCGACTTTGTTGAGACGAGCCTCGAGCTTCTTCCATTTCTGATCGATTTCCTTGGGATCATTGCTTTGTTGTTGTGCTTGCTTCATTTGCTCTTGAAGCATCGCGAGTTGTTCTTCCATTGCCATCAGTTCCTTCAATTGAGGCTGGGAGTATTCATTGCGAGTCGCACTGAGAGAGTTCGCCAATTGCTGCAATCGCTCGAGAGCTTGATCTGCACCTCGGATCGCTACCGCCGCACCGCCTGACTGCAACGCCTCGGCGGTGTCGGACATCCCGTCTGCTATTTCCTTCGGAGGATTTTCCGCGTGAGCTTGCTCGAGCCTTTGCTGGACATCGCCGGATTCACGCACGGCATCTTTCTGTAGGCTTCCTAGCAAATCCGCCAACATTTTCGTTTCCGTTGCTAGGCTCTGTTGGTCGCGAGAGAGGCCCTTCATCGTGTCTGTATTCGCATTTTCAATACGAGGGGCTTCGTTCGCTGTGTTGCTGTTTCTCACGTCGTTACTGTTTTTCACCTCATCGGCCAATTCCTCGGTGATTGACTTTTGGCGGCCTGCAAGCTGTTGCGCTGCCTTGTGCGCCTGTTCCAAACGTTCTCCAAAATCGCGAGCGTTCATTGCGTTCAGGTAGGATGAGAGCGAATCCAATTGGTCCGCTGCACGCGTACTGTTTTTCGCTGCTTGGGCACCGTCGTTCGACTTCAGGTCCTCGAGTCCTTGTTCCATCGACTCTGCCACCTGTTCCAATTGGTCGCGAACGGTCTGGTTCGAGCCATTCATTTTCTCCAATTGCGTTTGAACGTCAGCTAACTCGGATTGGATTTTTTCCTGAGCTGCCGCCACTTCCGATGGTGACGGAGTCCCTGATGAACTCGACGGGTTGTTGCAGCATGCTTGGGCTTGCTGGCTCCAGTCGCGTTCTCGTTTGGCCAAGTCCTCTAGTTGCTGTCGAGTTTTGGCAAGCTGTTCTTGCTGGTCCATCTCTTTCTTTTTTGGCATGCGAAGACTCTGTTGCATCTTCCGATCTAATTGACGTTGTTGTTTTTTCGATTGACTATTGGACTGCCTTAGTTTCTGCCGTACATTTTCCCTCGCACGGATGAGGCTCGCCAACGCACGCTGCTCGGCTGTTGCGGCGGATTGAAAATCAGCAGCATCGAGTTTCTCTACGGCCTGTTTCATCCAGGATGCAGCTTCATCGAGCGATGTTTCCTCTGCACCTAGTTGTTCCATTCCCTGTGAGAAACTGCGGGTGGCATCCAAGATGTCTTGTTGGGCTTCCACTAAACGCAAAACAACATCGCGTTGCGCTTCCGATTGCTGCTCGATCTGAAAGGCCTGCGAGAGTTCTTGACGCTGTCGCGTGATCAATTCTTCGAGGGTCGCTAAGCCTTCATTGGAGGCCTCATCAGCATTCGATTCGCCCTCCGATTGAGCGACTTCAAAGTCCATTTGGTATGGCCGAATGTCGATGAATCGGAGAGGCGTTATGGTTCGCCGAGGATTGTCGAAGTAGTTGTCTTCGGCAAAAGCATAGTAAGTCACGGCGTCTTGCATGGTCAGTGAATAATTTTCGAGCAACAATAGCGTCACTAAGCGGAACGGTTCTATGGATCCGTCCGCATCTTCCTCGACGAGCGTCTGCATGGGACCGCTGGCGATTTGAAAAAGGATGCCCACTTTGTGCAAACCGAGATCGTCGTCCGCCTCGACGACCATCGGCACCTCTGTGGTCGCGGTAACAACCAATTCCTCTTGCGGCTCGATGAACTTTACTCTCGGTTTCAAATCGGGCGAGACGCGAATATTTAATTGTTCAAGATCCAGTGACATTCCATCCTCGGTTCTGGCCGACAATGTGAAAGAGATCGTATTTCTTAGGTCTTGGAGTGTTCCGGACACGAGGTTATCTCGGAGTATCAATGGTGGAACCGGGGTGCCTGTATTCAAGGGGGTTAGACTCACCTCGGACACTGGGCGATTGAAAGTGAGCTTGAATGCTACCGTTGATCCCTCGAGTACTTTCAAATCTAGCGTCTTCGCTGTCTCTTCAGGGCGATGCGTGTAGGCGGGCGGCACAATTTGGAGTTCGGCTTGATCCAAGGTGAGTGGTTGCAAGACGCGAATATGCCCTAAGGGTAGCCGGCGCGGTCCTACCAGGACCTCGAACTCCGTATCCTGCTGGAGGTCGCTCAGCGAAACTGAAAGTTCTCCCTTGAGTTCCCCGACGGATTGCCCGTCGCTATGTGTCGGCGCGTCTTCGCTCGCATGATCTTTCTCGTCGGTCTTGGGGATCTGGCCCTCCGTCTTGGACACTTCGGCCTCGGATCGCGAGTTTGCGTTTGATTCATCAAGATCTTTGGATCCAACAAGATCCACTGTGGACCATTCGGACGTTGAGTCGCTGGTACGGTATCGCACTTGCGCCGATCGAACGGGGCGTCCGAGTACTAACGCGGTGATTTTGACGGATTCCCCCAATCGGATAGTTGCCGAATCGGGCGAGTAGCTCACCGTCGTGTAGTCCAAAGGCAGGAGCAAGCATCGGGCGGCTGCGGTACGGTACTCAGGAAAAAGAATCAGTGACTCTACGAATAGGAATGCTGCAGCAGATGTGAAAAATAGGGTCTTGAACAGCGGCCACATATCGACCGCGGTGCTCCAATTGGCATTCTTTGCGAGTCGCAACGATTCCAGGTGCAGTGAATGAAGGAGCGATTGTGAGGCGGCCGCAGGTGGAGGCATGAGCTGTTCATAATCGATCGTTGTTCGAAGTCTCTGTCCGAACTGAGAAAGTTGATTTTCTGTATCGACGGCTGTTTTCGAGAGGGTGTATCCACGAATCCATCGCTTGTAGCCGAAGGATATTCCGAGAACGGACGCGGTTAGCATGAGACACAGCCACGCTGCCCGCCAAGCGATCGAAATTTCGCACATCCAATCGATGGCGGCAATGGCTGCCAATGCCATCGCGGAAAGGAAAGCAAACCAACAGAACCCAATCGCAATTCTACATGCGAGTTGCTTTCGTTTCGTTAGGTGCAGTTGATGCTGCAATTCGCGGATTGCTTGTTCACCTTGAGTTTGGACTGCGTTGGCCGATTCGATTGTCGTCGGCGAGGCTATTGTAGACATGGTTTAGCCCTTGTTGCGTTGGAGGTCGTCCCGACGCCATGGAACAACATCATTGTATTGCGATCCGCGGATATTTGCATGCGAGGTTGGGGCGGTTTGTATCGTTGCGAACTATTCATGTTGGTAACCATGTTTACCCGTGAACCCTTCCGGCTAAAAGCATTTCCGCCGCTAGGATTGCGAACAAGAACCAAGCGACGATGGTCCATATTTCATCCTCGCGGATCGAATCCGAGGGTAGTTTCAAGCCAGCCAATGCAGAAGCCGATTTGGTGGAGTCCTGTGCCTCTGTTCCAGCCATCGTTTGGAAATCGTCTACCGCCATGCGTTGCAGTTCTGACTCGTGTGGATCTACATTGGTAACCAACCAGAATCCCTGATTTTTTTCGTTCGGAGTAATCCCAGTCTTTTCTCCTGGTTTACTCACGAGTTGATGGGTTACGGCGGACCGTTCCGAAAGTTGGTCGGTAAGGTACGCGAGCAGTTGACGCATGAGCGGGACGTACATCGGTGATTGTGGCAACGGGGTCCAGTCGCGATCCGCAGAGATTCCAAAATAAACGCATCGACCTTTTTCGATTTGCCGCTCGGCAGCGATGATTGTATTCCCGGAGTTTAATAATGTTTTGGAATCGGGGGTAAGGGAGTGTATGGGTAGCACCGTGCGAAATTCGATCCGGCGTAGATCCCCCTGCTGCGGATCGTTAAAGCATTCGAGCGCTGGATGCTTTGCGTTCCATTGGGTGACTCGCATCCTCCCGTCGATTGGACTCTCAGCGACATTCCCTGGTAGGAGTCCAGCGATTTTCAATTCATGGAGGGAATTTGACGAGACTTGGTCACCCGCGAACACCAACAAACTTCCACCCTGACGAAGGTAACTGGCCATCCGCTCACCGTCATCGCTAGATAGTCGACGAACATTGGCCAGAACAATAACTCGGTAGCCATCGAGACGCGGAAAGCCTTTGCCGGCTTCCCAAGCGATTCGTTCGGTCTCAAAGGAACGGGTTGGGCCTGCGGGGTCTGTTAATTGCAATCGCAGGGCTGTCTCGAGGTAATAGGTTTCGTTGCTAAAGACCGAGCGTCCTTCTTGTCCATCGACGAGAAGAACGCGATCTGGATGCCGTGCCTCGAATGCAATCCATCGTGTGTTGTCGATTTTCAATGCGTCGTCAGTAGCGATTGAAACCTTCCCTTGATACAAGCCGTCGGTTTCGAGCGGCAGGGAGAACTCGATGGTCGTACGACCCAGTCCCGAAACATCGATTTGGTTTTCCTGGGTGAAGTGTTTGTCGGTTTGGAGATGGGTTACCTCGCAGGATGCCCTTAGGTTTCGAACAGGAATTGGACTATGGTTTCGAATGGTGACTCGAATCGATACTTGGCTATCGGGGCGAATTTCAGTCCGGATTGGGTCCGCTGATTCGATGGCGACATTTCGGGGCAATGGGTCTCCCACATCGTGGACCACGAGTCCCAGCCCATCGGGTATTCGGTTTAGTGGCGTTCGTGTGAGGCCACTTTGTTGCATGTCTGTGACCAACACAATTTTCTTCGTAATTCGCTTGGACGCTGCGAGGATGTCGACAGCCCATGAGAAAGCCAATCCAAAATCGGTTGCGGCTTCGGTCGTCTCAACCGTTGGCAACTGTTCGTACGGGAGTTCCTGAACACCGGTCGAATCAAACGTCGCGACATGCACAATGGTGTTTTCATCCAGTTGCGACACTTCTTTTTGCGTCTGCTCGAGAGCTCGTGAAAACGAGGATTCACCCTTGGAGTCCAGCGCCTGCATGCTCGCGGACCGATCTACCAGAATGACTACCTCTTTCTCCAGGCCCAGCAGATGCGATCGGTCCAAATAGGGTCGGCAAAACAACAAGGTCAATGCCAGCAGTGCGAGCATTCGCAGTGCGAGTAGTATCCATTGCTTGACCCGCCGTCGACGCCGATGCTCACGGACGACGGGAAGCAAAAACCGGATAGAACCGATGGGCACGGTACGTGTACGTTGACGAAATAGCAAGTGAATGATGATGGGAATCAGCGCCGTCAATCCGGCCAGCAAAAATCCCGTATGAATAAAACTCAATCCTTGCATGGCGACTCCTGTTCGATCATCCGGCAAAACACGATGACCTTAGAGAGCGCATAGATGGCTGTGGATGCTATGCCAAGGGTGGGGGCTCTCAAGCAACGTGGATACCCCAACAGCGGGTTAGGTTGAGATCTTGATGGACAACGATTGGTTCGCAACGAAATTCCCTTGGATGAGAGCTTATGGAGACTAGAACAAATGAGTGCGTTTCGTAAAGTAGTCCATCAGCGCCACCTCGAGCGGCTGATCTGTAGAAAGGCATACGTGATCGACATCGCGAGCCAAGCATCCTGTATGGATTTCGTCGATCCATTTTTCTACGGCTTGCGTGTAGCTATCTCGGATTTCATGAGCCAGGGTTTCGAGTTCCTCGCCTGTTTCGGCATCGACCAATTTGACCGCACCATCGATCGGCATGGATCGCTCTAAAGGTGAGAGGACTTGAAAGACGAGAACATCGTGACCGAAGTGCCGAAAATGGTCCAGTGACGCAAGCAGCTCCGACGGTTCGTAGTACAAATCGCTGACCAGGATGACTAGACCACGACGTGGAATCAATTCGGCTGCTTCGTGGAGGACCTGTGGTGATTTTGCTCTAGGGTAAGCTCGAGGTTGAGCCAGCGAGGCCAGGATTTGCAAGAGGTGATCGGCCGATCCTCGAGCACTGAGTTTTTCGAGTACCGTATCTGCAAAAAGAGTCAATCCAACTGCATCTCGCTGGCGCGATGCGAGATGGGCTAAGCAAGCGCACAAAAGAACTGCATACCGCATTTTTTGCTCATTGCCGTCCCCGACCTTCATGGAACCGCTGATATCTAAAACCAGATGCACATCAACGTTTGTCTCTGCATCGTACTGCTTGATGTACAGTCGGTCGTGACGCCCGTAAAGCTTCCAGTTGAGATGCCGCAAATCGTCCCCTGCCATGTATTCTCGATGCGAGGCGAAATCGACCGAGAATCCGACATAGGGGCTTCGGTGCAGACCATTTACGAATCCTTCGACGATCCAACGTGCAACGAGGTCCAAATCCTGAACCGACGAAATCAGTTTGGGCGAGGCGAGTTCGCTGAGCTTGACCAACGGTGCGGTCATCATTTGGTGCGCACCTGATTGAGGATGCGACGAATGATTTCGTCGGTATCGATCCCTTCGGCCCTGGCGTGAAAGTTCAGGATCAGTCGATGCCTGAGCACCGAGGTTGCAATCGCTTTGACATCGTCAAAGTCGACATGGAATCGACCCTTGAGGATCGCGATGGCTTTCGCACCGAGAACCAGGTATTGCGAGGCGCGTGGACTGGCCCCGTAACGAATGAATCGATGGATTTCATTGGCTAGCTTGTCCGTGGTACCTGTCTTTTTCAAAACGGTCGCTGGTCGCGAGCAATTCGATATCGCCACCGCGTAGTCCACCACGTCGTTCGCGACAGGCACGCCGCGCACCAGTTCTTGCAATCGTAACACTTCGGACGAGGAAAGAATGGGCTGGAGATCGACCCTAGCGTTGGAGGTCGTACTCTTGACGATGTCCGCTTCTTCTTGAGGAGTTGGGTAGGTAACAGGAATGTTCAGCATGAACCGATCCAATTGGGCTTCTGGCAGAGGGTATGTTCCCTCTTGCTCGACCGGATTTTGGGTGGCAACCACGAAGAATGGTGGATTTAACGAATACGTATGACTTCCTACCGAAACTTCCTGTTCTTGCATGGCCTGCAACAACGCAGCTTGAGTCTTTGGTGGAGCCCGATTGATTTCATCGGCTAATAGAAAATTGGTAAACAATGGACCGCGATGGAACTCCAGTCGCCGGCGGTTTGTTTCCGGATCTTCCATAATGATGTCTGTACCCGTAATATCGGAGGGCATCAAATCGGGTGTGAATTGGATCCGTCGGTACTCCATATCTAAGGCTCGGGCCAGAGTCTTAGCCATCAACGTTTTGCCCAGTCCCGGGACGCCGATCATCAACGCATGCCCACGGCTGAGCAAAGCCACTAGGAGACTGTCAATCACGTGATCTTGACCGATTACGACTTTAGCAATCTCGGTCTTCAACCGAGTTCTCGCATCGCGGAGTCGTGCTACCGCTTGAGCATCTCCCTCCACTGGAGCCACTGGAGCAGAAGATTTTGGATTCGTGGGTAGGAGAGATTCACTCATGGTTCACTCGGGTGATTGGGGTGCATTATTGGATGGACTGCGATGAAAGGGTACCAGCGTCAATTTGGCGACTGCGCCATCCTTTGTTAGCCCAGGTTGGTCGTTTATCGATGGAGCCCCCGAATCATCCGTTTCGTCAGCAACCGGGGGCTCGTTGGTTACCTCGTTGACGCCGTCGCTGAGTAATTCGGTACCTAGACCATCGCCGTTGTCATCGAGTTGTGCATGTTCTGTTGGCAGACGACGGTCGAGTTCGAATCGGCGGTTTACTTCGTTGACGACTGCGGTGTACAACTCAGCGACAGAGACGGCTCGGTCGGAGTTTTTGTCGAGTCTGTTCAAAGAAGCTCGCACCGCTGTCGCAAACGCCTGTGGAAACTCCGTTTCATTGGACTCGTCCCCCGCAGCCGTAGCAGCAATGACTATCCGGCCTCGACGAGACAGTGGCTTCACAAACCAACCGGAGCAGGAATGCGTCAACCAAATTACTTGCTCGCGGCAATGTATCCCCTCTAGCCAACGCCCAAAATCCTCATTCGATGGATCCTTGCCTGTGACATGAAACCACGCTTTCTTACCGTCGTAATTACCATGCCCGATCGTAAACACCCACAATGCATCCTCGGTCTGTATTTTGGAGCCTAATTCAGAAAAAAGGGTGTGAATCGTTTCTGCGGTCGGGGGTGTTTCCTGGGCATCGCCATCGATGGTTGTTTCGGGGAGTCTCAGGATATGTTCGGGTTGAATCTGCTGCGACTCGGCAAGCCACTTCTGGATCTGATTGGCTAGTTTACGAAACTTGGATGCGTGCTCCGCGTCCCCTGGAAGCCCAACAAGAATCACCGCCCATCGCGAAGGCGGTTTTGGATCGCGTGCGGTCTCCTCCTGAGCAGCGACATTTTCAGCCGTGCACAAGGCGAACAACAGGCAAATAGTGATAGCGATTGGGAGTTGAATCACGTTTGGGATACGCCTAGGGCGAGACAATGCAAACTGGGATTCGTAACCATTCACGAATGGATCGGCTTTCCTCAGTGGGTCGGTAACGTCTTTAAAAGGATAACCTAATCCATCTGGCATTTGTTGTGGAAAAATTGTCGCCGAGGTTTAGATGCCATCAGGTAGAAAATTGAACGCCGAATTTTTGTTTTTTTAGCGATCTCCCCGAAGGAGATTCTCGAACGCTTTTGGTCTTTGCCGCTTGGGCCTAATTGTTCGGTACACTCGACAAAGTTAGACTGGCGCTGGTTATTTCGATTGGTTACGGACGTGACGGTCCCTGTGCCGTTCAGCGCTCAGCAACATATCCGTTTCGTTGACGCTTGCGTTCATTTCTTTTGAAACAGCCCGCTTGTTGCTCTCTCTATCGGATTTTTAGGTCGAGCAATCTGTGTTTGGTGCCTTTTTCTGTGAGTGGGAATATCCCGGTTCGAACGATGATCTACTGCTGCTCTGGTTCACTTCGTATGGTCTGGAATATAGTGCTCGTTTTCGGCAGTGGCTTGATTTTGGGGTTCGCTCCGTCGTTCGCAGATCAACAGCCCAACCCTGAGGAGACGGATATTGCGTTCGTGTCGGCATTCGACGGATCGGAACAAAAATTTGTTCTTCTGAAGCCTGCTTCCTTCGAGTCCGCTTCGACCAAAACACTGATCGTTGCGCTTCATGGTCATGGCGCGGATCGGTGGCAATACATTCGGGAGCCGCGCGATGAATGCCGAGCGACGCGCGATGTTGCTCTCAAGCATGGAATGCTATTGGTTGCACCGGACTACCGCGCGAGGACTTCGTGGATGGGGCCCGCTGCAGAAGCGGATTTGAAACAGATTATCGAGGATTTGAAACGCCAGCATTCGATCGAACGGACACTGGTTACCGGAGGATCCATGGGAGGAACCTCGGCCTTGATTTTCGCGGCCTTGCACCCCGAGCTCGTCCAAGGCGTCGTCTCGATGAATGGGACTGCGAACATGATCGAATACGATCAGTTTCAAGATGCGATTGCGGCTTCGTATGGCGGCAGTAAAGACAAAGTTGCCAGCGAATACCGGAAGCGATCTGCGGAACTGCACGCGGATCGTTTGGCCATGCCGATTGCGGTAACCACTGGCGGTAAAGATACCATCGTTCCACCTACGAGCACGCTCAAGCTCATGGAACAGCTTCAGGCCATGTCACATCCTGTGTTCGTGAAGCACCTGCCCGACGGTGGGCATGCCACGAACTATGAAGATGCCATGGAAGCTCTTGAGTTTGTCGTGATGCAATCGAAGCCTATGCCGAAGGACCGTATGGAATCGCTTCCGGCCCAAGCGGTGGATGCGATTCGGATTCGGGAGGCTTACCTTGCTGAAATGCCGGTACCTTCGAGCAGGACCCTCCATGTGGTCTATTGGACCCCCAGCGATCGAGAGCCACTGCCCCAATACCGTGAACGGCTTGATCGCGTGCTCACGGACATCCAGTCCTTTTACCGTTCGGAGATGAATCGCAACGGTTTCGGCGAGATGACGTTTCCTCTGGACAAAGAGAAGGATGGGATTCTGCACGTGCATTTGGTGCGCGGCGCGTTGCCCTATGATCGATACAATGTCGAGAGTGGGTACAAAATCCGGAACGAGTGCCTACGGACACTTAAGGCTGCTGGGATCGATGCGGACCAGGAAACGATTGTTCTGTTCTGCAATATGAGCAATTGGGATGAATCCTCGCGCGTCATGACTCAGAATAGTCCCTATTACGCGACCGGCGGATTGCGGTCCGGGACCGCTTGGCAAGTCGATTCGATGCTGCTCGATTCACGATTGCTCTCGGAGAATCAGACCATGCTGCGAGACGGGCAATACGGCAATATCTCCGTCGGTCGTTACAACAGCATTTTTGTGGGTGGAGTCTGCCACGAATTAGGGCATGCGCTGGGATTGCCCCACAACAAAGAACGCTCTGACGAGGGGGGCGTGTTGGGGACTTCTCTCATGGGAAGTGGCAATCGAACCTATGGAGAGGATCGTCGCAACGAGGGGCGTGGCTCGTTCCTCTCTTTCGCGGACGCGTTGAGGCTCGCGGGCCATCCTCTTTTCACTTCGAATGAAAAAGGAATCGATCTGCCACTCACTGCTACGGTCGAGATTGACTCGGTGGAACGAACGGCTACTGGAATTGGATTTTCCGTTTCGGGGACTGTGCGTGGCGATCCACCTGTGTACGCGATCGTCGGTTATATCGATCCGAATGGAGGTGGCGATTACGATGCGACAACGGTAACTGCAATTCCGGACGCCGATGGTGGTTTTGTCTTGCATTGCGAGGAGTTTGCTAAGGGTAAGCCCTCGGTTCTCCGCGTGGTGGCGTGCCAGTCCAACGGTGGTCGGATCAATGATCAAGTCGCATCGATCCCTTTCGAGGTGGATTCCGAGGGGAAGGTTGACGTGTCCTCGTACCGCACAGCACTCAAGCTGCGATCCTTGGTGCAGGCGGTCACGCAGCGCGATAAATCTGCTGCGAGATTGGAATTGGAGCGGCTGGAGTTGGAGCGATTGGATAAACCGTCGACGGATGATTCGGGGGATCGACCGGAGATTGAAATCGCGAGGTCGTTGGTGGGGAGTATGAGCCTTCAGCCGACTGTTCCGCCGAGTGAATATGATGCGAGAAATGTATGGATATCGGAGGCTGCCTCGAAATCGGCGAGCGTGGGATGGTTGCGTCCCATGCTGAATCGGCTTCCGGAGGATCCTGTAGTGATACGTGTTGCTGGCAAGATTTTTGCGCGAGGTTTGTATGCGCATGCGCCGAGCAAATACACGTATGAATTAGCGGGAAAGTGGGACAAGCTTACGGGCTATGCAGGTTTGGCCGACACGCATGGAGGGACTGTTGTGTTCGTCATCAAGGGGGATGGCAGGGAGTTATGGAGATCGGAACGCACCAGCGAA